>JBCCYM010000023.1:0-22903 GCA_039190005.1 Pseudomonadota bacterium
AAGATGGCTGAGCTTGTCGAAGCCAAAGCGCGCACTCGGAAAACTTGTGATGCCCTTCGACCCTTCGACCCTTCGACAGGCTCAGGGCAAGCAGGCTCAGGGCAAGCAAGCTCAGGGCAAACAGGCTCAGGGACCACTTAGGCATTGTAATCTTGAAATTTTAATTGAAAGTTAAGTGAATATTGTTTACCATTGTTCAATTATTTCTAAAGTTGTTTGGTTAAGTTAATTCCTATGCCCGGGTGGCGAAATTGGTAGACGCAAGGGACTTAAAATCCCTCGGTTCTCACGAACCGTGCCGGTTCGACTCCGGCCCCGGGCACCATTGATGATTTTAAAGTATTGTTATGACCTTTATTGTCACTGAATCCTGTATTAAGTGTAAATATACTGATTGTGTTGAAGTCTGTCCGGTAGATTGTTTTTATGAAGGCCCCAATTTTTTGGTGATTGATCCGGATGAGTGTATTGATTGCGCGTTATGTGAGCCGGAATGTCCTGTCGATGCCATTTACTCGGAAGATGATTTACCCGAGCAGTATTATGATTTTATTGCCCTCAACGCGGAGTTGGCAAAGCAGTGGCCCAATATTACTGAACGCAAAGATCCGCCTGAAGACGCGGATAAATGGGCTGAGGTAAAAGATAAGTTACAGTATCTTGAAAAGTGAGTATATCAATTTTAGCTTTTGATACAGCGACAGAAGCCTGTTCTGCCGCCTTGCTTGCCAATGGCCATCTTTATAGCCGTTTTGAATTAGCGCCTCGTCAGCACAATCGTCTTATATTGCCCATGATTGAAGCTTTGTTAGCGGAGGCTAATATGCGTTTGGCGGATCTTGACGCGCTGGCTTTCAGTGATGGTCCTGGCAGTTTTACCGGCATTCGTATTGCTGCCGGGATAGCTCAAGGTCTTGCTTTAGGTTTAAATTTGCCCGTTATTGTCGTGTCAACCTTGCAAACATTGGCGCAATCCTGTTATCGGCAGTTTAACCATCCGCGAATTCTTGCCGCCTTGGATGCCGGCATGTCTCAAATTTATGTTGGTGGTTATTATATTAATAATCATAATATTATGGAAGAAATTTATAGTGATAGATTAGTAAATATTGGCGATTTGCCTTTATCTGAAATCAATCAAGATTGGTGCTACGCTGGCATGGTCTGGCAAGATCGTTCGGATAGCTTACTCGTTGGTTTAGATGAGAAAACCGCGACAGTAACACCAAACTGCTTTCCGACAGCGGAAGCCATTATTGATTTGGCACGGATCAAATTTCTTTCAGCTGATTATCATCCGGCATCGACAATTATGCCTAATTATTTGCGTCGGGAAGATGTATGGAAGAAAAAAAGATAAGGTATGTTCAGTTTGATGTTAGTTAAACTAAAGCGTAATATACCCCTATTATGCGTCAAAATATGGATTCATGGTATGATGAAAAATTTGGAAAAGCCGACGATAAACAGTGAGACTAGACCATGTTAGAGAAAGAAGCCAAAAAAATTGTTAGTAATGTTCTAGCGCTGATCAGAACAAACGTAAAAGATCATAAGCTAATCACTCAGTTCGCGCGACGCTATCTTAGTAGAATTTCTAACCGTGATCTCTATGAAAAAAAAGTAGAGGAACTCTATGGTCAATTAATATCGCATTGGCAGTTGATACAACAACGCCGACCTGGACAGCTTAGAATTCGCGCGTTTAATCCAACAATTAAGAAAGACGGTTGGAAATCTATTCATAGTATCATTCAAATTGCTTATGATGACATGCCATTTTTGATTGATTCAATACGCATGGAAATTGATCGAATGAATTTTTCAACTTATCTGATTATCAGTTCAGGTGCCATGGAAATCGAGCGTGACAAGCATCATATTGTCGAAAAAATTATTCCAGTCGGGAGGAAGGCTAGCAGTCAATCATTAACCGAGTCAGCCATTTATATTGAGGTCAGTTATCAATCGAATAAACAAACATTACTGTTAATTGAAAAAAATCTTAAAAAAATATTAAATGATGTCAAAATTATTGTCAAAGATTGGCGCAAGATGCGTCATCAGGTAGTGGCATCGATTGCTGAACTTGATTTATGTCCGCCGGCTTTAAATAAAGCGGAGATTGATGAAACTAAACTATTTTTACAATGGTTGGAGAATAACAATTTTACCTTTTTAGGTTGTCGGGATTATAAATATACCACTGAACAAGGCGAAAAAGTGCTCAAATCGATCACAAAAACGGGTTTGGGTGTGTTGCGTTCTAACAGTAAGGTATCGATACGTTATCTTTCTAAGCTACCCGCTGAAGCGCTACGTATGCTTTCTTCAAAGCAGGTGCTTATTTTTGCTAAAACGCGCACCAGAGCGACAATTCATCGACCGGCTTATACCGACTATATCGGCGTGAAGCGTTTTAATAAGCAGGGTAAATTTATTGGTGAGCGGCGCTTTATAGGGTTATATACGTCAAGTGTTTATAACAGTAGTACCTATGCCATACCTTTTATCCGTCTTAAAGTGGCTAAAATTATCAAACAATCAACATTCAAACCGGATAGTCATGCCGGGAAAGCGCTTATCAATATTTTAGAGAATTTACCGAGAGATGATTTGTTTCAGGCGTCATCGGATGAATTATTAAAACTATCACTGGGGATATTACATTTACAGGACCGCCAACAAGTTCGACTTTTTATTCGTAAAGATAGCTATGGTCGATTTTATTCATGTTTTATTTTTGTGCCAAGAGATAAATTTAACACCTATCTTTGTGAACAAATGGAATCGATTCTTTTTAGTGAATTGAATGGTCATGAAATTTCTTATGAACCGCTTTTTTCTGAATCAGTTCTGGTATGTATTCACTATATTATCCATGTTGTCGCGCAGAAAAAACTTCGCATACCGAGTATTAATCATATTGAAAAACAACTTGTTGAAATCAGTAAAACCTGGCGTGACAGGTTGTTTGATGCCTTAACCAAGCGTTATGGCAGAATTGATGGTTTACAGTATTACAATAAATACAAAGCCGCGTTTCCGGTTAACTATCAGGAAAATTTTTCGATTGACGCGGCCGTTGAGGATATTGAAAAAATAGAAAAACTCAGCGCCGATAAACCGTTAGACATGGATTTTTATGATCCTAAAGATGAGCGAGGGTTTATCCGTTTTAAAGTGTTTCAATTTTATCAGACAACCCCATTATCGGATGCCTTGCCGATATTGGAAAATATGGGCTTACGTGTGATTGGTGAGCGACCTTATCCTATTCGCAGCAATGGCAATAAATGTGTTTGGATTAATGATTTTGATATGCATTACATTGCCGGCGATGTTGTCGATTTATCGCAATCAAAATCCCATTTTCAGAGCGCTTTCGCGGCAATATGGTTTGGTGAAATCAGTAATGATGCGTTTAACAAACTTGTATTGACCATAAACTTAAACTGGCAGGAAGTCACCATGTTAAGAGCGTATGCCCGGTATTTTCAGCAATTGGGTATCAATTTCAGCGCGATCTATATTGCCGAGACACTCAATAGCAATCCTGATATTACGCAATGTTTGGTAAGCTTTTTTAATATGAAATTCAATCCGCGTGTCAAGCGGTCAGAAAAGGCGATGCATGCCAAAGAACGAAAAATTATGACCTTATTGAATCAGGTCACAAACCTTGATCAAGACCGTATTCTTTATCGTTACTTAGAGTTTATAAAAGCCACACTGCGAGTCAATTATTTCCAGGCGCGAACGTTCGCGAACAATAAACCTTATTTGGTATTCAAATTTAATCCGCAATTAATTCGTGATATTCCGCTGCCACGTCCTATGTTTGAACTATATGTGTATAGTGTCGAATTTGAGGGTGTGCATTTGCGTTATTCTAAAGTCGCCCGCGGTGGTTTGCGCTGGTCGGATCGACGGGAAGATTTTCGTGCCGAAACCTTAGGCTTGATGAAAGCACAACAGGTTAAAAACGCCTGTATTATCCCTCAGGGCGCTAAGGGTAGTTTTGTGGTAAAACATATCGCGCCAACGGCATCGCGCGATGAAGTTCACGCCGCAGGTGTACGCTGTTATCGTTTATTTATTCAGGCAATGTTGTCAATTACTGACAACATTGTTAATAAGAAAGTTGTGCCACCCGTTGATGTGGTAAGATATGACGATGATGATCCCTATTTAGTTGTCGCTGCCGATAAAGGTACGGCAACATTTTCTGACATTGCCAATGAGCTAGCCATCGCCCATAATTTTTGGTTGGGCGATGCCTTTGCTTCCGGTGGTTCTACCGGCTACGATCATAAAAAAATGGGCATTACGGCTAGAGGCGCGTGGGAATCGGTCAAACGGCATTTTCGCGCCCTTGGACGCGACATTCAGCGTAATGGTTTTACTGTTGTCGGTATTGGTGACATGTCAGGCGATGTTTTCGGTAACGGGATGTTATTGTCAAAACACACACGATTGATAGCGGCATTTAATCATCTTCATATTTTTATCGATCCAAATCCTGATCCAAACAAAAGTTTTAAGGAACGTAAACGCTTGTTTGATTTGCCACGTTCTACCTGGATGGACTATAATGCTAAACTCATCTCTAAGGGCGGTGGTGTGTTTAATCGCTCTGATAAATCAATTAAACTTTCGCCGGCGATACAACAATTAATCGGGGTTACTAAAGAAACAGCGGTGCCGGATGAATTAATTGCTGATTTGTTGCGTATGGAAGTGGATTTATTATGGAATGGCGGTATTGGCATATTTGTCAAAGCTTCTCATGAAACAAACAGTAGTTTGTATGATCGTGCTAATCAGAATATTCGTGTCAATGCCAACGAGCTGCGCTGCAAAGTTGTGGGTGAGGGGGGGAATTTAGGTTTAACCCAGTTGGCACGTATTGAATATGAATTAAACGGTGGACGTATTTATACCGACTTCATTGATAATTCTGCGGGTGTGACCTGTTCTGACCATGAGGTCAATATTAAAATTGTACTTGCCGATGCCATCGCCAATAACAAACTCACTTTAGAGGAGCGTAACGCCTTATTGGTGGACATGACCGATGAAGTCGCTGAGTTAGTGTTGCGCAATAATTACCGTCAGGCACAAGCGATTAGTTTATCCGCGATTCGCGCGGCAAATAACACCGGTATGTATTCTCGATTCATGAATCGATTAAGTGAACGGGGAAAACTGGATGTCGACCTGGAGTTTTTGCCGAGTGAAAAAACATTGAACACGCGCAAATCAAAAGGAAAAGGATTTACTTGTCCTGAAATTGCTGTGCTGTTTGCTTACAGCAAAAATAACTTAAAAGAACATATATTAGCGTCAACCGTGCCTGAAGATGAGTACCTGTCAAAAATGTTATGGTTTGAATTCCCTAAGGTTATTGGTGAACGGTTTGAATCTGAAATGCGAAACCATATCCTAAGACGGGAAATTATTGCCACCCAAGTAAGTAACACCCTTGTCAATGAAATGGGCTTAACCTTTATTTTGCGCTTACATTCAGAGAGCGGCGCCTCGGTTGAAAGCATTGTGCGGGCGTTTACCATTTCACAGAAGGTGTTTGGTAAAAAGAGTTTGTGGCATCAAATTGAAAGGCTTGATCTGCAAATTGATACCGATACCCAGTTTTCGATGATGCGCCAACTCAATCGCTTAATCCGTCGTTCGACACGATGGTTTTTGTACAATTACAGTGACGATTTGAATATTAATAAAACCGTGTCTAAATTTGCTGAACCGATTGCCATCTTATCCAATAGCTTGTCCTACTGGCTTATCGGCGAAGATAAAAAAAATTACGAAGATTTGACCCAACTGTTGATGGAGGCGGGCGCGCCTAAAAAGATTTCTTGCCGGATCGCTTCGGTGGTGCCTTTGTCGTCTGTTTTGGATATTGTCGAGATTTTTCTCAACTACCGTTGGCCGGTTAAAGATATTGCCAAAGCCTATTACCTTATTGGCGAAAAAATGAAGCTAAACTGGCTGCGACGAAAAATTACCGAGCTTAAACCCAATCAGTCATGGGAGGCATTATTGCGTACTGGACTGCGTGATGATGTCGATTTATATCTGAGAAAATTAGCCACGGTGGTGTTATACCAACAAAATCAAAGTGACGCTAAAGCGATTGAAAATACGGTTGATACCTGGTGTAAGGAAAATAAAGCGAGTTTTGTCTATTTCGATGAATTGCTGGCAAAAGTACAGTCAGACGCAGTCATTGACGCGACAAAATTGACGAACTTGGTTAGAGAATTAGCTAACCGAGTGAATAAACTGGCGTATTGTCTGGTATAATAAGACCAATCATGAAAGTCGCGCTTGGCATTGAATATCATGGTTTACGGTTTCATGGCTGGCAGCAACAACTGAATCTGCGTACTGTTGAGGAAGAATTAACACGCGCCGTCGCGCGTGTGGCAAATCATCCTGTCGAACTGTTTTGCGCCGGGCGAACTGATAAAGGGGTGCATGCGTTAGGGCAGGTTGTTCATTTTGAAACCGAGGCCGATCGTCAGGATCATAATTGGTTGTTGGGTATTAACGCTTTTTTGCCCGCGGATATTGCCGTCAAATGGGCAACAACAGTTTTGCCGTCTTTTCACGCGCGGTTTGCCGCCACAGCCAGAAGTTATTGTTACATCATCTACAATCATCAAAGTCGTCCCGCTTGTATGGCAAGACAGTTTACTTGGATAAAGTATCCCTTATCAGCGGAAAGCATGGCACAAGCGGGACAATATCTTATTGGCGAACATGATTTCAGTGCCTTTCGCGCCAGTGCTTGTCAGGCGAAATCACCGATAAGAACCATTCATCATCTATCAGTACATCGGCAAGGCGATTTAATTGTTTTAAAAGTAACAGCTAATGCGTTTTTGCACCATATGGTCCGTAATATTGCCGGTGTATTAATCGCCATAGGCGCCAATGAAGCTGAGCCAAAATGGGCATTGCAAGTATTGAATAGCCGTCGACGCGATTTGGGTGGTGTCACTGCTCGTCCGGATGGTCTGTATTTAACCAAGGTGACCTATCCGGATGACTACCAATTGCCCGCGGTGCCGGTACTTTTTTAAACGCCTTTACAAAATAAGAAAATACTGTAAGGTAATGCGATATTTCGAAATATGAGGAATTAATCCATGTCACAATCTGAAAACTATAAGTGGTTAGTGCTTATAGGCACGGGCATTGTTACCGTGGCACTGGGTGTTGATTATGCCATTGTCAATACCGCCTTAGCGCCCATCCAAAATGAATTGCACGCGTCAGTCGCGCAATTACAGTGGTTGATGAGTGGTTTTGGTCTGTTGTTTGTCGGATTTCTGGTTGCTATGGGGCGACTTGCCGATCTGAAAGGGCGGCGCGTTTTTTTCTATCTGGGCGCAGGCGGTTTTGCCTTAGCTTCTTTAGGCGCGGGATTGGCGCACTCAATACATATGCTGATCGCCATGCGTGTACTTCAAGGCCTGTTTTGCGCTGCTATTTTTCCCAGTGGCATGGCGCTTATTGCCAATGCCTTCCCAGAGGATGAGCGGCCAAAAGCATTGGGTATTTATGCCAGCTTTCTTGGTGTCGGCTTTGCCATAGGGCCTTTGTTAGGCAGTGTGATTGTGAGTTTACTCAATTGGCGATGGATATTTTTGTTTAATGTGCCGCTGACAGTCATCAGTTTCATCATCTGCTTACCTATCCTCAAAGAGTCAAAAAAATTGCATCCGCCGCCGGTTGATTGGTGGGGTGTGTCGCTGCTGATTATCAGTATCAGCGCTTTAGTGTTTGCTGTCAGTGAAGGGAATACTTACGGTTGGCTTTCGCATTTAATTATTGCCGCTTTTATTGTTTCGGTCATCGCGCTGCTTATTTTTATTGGGATAGAGCGTCGTGTTTGTGCGCCGCTTATTTCCCTGACACTCTTTGCCAACGCCGGCTTTACGCTAGGGTTACTCATCTTTATTATTGCCATCGCGCTGCCGTGGGGGGTGATCTTCATGATGACGTTGTATCTGCACAAATCAGTCGGGCTGAGTACACACTGGGTGGGTATTATACTCTTTTCAATGACGCTGATGACCATGATTGGGCCAGCAGTGTCAGGATCCTATCTTGGTAAAAAAGGACCGCGAGGGGTTTGTTACGCGGTATGCGCTTTGTCAATTGTCAGTTTATTGTTATTTACGCGGCTGCAAGCCTATGGACCGATATGGTTAGTGGTGATCGCGTTTATTTTGTTTGGTTCAGCTTGGGGCGCGGGAAATGGCATTGCCGTGCCTTTGGGCTTGTCCAAACTGGCTACCACGGAAGATAGTGGTTTTATTGTCGGCGCGATGAATACCATCATGAATTTAATTGGTATTGTGATGCTGGCGATTACAGCTGCCATACTTGAACATTATTCGCGCAATAAAGTATTGCCCTTTGTTTCCGGATTGCATGTGGTGTGTACCATGCTATTAGCCATTTCTGTCGTGCTGTCGATTATTGCGATGATTGTATTACATCGTTTTTATCGTCCATAGCTCAATAGTTCATAGCACTACCAAGAAAAGGATAATTTGACTTTTTGCTATTATCAGCATAGTATGAAGAGACTGTTAGAATCGAGAAATTAAAAAAAGATTCAGGTAACAATAGTCCCAAAAGGTATTATTAGTTTATGTTTCTAAAAGCGATGATGATTGAGATAAGATAAATGAGCTGGCTTAAAAATATATTTTCGTCAAAAATAGAACAGAATGGTAATAAAAAAGATATTCCTGAAGGATTGTGGACGAAATGTGACAATTGTCAGGCAATATTATATCGCGGTGAATTATCAAGGAGTTTTAATGTGTGCCCTAAATGTGGTCATCATATGTATATTCCAGCCAAAGAACGCTTGGAACATTTTTTTGATAAAGACTCGATGGAAATTTTTGCTGATGATGTTGAAGCCGTTGATATCTTAAAATTCCGTGATACCAAAAAATATAAGGATCGTATACACAGCGCGCAAAAGAAAACCGGTCATAAAGATGCCTTAGTTGTCGCGGAAGGAAATTTGTTTAATTTGGCCGTTGTGGCTTGCGCGTTTGAATTCAAGTTTATTGGCGGGTCCATGGGGAACGCGGTGGGTGAAGGCTTTGTGCGAGCAGGGCGGCGCGCCTTGGAAAAACATATCCCCTTGGTTTGTTTTTCCGCCAGTGGTGGCGCGCGGATGCAGGAAGGTTTAAATTCACTGATGCAGATGTCAAGAACCAGCGCCATTTTGGCAGAACTGGCGGAAAAACGTATCCCGTATATATCCGTATTAACGCATCCGACAACCGGTGGTGTTTCCGCGAGTCTGGCGATGCTCGGTGATGTGATTATTGCTGAACCGAAAGCGCTTATTGGTTTTGCCGGTCCCAGAGTGATTGAGCAGACGGTAAGAGAAGTGCTGCCCGAAGGATTTCAGCGCAGTGAATTTTTATTAGAACATGGCGCGATCGATATGATTGTGGACCGCCGGCGAATGCGCGAAAAAGTAGCCGGACTGTTAATGAAATTAACCCGACAATCATCACTGCCTTTGCTCGATAATCAAACTGAATCCGAATCTGATTCCGCCAGCAGTTGATAAAGATATGCCTAAAAGCCTGGCAAGTTGGTTAGATGATCTACTCAGTACTAGGCCAGTTGCTCAACTCAATTCCGAGCAACGTTTTATAAAGGTTAAAGAAGCTGCCCGGCGACTTGGTCTTGGTCATTTTACTTGTCCGGTGATTACGGTAGTCGGCACCAATGGCAAAGGCTCTTGTGTTGCCACATTAGCGGCTATTTATCAAGCCGCGGGCTATAAAACAGCGACAGTGACTTCACCACATTTAATAACATTTAACGAGCGTATCTGTGTTGATGGTCACATGGCACCTGATGAGGAGATATGTGAGGCATTTGCTCACATCGCCCATCAATGTAATGATTTACCACTCAGCTATTTTCACTACGCCACCTTAGCGGGATTGTTGATATTTATACAAAAAAAACCGGATATTATCATTCTCGAAGCCGGTATTGGTGGTAATTATGATGTGATTAATGTTATTGACGCCGATGTCGCGCTGATTAGCACTATTGATTTAGATCATTGTGAAATATTAGGCAATACCCGTGATGAAATTGCCACTTGTAAAATGGGTGTGGCGCGTGATGGCAAACCGGTGATCTGTGGTGATCCATCGCCACCGCCAAGTGTTGCCGCCATTGCCGCGAGTCAACACTGTCCTTATTATCAATTGGGTAAAGCATTTATGTTTACTGAGAAAACCGATGATTGGGACTGGTCAGGTCCTGAGACGGTTTATAAACAATTGCCGTATCCGTCGGTGTTAACCCAAAACGCGGCGAGTGCTTTAATGGCGATTGATGTATTGCAATCAACGCTTGCGGTAGCGGAAACGGCGATTATTCAGGGATTGCGTGACATTAAGCTGGCAGGACGTTGTCAAATTATCCGTCATCATCCCACTGTTGTTTGTGATGTGGCGCATAATCCAGCCGCTGTCGCCGTGTTATTAAAAAAATTGCAATCATTTTCTGCTCAAGGCAGGCATTTTGCGTTATTTGGGGCTTTGCGACATAAAAATGTGAAAGCAATGTTAACGCCAATGAAAGCTTGGGTTGATGATTGGTATCTTGTTGATTTACTCCATCCGCAGGCCATGCCCAGTCAAGCGATTGCTGAAATACTAGCTTGCGGGCAATGTTTTAATCAAGCTACAGAGGCTTATGAAGCCGTAATGCGAGCGGCTAAAGCCAATGACATCATTGTCATTTTTGGTTCTTTTTATATAATTTCTCAACTTTTGTCAGTACAATAAGCGTATGTCGATAAAATTCAAGCATGTTATAACAATTCTGGTTGCCATCATTGCTCTCGTGCTGCTTATTTTGCCGATGGTATGGTATGACGTACAACAACAAAAAACAGTGGAAATGTATTTGCCATCACCGCCATTGGCACAAACACAGCAGTATGCTATTGATAATAATGTACGCAAGTCCTTGGGTATACCCACAGCATGGTTAGGCTTTTGGCAAACAATTATGGCACAATTTTCTGGCGAGACTGATCTACAGGCAAAGAACAGCCTGGTTAAAGCCATTAATAACGCTGTTCAGTCGTCGTATTTGTCCGCTGATGAATTAAAAGCCAAACAAGCACTCAAACCGGTTTGGTTTATACAGACATCGACCTTTAGTCAACGTCAACAGGCGGAAGCGTTATTGGCAAAATTAAGAACCTTGCAAATATCAGCTTTTGTGATTCAGTTAAAACAGCGGTGGTTCGCGGTATTAATTGGTCCGATAACACACAAAAATGATATAAAGAAACTATCCGATATGATTGGTGAAAAATTTAATATAAAAGGTACGGTGATTAAATTTACCGTTGGTGATTTTTCGTTTCCCAGTGAGGTCGTACAATAGATCATTATGACAAGCGTATCATTAAACAGTTTTGACATTGTTCTGCTCATTATTTTGGCACTGTCGACTTTATTTGGTTTATGGCGTGGATTTGTCAAAGAAGTGGCGGCCTTGATTGTATTGTTATTGGCTGTCGCGTTGGCATTTATCTTTGCCAAAGACATGGCGATTGTGTTGCAACGCTATGTCGATATTCGCGCTGATATTGCCACCATCGCCGGATTCTTAGTAATTTTTGTGGTGGTATGGCTTATTGCCGCGACGATTGCCTATTTTATTACCAAAGGCATGAGCGCTTTGTTGGGCGCGAGTTTTATTAATTATTTTCTTGGCGCGGTTTTTGGCTTACTCCGTGGCGGTTTATTTATATTGCTGATTGTTTTTGTCATCAATGGTAGTTTCTTACAGACATCCAATTGGTTTCAACAGTCAAAAATTGTTGCCTACGCCCAACCCATAATAAAAAGATTCACATTGTCAGAAACAACTGTCTCGTATCGAGGAAATGACTAACATGGCAAATGCTGATATTCAGGCGATTATGGATTTTTTACCGTGCCAAACACCTAAACAATGGCTTGACGCGGCGATTAAGCAACAATCTATTTTACTGATTGATCATGCCCATTGTGAGAAAAAAGCGGCGCTAAGCGCGATTCATTTCATCCACCGTTATCCAGATCGTGAGAAATTAGTGTATCAGGCTTCACGTTTGGCGAGGGAAGAACTGCGTCATTTTGAAAAAGTGCTGGCACTATTGCAGAAAAAAGCGATCACTATGACAGCATTATCGCCATCACGCTACGCTGCCGGATTGCGCCGTCATGTCAGCCCGCAAGAGCCACAACGTTTAATTGATTTATTAATTATTGCCGCGTTTATTGAAGCGCGATCTTGTGAACGCTTTTATCAACTCTATCCGCGTCTTGATCAAGAACTGGCAACATTTTATCATGGTTTATTTGCGGCGGAAGCGCGGCATTTTCAATTGTATCTGAATTTAGCCACAGAATATGCTCATGATGATTTGCAAGCACGCGTTGACTTTTTTGCTGAGCAAGAGAAACACTTAATACAAAGCGAAGATAAGGTTTTTCGTTTTCATAGTGGTGCGTATAATATGAGTTAATGGATGATTAGTATTACCAAAAATCATGATAAATTTGATATTATTGTCACCTTGCTTGGTAGTATTTCTGAATGGTATGAATTTGTAGTGTATGGTTTTAGCGCGCCGATTCTAGCACCGTTATTCTTTCCCAATCAAAACAAAAGTATTTCTATTTTATTAGCCTTAGGCGCGTTTGCCGCGGGTTTTTTAATGCGTCCCCTTGGCGCTTTAATTTATGGTCATTTTGGCGATAAGATTGGACGACGTAAAACCTTATCCATGTCTATCATTTTGATGGGGTTGCCAACAGTGGTGATGGGCTTATTGCCGACCTATCATCAAATCGGCTTTCTAGCGCCTTTGGTGTTGATTATGATTCGCTTATTACAAGGTGTGAGTGTCGGTGGTCAATTTACCGGTTCGGCAATATTTATTGGTGAGCATGTGCGGCGGCGATTTCGTTATTTTGGCGCCGGATTAACCTTTTGCGGCGCGTTTGCCGGTATGTTATTAGCTTCTTTTATTGGGGTATTATTAACCAAGTTGCTCAGCAGTGAACAACTACACGCTTGGGGTTGGCGGATTCCTTTTCTTTTAGGGATTATTGTCAGTATTATCGGATTTTATTTGCGTCGACACACCTTAGAAACACCGGCTTTTTTAAATATTGAACGCAAACAAAAGATTGTGACTAACCCCATTGGTGAGGTTTTTGCCAATCAAAAACGCTTGATGTGTCTATGCGCGTTGATTTGTTGGTTAGCGCCGATTATTGTGTATCTGCTTTTTATTTTTATGCCGACCTATGTTAACGTCTATCTGCATATCCCATTAGAAGAAGCGTTATATAATAATACTATCGCTATGCTTGTGCTGACGATTAGCGCCTTATTTTTTGGTTTTGCAGCTGATCGATTGACTTATCGCTTAGTGATGGTGAGTGCCGCTTTATTGCTGTTTATTTTTGCCTGGCCGCTTTATATGCTACTTGCTCACGCTCAGCAGCATCATCGCTATCTTTTAATGGCGCAAATACTATTCGCGCTATTCAGCGGTGGTTTTATTGGACCGATGATGTCGGTGTTAACCTTTTTGTTTCCAACCTCTATTCGTTATACGGCCTTATCGTTCAGTTATAATCTGGGTTGTGGTGTGTTTGGTGGTACCGCGGCCTTAATCGCGACGTTTTTGGTTGAGCGAACCGGTCATGTTTCCGCGCCGGGTATTTATGTGGCAATCACGGCATTGATTTCAGGAAGCTGTGTGATACTATCCAAACGATATATTAGAGAGAGTTAATTTTTACTTATCGAAAAAGAGAGTTGACATGTGGCACACAGATAATACTATGTTATTAACCTAAAAACCGCAGCGGTCCCTGAGACCGTCGAAGGGACCGCTGCGGTTTTTAGATTAATAATTTGAGTAATATTAAAAATGACTGATACAAACAAAAACCCTAATAAATTTAATATTATTGTCACCTTGCTCGGCAGTATTTCCGAGTGGTATGAATTTGTGGTCTATGGCTTTAGCGCGCCGATTTTAGCGCCATTATTTTTTCCCAATCAAAATAAAAGTATTTCTATTTTACTGGCTTTAGGCGCGTTTGCTGCGGGTTTTTTAATGCGTCCTATTGGTGCTTTAATTTACGGTCATTTCGGCGATAAAATTGGACGACGTAAAACTTTATCCATGTCTATCATTTTGATGGGGCTGCCAACAGTGGTAATGGGTTTGTTGCCGACCTATCATCAAGTTGGCTTTCTAGCGCCTTTGGTGTTGATTCTAATCCGTTTATTACAAGGCGTGAGTGTCGGCGGTCAATTTACCGGCTCGGCAATCTTTATTGGTGAACATGTACAAAGGAAGTTTCGTTATTTTGGCGCCGGATTAACGTTTTCCGGCGCGTTTGCTGGTATGTTATTAGCGTCTTTGGTCGGGGCATTATTAACGGAATTGCTCAGTAACGCGCAATTACATGACTGGGGTTGGCGGGTTCCTTTTCTTTTAGGCATTATCGTCAGTATCATTGGATTTTATTTGCGCCAGCACACCTTAGAAACCCCAACTTTTTTAGACATTGAGCGGGAGAAAAAAATTGCGATTAGTCCAATTAGAGAAGTGTTTACCCATCAAAAATTATTGATGTGTTTATCAGCATTAATTTGTTGGTTAGCGCCGATTATAGTTTACCTGCTGTTCATTTTTATGCCAACCTATGCCCATGTGCATTTGCATATTTCATTAGAAAAAGCGTTGTATGCCAATACCATCAGTATGATTGTGTTGACAATTAGCACACTGTTTTTTAGTTTTACCGCCGATCAATTGGGTTACCGGTTAGTCATGGTCAGTTCAGCCGTATTACTCTTCATTTTTGCCTGGCCGCTTTACTTATTACTGGCTGGACATCATCACTCGCTTTTGACGGTGCAAATAATTTTTGCTTTAATTGGCGGCGCTTTTATTGGACCGATGATGTCGGTGCTAACGTTTTTATTTCCGGCCTATATTCGTTACACGGCCTTATCGTTTAGTTATAATCTTGGCTTTGGCATATTCGGCGGTACCGCGGCGTTAATCGCGACGTTTTTGATTGAGCAAACTGGTCATGTTTCCGCGCCAGGTATTTATGTGGCCATCGCGGCATTGATTTCAGGGGTTTGTGTGATGTTATCCAAACGGTATATTAGAGATAATTGATTTTTATCTTTTTTTGATGTCTATATCTTTTCTGACTATTTCCGCGTCTTTCCCGCGTAGGCGGGAATCCAGGGAAAAAACTAAAGACATAGGGATTTTCTCCTCCATATTGCTGAGAAGCAGTATGATAGTTTGTCTACCTCAAGGAAAAATCACACGTATAAACATTTTTCTCCTGGATTCCCGCCTACACGGGAATGACGGGATATATTAATATAAAAATATATAAGAGACAGGAGTTTGTTATATAAAGGATAGAAAAGATAAAAAAAACCCCCACACATGCGCGCAGGGGCTTTTTTGACGGTAGGTATATTATTTCTTTGCTTCGATTCCCAATAATTTAACATCAAAAATCAAAGTGCTGTTAGGTGGAATGCTGGCGCCAGCACCATTTGCGCCATAGGCTAAGTCAGATGGAATATACAATGTCCATTCCGAACCCACCGGCATTTTTTCAAGTGCCTGGGTCCAACCTTTAATAACAGCATTGACCGGGAAAGTCGCCGGTTTACCGCCATGTTTAGCGGTGCTGTCAAACACAGTGCCATCAATCAATTTGCCGGTATATTCGACTTTAACCGTATCCGTTGATTTTGGTATCGGGCCGCTGCCTTGTTTAATGACTTTGTAGTAAAGCCCATCGTTACCTAATTTCTGTACGCCTGGTTCTTTAGAAATTTTTTCCAGATAAGCTTTACCTTTCTCGGCGTTTACTTTTCCGGTGGCTTCACGTTCTTTGTTCATTTCAGCTGTAAATTGTTGCATGGCTTGTTTTGTCTCCTCTGGCGTTAGTTCACTTTTCTTACCGGCAACCGCGTCACTAAATCCTTTTTGTAAGGCTGTCGCGTCCACGGAAGTTTTGAAATTAGCGCCGGTTCTGTAACCAGCAATATATGAAAACTGATCTTTGCCAGGTTTGCCATCCGCTGACTTAGGTGGTTCTTCTTGTTTGCCTGACAAGCCATCGCTTAGACCTTTCGCGACTTCTGTTGGATTAATTCTGTCGGATTGTTTTTTGACGGAATCGCCAACTTCATAACCGATCGCGTAAGAAGCTTGTTGTTTTTGTGACATAGTGGTACTGCTTGTTGTTTTTACCGTAGATGAATCTGTTGTTGTTTTCGCGGTTGTCGCCGCTGTTTCTTGATGAGGTGGCGTATTTACCTTATCAACAGTAGTGGTATTAGCTGCATAAAGCGTTGTGCTCGCGCATACAACACTCAACGCGCCTACCGCGCTTAATAATAGTTTATTCATAGCTTATCATTTCTCCCGATTAGAATTATTTAATAAATTGTATATCAATCGTAAAGAAATGCAATACATGCTTTGTAACGTTAGGTAAACGCTTATTGACAGGCGTTTCGCACTTACGTGCTCACGCCTTCCTGAATTGATCGCAGGCGCGAAGTAAATTCGCGCTACTGCGACTTAGGGGGAGAATCCCGATTCTCCCCCTAAGAACCCCCATCGGGTAAAGTGTTTCACACAAAGTGCGAAACGCCTAATTGAGTTATTAGCTTGAATGCATTAGAATAAACCCCAGAGTCAGCTAAACAATCGCTTTGTATAACAAAGAGGAAAGTCCGGGCTCCACAGGGTAGGGTGCCAGGTAACGCCTGGGCGGCGTGAGTCGACGGAAAGTGCCACAGAAAATATACCGCCTCGCTAGTAATGATAATTATAAATGAGGTAAGGGTGAAATGGTGCGGTAAGAGCGCACCGCGCTGCCGGTAACGGCAGTGGCAGGGTAAACCCCACTTGGAGCAAGACCAAATAGAAGTTCTATAGATGTGACCCGCATTGAACTTGGGTTGGTTGCTTGAGTGCCGTAGTGATGCGACACCTAGATGAATGATTGTTCTCGACAGAACCCGGCTTATAGGCTGACTCTTTTTTAGCCTTGTCACTTGCGTTTTAGGACTTACTGATGTAGCTAATGGAAGTAAACCTATTTTTATAATCTGGAGAAACATAGCATGTTATTCAATTTTCGCCATCCGGCTGTCATTTTTATCGGTATTATTGTTGTCTTGATTTTAACCTATTTCATTTACTATTATATTTCGATGCGAAATGTCAAAGAACCAAGCTATCAGCTTATTAAGAAAGAAGGTGCTATTCAGATACGCCAATATGCGCCGATGATTGTTGCTCAAGTGAATGAATCCGGTGATCGGGATATGGCGATTCGGGCAGGATTTCGACAGCTCGCCGATTACATTTTTGGCAATAATACCGATCAGGCCAATAAAAACACTAAAATTGAAATGACTGCCCCGGTGCTACAGCAAAACAGTCAAAAAATTGCCATGACGGCGCCAGTGATTCAGACTCCGACGGAAACAAATCAATGGCAAGTACGTTTTGTCATGCCAAAGACGTATACCTTAGCGACATTGCCGAAACCAAATAATCCAAATGTTAAGGTTTATCAACAAGCGGCAAAGAAATTTGTTGTGATTGTATTTAGTGGCTCAATCACTGATCAGAATATTAAACAACATCTTGCTTTACTCAAGCAGTATATTAGCAAGCATCAATTAAATGTTACCGGATCGCCTGTCTACGCCTTTTATAATCCACCTTGGACTTTACCATTTATGCGTCGTAATGAGATTCTTTTTGAATTGGTCGAATAGACGTGTTATAACTAATTTCTTAAAAACTTTGGAAAAATAATGAAAAAAGTAAGCAACATATTACCAGTATTCGTATTAAACTGCGGCAGTTCCTCAATTAAATTTATGATACGCGATGTCGCTAATGGCAAAGTGTATCTAACAGGCGTGGCGGATGCCATCGGCAGTAAAAAGGCAAGTTTGCATTACTGTCATGCGGGCGCGGACAAGCAGCAACAATCGATTCGTGGCGATTTTGCCGATGCCATGCGTCTGGTGTTAGAGGTGGTGCGGCAATCGGATAAGGCTAAGGCGCTGATTGGTGTCGGCCATCGGGTGGTGCATGGTGGTGAATATTTTAGCGCCTCTGTTGTGATTGATTCTGAAGTGACTGATCGGATTCGTGCTTGTATCAAATTAGCGCCCTTGCATAATCCTGCTAATTTGATGGGCATTGAGCAAGCGCAAGCCGTTTTCCCGCAATTAACCCATGTCGCGGTGTTTGACACGGCATTTCATCACAGCCTGCCAGCGCATGCCTATATTTATGCCTTGCCTTATTATCTCTATCGCGATCATCATATCCGTCGGTATGGGTTTCATGGCACCAATCATCGTTATGTCAGCCACGTCGCGGCGGATTTGCTCAATAAATCACTTGAAGATTCGCATATTATCAGCGCGCATTTAGGCAATGGTTGTAGTTTAGCCGCGATTGCCGGTGGTAAAAGTGTGGATACCACTATGGGGTTAACCCCCTTAGAAGGTTTGGTGATGGGGACACGTTGTGGTAATATTGATCCCAGTATTCCTGGTCTGTTGATTGCGCAACACGGCTTATCACCTGAGGCGGTTGATCAGCTGTTAAATCATCAAAGTGGTTTATTAGGTATTTCTGAATTATCGAATGATATGCGTGAATTATCGCTGGCTGTTGAGCAGGGCAATCAACAGGCAAAATTAGCTATTGATATATTTTGTTATCAATTAGCCAAGCAGATTGCCGCAATTTCTGTGGCTTTGCCGTGTATTGACGCGCTGGTTTTTACCGGTGGTATTGGTGAGAATGCCGCGGTCATTCGCCATCAGGTGATCGCGCAGTTACAACATTTGAAGTTTAAAATAGACCCAGTAAAAAATACTCAAACAAATGAGAATAGTGACATTTCCGCAGTGGATAGTACGGCTATATTAGTCGTCAAAGCGAATGAAGAAGCGATGATTGCTCAAGATGTGCTTTCATTAACAGGAGAATGATGACATGCGTACATTACTTTTATTGCCGACAACCGTCGGTGTCGGTTTAACTGCCTTAGCAAAAGGTTTGTTGTGCGCTTGCGATTATCGCAATATAAAAGCTTTACGTTATCAACCTATCAGTCACCATGACTCAACTGAACCTTACCATTACCATCATTCAGAGGCTGAAACGATGGTGCGTCATGGTAAAATGGATGATCTGCTCGATACGGTTATCAATGGTTGTGATCATTTTGGCAAGGATGTGGATATTATCATTGTTCAAGGTTTATTACTTGATAGGAATTATTCGTTCGCGCAATCGTTAAACGCGGAAATAGCTAAAGCATTGAACGCTGATGTGATTTTTGCCGCCGCGCCAACTAGCACGGTTGTTGAAGATTTTATCGATCAGATTGCCAATAATTTAGCGGTCTATCGTGATGATTATCAGCTTAAAAATTATGCCGGTGTCATTATCAACAAATTTAATCCGCCATTTGACGCGCAAGGTAATCTAGTATTAGATATTAGCGCCGAGAACAATGAAGAAGCGGGTAAATTATTTTTGCAAGATTTTAAAGCAAACTATCAGCACACTGCCACGCGTTTGCCTGTGCTTGGTGTGATCCCCTGGGATAAAAAATTATTGATGCCGCGTGTGGTTGACATTGCTCATTTTTTACAGGCTGAAATGATTAATGCAGGAGAGGTTAAACAACGACGCATCGCCCGTATCACGCTGTGTGCACGTAACATTGCCAATATTATTTATACCTTACAGGCTGATTCATTAATAGTCACCCCCGCTGATCGCAGTGATATTATTATTGCCGCCTGTTTAGCGGCACTTTCCGGTATTCGTATTGCCGGTATTTTGTTAACCAGCTATGTCAACATTGCCGATGATATGAAAAAATTATGTGAGCAAGCCTTGCATTCCGGTCTACCGATTTTGGCGACACCGGAGGATAGTTTTCGTACCGCCCTCAAATTAAAGAATTTGTATTTTCATGTGGCTGAGGATGATCAAGAGCGCTTGGAAATGTCCAAGGCGTTTATTGCCGAGCATATTGATAGTGATTGGATAGAAACATTGTCAAGCCAACAAAATCAACAACGCTGTTCGCCGGCCGCATTTCGGCATCAGATTATGCATCTTGCCTGCCAAGCTAAAAAGACAATTATATTACCTGAGGGAAATGATCCGCGCATTATTCAAGCCGCCATACTCTGTGCCGAACGCGGTATTGCTCGGTTTAAAATACTGGGCAAAGTGGAAGAGGTGACACGCCTGGCTGAAAATGTTGGTCTAAGCTTGCATGATGATATTGAAATTATTGATCCCGATGTCATTCGAGATCATTATGTCGCGCCTTTGGTAAAACTGCGGGCGCATAAAGGTGTAATTGAACCGGTGGCGCAAGTCTATCTTAAAGATAATATTTTTCTCGCTATCATGATGCTTTATCAAAATGAAGTCGATGGCTTAGTTGCCGGTGCGGTGAATACTACCGCCAATACCATACGCCCCGCTTTGCAAATCATCAAAACACGACCGGATAGTAAACTGGTGTCATCGGTATTTTTTATGTGTATGCCGGAACAGGTATTGGTTTTTGGTGATTGCGCGATTAACCCTGATCCTGATGCTGAGCAATTGGCGGAAATTGCCATACAAAGCGCCGAAACCGCGCGGCATTTTGGTATCACACCGGTTATTGCCATGCTCAGTTATAGTACCGGTAGTTCCGCCGGTGGCGCTGATGTGGAAAAAGTGAAAAAGGCGACGGCTATTGTGCGAGAACAGTGTCCTGAGCTTAGCATAGATGGGCCATTACAATACGACGCGGCCTTGATTGAAAGTGTGGCACGTAAAAAAGCGCCGGATAGTCATGTCGCCGGTCGCGCCAATGTGCTAATTTTTCCTGATTTGAATACTGGCAACACAACCTATAAAGCGGTGCAACGCAGCGCTAATATTCTATCAATTGGTCCGATTCTACAGGGTTTAAACAGACCAGTGAATGATTTGTCGCGCGGCGCGACAGTAAATGATATTGTTTATACTATTGTGATTACGGCGGTACAGGCGAATAATAATCCTTCAATCGGATAAATTAAGGTGCTTACACTATAACTATATAGGAGTTTTCCAAGATGCAATATCGATTAGATACAAAAAAACCACAGTTAGCGTGTCTTATTTTGCTGATAAGTTTCCCCTCTGTTGCGGCGGTATTGATTAGTCCGGCATTGCCACCTATCAGTGATTTTTTTAATGTCTCCAATGGTTACACGCAACAACTTATTACCATTTTTATTGTGGGTTATGCCTTGGGGCAGCTGATTTATTCCCCTTTTGCTAACCGCTTTGGTCGGAAGATTGCCGCCTATTTGGGCATCATGCTTTACATATTAAGTAGCCTTATCTGTTTAATGGGCATTTACGCCCATCAACTTGATATTGTGATTATCGGACGTTTTTTTATGGCGCTTGGCGCCAGTGTCGGCATGATTATCACCTTTACGGTTATTAATGATTTTTATCACCCTGAGCAGGCGCGTCCCATCGTCAGTTTCGCGACCTTAGCGTATTCTTTCATGCCGGCAGTCGCTGTGGCATTGGGTGGTTTTATTACCAGTCATTTTTCTTGGATAGATTGTTTTTATTTTTATTTATGTTATGGCATTTTGATGTTGTTTATCGTTAAACTATTGCCGGAAACATTAGTCACCAAAAACCATAACGCTTTAAAATTAAAATCGCTGCTCAGTGATTATCATAAAGCCTTTAGTGCCAGGCGTTTGCTTTTATTTGCTTCTATTTATGGCTTAATGGCGGCATTTATTTATATTATTGCCAGTGCCGCGCCATTCATCGGTATTGATCGCATTGGTCTAACACCAGCGGATTATGGTGTGTTGTTGCTTATCCCTTATGGTGGCCAATTTGTGGGGGCATTGTTTGCTGGTATCATCAGTAAACAATTTTCAGCGTATCAAGTCATGTTTTTAGGGTATGTCAGTATCACACTGGGCTGTGTCGCCATGTTTATTCTCTTTTTGCTGCATTGGATAACTATCTTCAGTTTAATGATGCCTATCTTTTTTATTATGCTAGGCTTGCCGATGACGTATGGTGGCTCAACAGTGATGGCTTTAACCGGTTTTGACGACAAAGCCACTGGCTCGGCAATTTTGAGTTTTACGGCCATGTTTATCGCTTTGGTGGCAACATTCGCTGTCACGGTGTTACCTAATCGAAATCCACTAGTAATGCCATCACTTTTTATAGTAGTGCTGCTATTGGCGATTATCGCGTTCTGGTATGCGGCCAGACGATATCGTGATCAATAATTTATTTTTGTTTTGGTTCAATCTAAAAACCACAGAGGTCCCTGAGTTTATCGAAGGGTGGTTCCTGAGCTCGTCGAAGGGTTGCACCCTCATCTTGCCATCAACTGTGATTTTTAGTTTTCAAACCTTGGTTTTGTTTTGTCATCCTTATGTTTAGGTCGACAATAATTCATGACTTCATCTTTGCTCCTACAAAAATGATCAATTTCTTGCTCTATCAATAGCTTTTTAGCATCATTTTTGTCAAGGCAAAATAGAAATTTCCGGTAAAGGGCAAAGTAGAGATTTCCGGTATGTTGATTGAAAAAGCTGTTCATGAAATAGAAGTAGAGAGTAGTTGAGCGTGCTTATTTTTGTTTTTGGATAGGAGTTGATTACGCCA
>JBCCYM010000024.1:0-22851 GCA_039190005.1 Pseudomonadota bacterium
ATTCATTTTTTACCCTGGTCTTATCGCGTGGGCTGCAAGGTATGTTCGGCGCGTTTATTTCACCAGTCTGCCGTTTAATGGTGGTGCAATTATTCAAACAACGTTTGGCTGAAGTGATGGCTAAAATTGTACCCATTTTCCTGATGGGACCATTACTGGGACCGTTAATCGGCGGTGCTATCACCACTATGATTAGCTGGCGATTGATCTTTTTTATCAATATTCCGGTAGGGTTATTTACATTAGCTATTATTTTTCTCCGTTTTCCCCGGCATCAATCAGAAGTTAACTATCGCTTTGATATCATTGGCTTTGTCATCTTATCCGCGGCATTAGTCAGCGGCTTGTTTGTCATTGAAACCCTGACAGTGCAGATGGTAAGCAACCTATTAAAAATTGCATTATTGATTGTAAGTATTAGTCTATTTTTCAGTTATTGCTTCTATGCCAATAAGCGCCAGCATCCGATTATTGCTTTAGATGCCTTCAGAAACAAATCATATAGTTACTTTACGGTAATATTGATGACTACTCAATTCTTCATCGGAAACATGGGTTTCATCACACCGCTGTATGTACAAACCCAATACCACTACAGTGCTTGGGAATCAGGTTTAACCTTAACGCCAATTGTAGCTGGCGCGTTGATGAGTAAATATCTATTAAAATATATCAGAGATCAGTTTGACGATAAGCGGATCATCATATCACTGTGGATAGTATTTATTGCCATACAATTCTCTATGGCTGAGATGATGTTACATTTTAACCTGTATATTTTATTGTTATTATTATTTATTAATGGTTTTGGTATTGGCATTATGATGCCAGTCATCAGTCAGAATATTTATGGCGGTTTATCAAAAAAACTGGCTGGTGATGGCGCGATTATCAACACCGCGCTACGTCAAGCGATGCAAGCCTTTGCTATCTCATTTGTGGTGTTGGTACTTATTCTCGCTTCTTCACAAATAAAACTAGATTGGCATACCGTCTTGCCGAAATCATCCTATGCCACACTGATGTTAGTGAACGCAATTGGCATGATCGTCACTATGTTACTGTTCCGGCGAATGCCAAAAATAACAACTGAACTCACAGCGTAAAGCAAAATAACTTGCTAGAACAAACTACAAAGAGAGGCAATTTTTTGACTTGAGCCGCCAAAGCTCTTCACTAGACAAATGTGTTTTCAAACAGTCGCTTAAAACACTAATGAAGATATTTCTAATATGATCTCAACAAAGTGTTTTAATCTCATCTAGTGACAAACCGGTATAACGGGCAATTTTTTCAAGATGTTCATTATCCACGAGCATCCGACGAGCCGTTTCATAAGCGTACTCTGCTCTACCCTGTTGCATGCCTTTCTCAATACCACGTTGTTCAAGTTGTTGTGCTATGGTCATGATTTCACCTCGAGTTTCTTCTGTGTTTTCAAACAGTCACTTAAAACACTGATGAAGATATTTCTTATTTCAAATAATACAACGTCAACAAAGTGTTTTAATCTCATCTAGTGATAAACCGGTATAACGGGCAATTTTTTCAAGACGTTCATTATCCGCGAGCATCCGACGAGCCGTTTCATAAGCGTACTCTGCTCTACCCTGTTGCACACCCTGCTCAATACCTTGCTGCATACCTTGCTGTACACCCCGCTCAATACCTTGCTGCACACCCTGCTCAATACCTCGCTGCATACCCTGCTGCATGCCTTGCCGCATACCTTTCTCAATACCACGCTGTTCAAGTTGTTGTGCTATGGTCATAATTTCACCTCGAATTTCTTCTGTATTTTCAAACAGTTGCTTAAAACGTTCTGGATCACTTACTTCCGCCGCCTTTATAGTATAGTATACCATGTCCAGCACATAATGACTACCGTCTTCCTTGACTAACTTCTGGAAAATCCCTGTCTGGGCTAATTTTTCAAACACCGGTAACACATCACGCGCAAACACATGCTTGAAAATTAATTCCATTACACTTGCCCATTTGTATTTTAAAATATCCTCATCCGCCATCCTAGTCAAATCAATCAAACCATGTGGCTTGAGAAAATATTTTCGCGCAAGTGCTGGGTGATCAAAACACGCGTACAGGTCTGTCGGCTCATTATAGGGAGATCTACCATGATAGAGTACTATTGGAAATACTAAAGGGAGTTTCTTATAATCTTTCTTCAAATGCGCTTTCATGATCTTGATCTGATACGAGAGCAAATAGAAAGGCATCAACGCTTTAGCTTGACTCAAATGTTCACAAAGCAGATAAATATACCCCATACCATCGGTCTTAAGCTTAACACGGTAGACTAAATCAGAAAGTTCATAACGATAATCTTCGTCTACAAAAGTATCCTTCTCAATATGCATTGTCTGAAAATCAATTAACGCTTTCTGATCCGCTGTTAATCCCTGATCAATAACCTCACGCGCCACACGCGGATCACTCATCGCCTGGCGAAAACTTTTGTCATGCGGATTGTGAATAAGTTTGGTCATTAGTTTGTCTCTGTTGCTCACTTATGCAATAAAATCACATAATGTCGTTATAGTGTTGCTAATAGCTGACTGTCATCGTGTTGCATCGATGCCGTAATCAAGCTCAATGCGAGGAAACTTTGAAAGATTTTCAAATGAGAAATGCCTCTCGGCAGAACGGGTACAATGAATGGATCAAAGAAAAACTAAAACGAGGGGTATATTGTCAATTTTACAGAATTATTTTGGGATGTCTATAATTTTGTAAAATAAATCGCTGTTTATACCCCATGTTCGTCAAGGTAAATGCTATAACTATTTTACATTTGACTGTAAGTAAGTTACTATCGTGTCATAGAGCTTATAGGAATATTCAAATGCAAGAAATGAAACGCTGGCAATGTCTTATTTGTGGCTTTATTTACGATGAAGCCAAGGGTTTACCTGAAGAAGGCATCGCGCCAGGTACACGTTGGGAAGACATCTCCGATGATTGGCAATGCCCCGATTGTGGTGCCAGAAAAGAAGATTTTATTATGTGTGAGATGTAACCATGAAAGTGCTTATTATCGGTAGCGGATTCGCGGGCTACAGTGTCGCCAGAGAATTACGACAGCTTGATAAACAAGCTGAAATTGTCATCATCACTCAAGATGATGGGTGTTTTTACTCCAAACCCTTCCTGTCTAAAGCCATGACGGACAAGAAAACGCCGGAAATGTTGGCAATGAAATCAGCCGCGCAATTTAGTGAAGAATTAAACGCGGATATTCTTAATCATGCTGAAGTTACAACCATTAACACGCAATCACAACAAGTTTTTTATCATAATGATAGCGGCGAACATCAACAGCATTATGATAAATTAGTACTTGCCTGTGGCGCTGAAACACTCAAAGTGCCACTTAATGGTGACGCGACTGAACAGGTGTATCAGGTCAACAATCTTGAAGATTATCGTCAATTCCGAACTGAAATCGAGAATAAAAAGCATATTACGCTAATCGGCGCTGGTCTGATTGGTTGTGAATTTGCCAATGATTTAAGCAATGTTGATTATCAAATTGATGTCATTTCCTTGGATCAATGGCCATTACCAAAATTATTGCCACAAGCGATTGGACAAGTACTCCAACAAGCCTTAGAAAAAAATGGCGTGCGTTTTCACTTAAGCGTTGAAGTAAGCACAATTAACCATCAAGAGCAACAATTAAGCATTCAATTAAGCAATGGCGAATCGATTCAAACCGATGTCGCGCTTGCCGCGATTGGTCTTAAGCCGATGACTAAGCTGGCGGAAAAAGCGGGTATCGCGATTAAACGCGGTATTGTCACTGATCAATACTTACAAACCAGTGCTGAAAATGTCTACGCCATTGGCGACTGTGCTGAAGTTTGCGACATTATCCGCCAACACATCGCTCCAATTCGTTTCAGCGCGGCTAGTCTGGCAGCAACGCTAGCGGGGAATCCCAGTAAAATACACTATCCAGCCATGGCAGTTGGGGTTAAGACGCCGAGCTATCCATTGGTGATCTGTCCGCCGATATTTGATCAAAATGGTCAGTGGCAAATTGATATCAATGATGATAACAGTGTCAAAGCCTTACACTATGATGCCGATCAACAACTAAACGGTTTTATTCTTGGCGGTAAAACAGTGGCTGAACGTTCAGCATTGGAAAAACAAATAGCGGCTTGGTTGGCGTAATCCCCCCCTGTAATCCTCACTTCGACCCTTCGACAGGCTCAGGGCAAGCAGCTCAGGGACCGCCCTTTGAATGGCTTTAAGGCATAGATGGCTGAGCTTGTCGAAGCCCAAACCTGCTTTCGAAAAACTTGCTATCTTAGGAACCGACCTTCGACCCTTCGACAGGCTCAGGGCAAGCAGGCTCAGGGACCGTCTTTAATTAGTTAAACATCCGTCCGCTGTGTCTGCAATAAATTCATACTTTGCAGAATATTAATGGCAGTATAAAGCTGGTGGTCTTCGTAAGCCAATTTCTTCATTTCTTTTGATAAATTTTCTTCCTGTTTCTGTTCTTCATCAATTTTACTGGCATCATCATTTGCTGATAAATGCTTATTCAAACTGGATTCACGGATCTTTTGCAAAAAGATCGCGTCTTCTTCTTCATTATCATCCGCTTTTAATGTCAGATTCGAAACAAGAATATCCGGGGTAATACCTTTTGCCTGAATAGATTGACCATTAGGCGTATAGTATAACGAAGTCGTTAATTTAATCGCGCTCTTGTCATCAAGCGGGAACAAGGTTTGCACTGAACCTTTACCAAAGGTTCTCTCGCCCAATAAAACCGCGCGTTTGTGAGCCTGAAGGGCGCCAGCAACAATTTCTGAACCAGAGGCAGAACCTCGATTAATCAATATAACAATAGGCACACCGGCAAGCATGTCACCAGGCTTGGCATTCTCTTCGATATCGGCGGCGGGGATACGTGATTTGGTATAGACAATTTTTTTGTTATCGCCAAGTTTGTTGCTATCAAGAAACAAATCCGCTGTTTTTACCGAAGTACCCAATAAACCACCGGGATTATTACGCAAATCAAGCACCAAGCCATTCAGATGACCATTCCCTTGATCCAATAATTTGTTTACTTCGGCTTTGAGTTGGTCAGCGGTTTTATCATTAAAATAACTGACACGCACATAACCGTAGTCTTTAGGTAACATCCGACCTTTAACACTTTCAATGGGAATGGGTTCACGCACAATGGTGACATCACGCGGTTTCTCGCCTTCATGGGCGATGGTCAGCGTCACTTTTGTGCCGGCTTTGCCACGCATTAATGACACCGCTTTATCAATCGGCACATCAATGAGCGATTCACCATCAACACCGACAATATAATCATCGGTGCGAATATTGGCTTCCTCAGCCGGCGTGCCATCAATGGCGCTGATGACCTTTATAAATCCACGATCAGATGATATCTGAATGCCGACACCACTAAATTCACCTTCGGTAAATGTTGTCATTGCTTTTAGACTTTCCTCATCGAGATAACTGGAGTGTGGATCAAGTCCTGATAACATGCCACGAAGCGCGTTGTCGAAAATATCTTCATCGCTTTTAGGTTCAACATAAAGCTCTTTAATATGCGCGATGGCATAACCAAATCGATCAACCTGATACTGTTCGATCAATTGTCTAGGCGGCTCTTGATTGTTATCCGCCGCGTAGATACAAGTTACCGCGCTGGCAGCACATAAGGTAAAAATAAGTGTAATTTTGCTTATAACATTGTTTTTCATGATTGTAATGATTATTTAATTTTTAAGGTTTAACAACACATTGCCTGTCATTTCATCTGGTTGAGATAAACCAAGCAAATATAATAGCGTTGGCGCGATATCTCTCAATGACGCGCCGTTGGCATTGACAATTTCAGCCGCTCGTCCTTGAAAAATAAATGGCACCGGCTCAGCCGTGTGCGCGGTGTGCGCTTGTTTTGTCTGTTCATTATACATTTTTTCGGCATTACCATGATCAGCAGTAATCAGCAATTCGCCGCCAACTTCCGTCAACGCCTCAGCAATCCGACCGATACAGGTATCGAGACATTCAATCGCTTTGACAGCCGCTTCCATATTACCGGTATGCCCGACCATATCGGCATTGGCATAATTGCAAATAACGCAGTCATGTCGTCGGGCCTTAATATCTTCAACCAGCTTATCCGTTAATTCCGGCGCGCTCATCTCTGGTTGTAAATCATATGTCGCCACTTTAGGTGATGGGATCAACAAACGATCTTCTCCCGGGAAAGCTTGTTCGACGCCACCATTAAAAAAGAAAGTCACATGGGCGTATTTCTCTGTTTCAGCAATACGCAACTGCGTTAGCCCCTGTTTTGACAGGTATTCACCCAACACATTGGTCATTGATAATGGCGGAAAAACCACGGCAACATTAAAGTCAGCCTCGTATTGTGTTAAGGTCACAAACTGGGTCAGTTTAGGCACGGCCTGTCGTTTGAATCCAGAAAAATCAACATCAGTAAACGCGCGCGTCAATTGGCGAGCACGATCAGCGCGATAATTCATAAAAATAATCACATCACCATCCTCAACAACAACTGGCGATGCGTGTTGCGGATGTATGGCTGTCGCTTTGACAAATTCGTCATTCTCACCATCATCATAAGCTGCCTGTAAGCCAGCAGCAGCGGTATCGGCATGACGATGCGCTTGTCCCAACGTCATCAAATTATAAGCTTGTTCAATTCTATCCCAACGTTGATCTCTATCCATCGCGTAATAACGGCCAATCAAAGAAACAATCTGACCAGTCTGGCATTGTTGGCAAACCTGTTCAAGCTTTTCAATGGATGCCATCGCGCTTCTTGGCGGCGTATCCCTGCCATCAAGGAAAAGATGTAAGTAAAGTTTCTTGACACCTTGTTGTGCTGCCAAATTAACCGCCGCGTGTATTTGCTGTTCATGGCTATGCACACCACCAGGTGATAATAAACCGATAACATGAACAGCGTTATCCGCTGCAATGGTTTTTTTCATCGAAGAAATCAGCGTGTCATTATGATAAAACTCACCGCTTTCAATGGCTTGTTCAATACGGGTAAAATCTTGCGGCACCACACGCCCCGCCCCCAAATTGAGATGCCCTACTTCGGAGTTACCCATCTGCCCTTTGGGCAAACCGACATCACAACTGGAACCAGAAATAAGTGTATGCGGACAATCTTGCCACAGACGATCAATGTGAGGTGTTTTTGCCGTGGCAATGGCATTATATTGTTTTTCCTGCCGATGACCGAAGCCATCAAGAATAAGTAATACGATTGGTTTGGGAATAGGATGCTGCATTTTGTCAACTCATTTTAATATGATTAATTAAGTTACCGTTTCAGTAAATAAATTTTTTATTTTAATTGCCGGGACATTATATTTGCGATAAGTATATCGCAAAGCGATAATAAATGCAATAATACCGCTAAGCTTGATCATGCCTATTGGCCAGCATTGCCGCCTTCGCGGGAATGACAGAGAAATACGGCTTGATAACTTTAAATCTTAAAACGTAAAACTTACTCATGAATAAAAAAATAAACGTTATGGTCGGCATGTCAGGCGGCGTAGACTCTTCAGTCGCCGCCTTATTATTGCTGCAACAAGGCTACCACGTTGAAGGCACATTCATGAAAAACTGGGAACAAGACCCCGGACAGGATGATAATTGTTCCGCCGATCAAGACCTTATTGACGCCCAGGCGGTATGCCTGAAACTGGGCATCCGATTACACACCGTCAATTTCGCCGATGAATACTGGGATCGGGTATTTGAACATTTTCTCGATGAACACCGCGCCGGACGCACGCCTAATCCTGATATTCTATGTAATAAAGAAATTAAATTTAAAGCCTTTCTCGATTACGCCCTCAACGCCGGCGCTAATTATATTGCCACGGGTCACTATATTCGCACCGCACAACAAAATGGCGATGTTTATATGCTGAAAGCTAAGGATTTGACCAAAGATCAGAGCTATTTTCTCTACGCACTCAATCAACATCAACTCCGTCACGCGCTGTTTCCGATTGGCGATTATCAGAAAACAACTATTCGGGCATTAGCGGCACAACATGGTCTGCGTAATCACAACAAAAAAGACAGCACTGGCATTTGTTTTATTGGCGAGCGTCATTTCAGTCGATTTTTAAGTCAATATTTGCCGGCCAAACCCGGCGACATGATCACTAGCGATGGGGAAATACTTGGCAAACATCAAGGTTTAATGTTCTATACCATTGGTCAACGCAAAGGTTTGAATATTGGTGGACGCAAAGACAGTGAAAATCTGCCCTGGTATGTGGTCGATAAAAACCTTAAAAGCAATCAATTAATTGTCGCGCAAGGCAATGAACATATTAATCTTTTCAAATCCACCTTATATGCCGAACAACTTAGCTGGATAAACAAGGCGCCAACAGCCCCCTACCCCTGCGAAGCAAAAATACGCTACAACCAACCATGCCAAGCCTGCGCAATTGAATCAATACATGATGGTCGCGCCAAGGTAGTGTTTGATCAAGCACAGCGCGCGATCACACCGGGACAGTCTATTGTCTTTTACCGTGATAATTACTGTCTGGGCGGCGGTATTATTCAATAAAAATAGCAAAATGTTATCGGCAAAATGAGCGCGCGACCCTTCGACAGGCTCAGGGCAAGCAGGCTCAGGGCAAGCAGGCTCAGGGATCATTACGTTAAAATGTTATTAAATTTATCCAAAAAATAATTGGCATTCCAGTTGGTTTGTGTTAACTTACTGCTCGCTGTAGTTAAACATGTAGTTAAGCATGGCAAAAAAACAGACCATCAATAAACAGACTACAACTAAACAGAAAACAGGGAAATCTTTGATGCAGAAAGAAAAAAAATTTAGAGTACTATTAAAAAATAAAACCAAACTTGTTATCACTGTTATCACATCCTTAGGATTATTGTCACTGCTCAGTGGCTGTAATATGACACTTCTTGATCCCAAAGGCATTATCGCCGCCGCCGAAAAACAACTGTTGATCGACTCAACATTATTAATGCTGATTGTGGTGATTCCGGTCATCATTCTCGCAGTGGTCATCGCCTGGAAATTCAGGGCGTCAAACTCACAAAGCAAATATTCACCCAATTGGAGTCACAGCACCATTCTAGAGCTGGTATGGTGGGCGATTCCCATGGTGATTATCTTGATATTGGCTGTGATGACCTGGCGATCAACACACAAACTCAGCCCGTATCGACCACTTGATGTCAAAGGTAAACCAATGATTGTCCAAGTTGTGGCACTGGAATGGAAATGGTTGTTTATTTATCCTGAACAAGATATTGCCTCTGTCAATTTCTTACAGATCCCTGTTGATGTGCCAGTAAGATTCTTAATTACTTCTGATGCGCCGATGAATTCCTTTGCCATACCAAGCCTGGCAGGACAGATTTATGCCATGGGCGGTATGCAAACCAGATTGAATGTGCTTGCCACCGAAACCGGCGATTATCGCGGATTTTCCGCCAACTACAGTGGTGATGGCTTCTCAGGGATGCATTTTGTCACCCGAGTCAGCTCATTAAATGACTTCAATCAATGGGTCAACACAGTGAAACAATCACCGTCAAGACTGTCCATCGATGCCTATAACAAACTGGCTAAACCGAGTGAAAAACAGCCAGTAGAATATTTTTCATCAGTACAGAACAAGCTATTCAAATTAACCATCATGAAATATACGACACCGGGCATCGCTAACCCGGATGGCAGTATAAAAGACAATTTAACATTAACTAACGGGAAATAATCGTGTTCGGAAAATTAACATTAGATGCAATACCTTTTAATGTACCCATTATTATGGGTGCCGGTATATTTATGGCAGTTGTTGTACTCATTGTTGTTGCCGCTTTATTTTACTTCAAAAAATGGAAATGGTTATGGACGGAGTGGTTAACATCGATTGACCATAAAAAAATCGGCATCATGTATATTATACTCGCCTATGTGATGTTTTTACGTGGTTTTGTCGACGCGGTGATGATGCGTTCACAACAGGCTATCGCTGTGGGGCATTCAAGCGGTTATCTTCCGCCAGAACATTATGATCAAATTTTTACCGCTCATGGCGTGATCATGATTTTCTTCATGGCAATGCCGTTTATGTTTGGCCTGTTAAACCTCGCTGTGCCTCTACAAATTGGCGCGCGCGATGTGGCCTTCCCTTATCTTAATTCATTAAGCTTATGGCTGACAGTTATCAGCGCGATATTGGTTAATATTTCTTTGGTTATTGGTAAATTTGCCGCGACCGGCTGGTTAGCTTACCCACCATTATCAGAATTATCCTATAGTCCCGGTGTTGGCGTCGATTATTACATCTGGGCATTGCAGATATCCGGTATAGGGAGCTTATTATCGGGGATAAACTTTTTTGTTACCATTATTAAAATGCGCTGCCCTGGCATGACATTGATGAAAATGCCCGTATTTACCTGGACCGCGCTTTGCGCCATGATCTTAGTGATTCTCGCTTTCCCGATTCTCGCCGCGACCCTGGGTATGTTACTGTTTGATCGCCTGTTCGGTATGCACTTCTTCACCATGACCGCCGGCGGCAACATGATGATGTATATCAATTTGATCTGGGCCTGGGGACATCCGGAGGTTTATATTCTCATATTACCGGCATTTGGCGTCTTCTCTGAAGTTGTGGCAACATTTTCCAGAAAACGCTTGTTTGGCTATGCCACCATGGTGGGCGCGACCGTTGTCATCGCTTTCCTTTCCTTTGTGGTCTGGCTGCATCACTTTTTCACCATGGGCGCGGGCGCGAATGTAAACGCCTTTTTCGGTATCGCCACCATGATTATCGCGATTCCCACCGGGGTTAAAATATTTAACTGGTTATTTACCATGTATCGTGGTCGCGTGACGTATTCAACCCCCATGCTTTGGACTATCGGCTTTATCATCACCTTTGCCATTGGCGGCATGAGTGGTGTATTAATGGCAGTCCCAGGTATTGATTTCCAGGTACACAATAGCTTGTTCCTAATCGCTCACTTCCATAATGTGATTATTGGTGGTGTTGTCTTTGGCTATTTTGCTGGCTTTATTTACTGGTTTCCAAAAACATTTGGCTTTAAATTGAATGAAAAAATCGGCAGATATGTCTTTGCCTGCTGGTTTATTGGTTTTTACGTTGCCTTTATGCCTTTGTATATTCTCGGCTTGATGGGCATGACCAGACGATTGAATCATTACCCCGCCTCTACTGGCTGGCATCCTTATCTGGTTGTCGCCGCGATTGGTGTCGCCATTATTGCCTGCGGTATTCTATTGCAAATTATTCAACTGCTGGTGAGTATTAAACACCGTAATGATCCAGACTATAAAGATACAACTGGCGATCCTTGGGATGGCAGAACCTTGGAATGGTCAATCCCCTCACCGGCGCCATTCTATAACTTTGCCGTCACACCGGAAGTCCATGGTATTGACGCTTACTGGGAAACCAAAGAACGTTTAAAACATGGTTCAAGCGCCAAAGAAAAACCGCATTACAAAGATATTCATATGCCAAAAAACACAGCGGCGGGTTTTATTATCGGCATGGCCTTTGGTGTGTTTGGTTTTGCCATGACCTGGCATATTTTCTGGCTAGCTGGCGTCGCCGGCATTGTGATTTTTGCTACCATTCTTCGACGCGCGTTTGATCCGCATATCGATTATTACTTAAAAGCAAAAGATGTTGAAAAATTTGAAAATGACTTTGCCAACGGGGTGAGACACTACTGATGAATACACATACTATCGAAAGCCACGATCATAGTCCATTTTCCAAAGATGTCTTTGGATTCTGGATTTATATCATGAGTGACTGCTTGTTATTTGCGTCACTCTTCGCGACCTTTGCCGTATTACATACCAAAACCTTTGGTGGTCCGGCACTAGGGCAACTTGTTGAAGTCCCCTATGTACTCGGTGAAACCTTATTCCTGTTAGCCAGTAGTTTTACCTACGGTTTAGCCATGCTCTCTGTCTACAGAAGCCGGCGGAATAATGCGATTTTCTTCTTAATCCTGACATTTCTTTTAGGTTTAGGCTTTGTGACCATGGAAATTAATGAATTTGTTCATTTATATCTCGCCGGTCATACTTGGCAAAGCAGTGCCGCGATGTCGTCTTTTTTCACCCTGGTCGGCACCCATGGCTTGCACGTCTCTATCGGCTTGTTATGGATGTTGATTTTAATTATCAAACTGTTTACTGAACGCGATATCGCTGTGGCTACCAGCCGAAAATTAACCTACTTAGGCTTATTCTGGAGCTTTCTTGATATTGTTTGGATTTTTGTATTTACAATTGTCTATTTAATAGGAGCTGTACATGTCTACGCATGATCATCACTACGAAATTACTGATAAACTCAGCAAAAAAACACTGGGCAGATACATTACCGGCTTGGTACTCTGTTTAATATTAACCTTCATCCCTTTTGGTGTAGTGATAACACGTCCATTTAGCAAAGAATACATGTACATGACCTTAGTGATCTGTGCCGTATTACAATTGTTTGTGCAATCACGTTTTTTCCTGCGTCTAAACGCGGGACCACAGGGGCGTTGGAGTTTAATGTCATTTTTATTCGCCCTATTTGTCGTCTTGGTGATTGCTTTCGGTTCACTGTGGATTATGTATAATCTGAATTACAATATGATGCACTAAGGCTAATCGGAGTGAACTTACTCTCGATTACCAAGCCTGGCATCATTTTCGGCAATATCATCACCGTTTGTGGCGGTTATTTTCTCGGATCACAGGATGGTTTTGCCCTCTTTCCTCTGATTATTGTCGTCATTGGCATGTCGCTGGTCATGGCTTCTGGTTGTGTGATGAATAACATCATCGACAGCGACATCGACCGCCTGATGGAACGCACCAAAAACCGCGCCTTAGCCACTGGCCTAGTCAGTCGCAAAACGGCCCTGGTCTTTGGCGTTTTACTTGGACTCATCGGCATTGGTCTGCTTTATATTTGGACAAATCTATTATCAACCCTAATTGCTCTAGTCGCCTGGCTGGTCTATGTCATCAGTTACAGTCTGTATATGAAACGCAAATCAGTCTATGGCACCATCATCGGTGGCATAGCCGGCGCCGCACCACCGGTGATAGGCTATTGCGCCGCGGCTAACCGTTTTGATATGGGCGCGGTTGCCGTTTTTTTTATTCTTTTTTTATGGCAAATCCCCCACTCTTACGCCATTGCCGTTTACCGCCTCAAAGATTACACGGCTGCCGCCATTCCGGTACTGCCGGTTAAAAAAGGTATTTACTACACCAAAATTACCATGCTGGTATATATTGTAGTCTTTACCATTGCCGCGATCATGCCCACAGTCTTAGGCTATAGTGGCACGGCTTATTTTATTGTCGCGCTTGTTGCCGGACTATGCTGGCTCTATTTGGGGATCCAAGGATTGATGACTGATGATAATAGGCGCTGGGCGCGCAAGATGTTTATTTACTCGATATTTAACATCACATTATTGTGTGTGATGATGGCTGTTGGGTAAACCTAAAAACCACAGTGGTGCCTGAGCCTGCTTGCCCTGAGCTTGTCGAAGGATCGAAAGGCAGCACAAGTTTTTCGAGTACGTGCTTTGGCTTCGACAAGCTCAGCCATCTTATACGTTGAGCCTGTCGAAAGCTACTCCCTGAGCCTGCTCGCCCTGAACCTGCTTGCCCTGAGCTTGTCGAAGGGTCGAAGGGCGAAAAATCAGAGGCTTGATCGCCAAGCGAGAGTGGCAACATCTTCTATCATGTTAATTTACTACAACTATACGCCATACCAAAAAGCGCGCCCTGGTTACCGAGCGTCGCGGGTAAAATTTTAACGAACTGATAACCATCCAACACTCTCTTTTTAAATTGTCGCTCTACGGGGGTAAATAAAAAATCACCCATCTCAGTAATACCGCCACCGATAATAATGGCTTCCGGTGCCAGTGTATGCGCCAAAGAAATTAAACCGGAATTTAAAGAATAGAGAAATTCATCAAAAATATGTTGCGCTTGTCCATCCGCTTGCATCAGCGCTTTTGTAAAATCAGCCGGCTTGGCATTTGGTTGATCTTTCAGTTGTCGATAACGTTTAACTAACACGGAAGCAGAGGCCTTACGTTCCCAGGCGCCAGGAAAAAAACAGTGTTTATTTGTATCACCCTCATCAGTAATCAGATAACCAATCTCACCAGCACAGTTATTGACCCCGCGATACAGTTCACCATTAATAATAATCGCGCCGCCAATACTACTGCCCAAAGTTAAAAAAACACTGTTACTAAATTGCTTTGCCTGCCCTTGCCAAAGTTCGCCTAAAGCGGCAGCTTTGACATCATTTTCAATACAAGCGGGCAATTGTGTTATCTGTTGAATATTTTTCACCAAGGGAAAATCGACCAAATGGGTGACATAGTGTGAACCACAGGTAATACAACCTTTCTGCGGATCGACAACGCCATGCGAAGACACACCAATGGCGTCAATATCATGCTGTTGCAGTGCCTGTTTAATCTGATGAATGATAATACTAATAACGTCTTGTGGTTGTGGCTCTTTAGGCGTTGACAATTTCCCGTGAAACAACATATCACCTTGTGAAGACACGATGCCATATTTGATAAAAGTCCCCCCTAGATCAAAGCATAAGTAGGTTTTATGATGACGCATGATGCCCTCTTACTGTTGTCATAATTTGTTGTAACTGTTTTTTATCTGTAATTTTAAACGTCAAGGCTGATGGCGCGAAAGCGCTAAGCTCGCGTTTAGCGCGGCAATTATCAGCAATACTTGAAGCTGAACAGTGAATATGATGGATATGGGTACGATCAAGCAACTGAGCCACATTATCAGCCCTGATGCCGCCGCCGGCCATGATTTCAATCGCGTGACCATATTTTGACTGTAATGACGCGATGTTCGCCATACCTGTGATAACATCCTTGGCTTGTCCAGACGTCAGCACGCGCGTAAATCCCATAGCAATCAGCTGCTCAATCGCTGCTTCATAATTTTCAACTAAATCAATCGCGCGATGAAATGTGGTTTCTAATTGATACTGTTTCGCATGGTCAATTAACATTTGGTTAGCGCTGATATTTAAGTCATGATTACCATCTAATACGCCAAATACAATACCATCAACTTGACGCGCCGCCATCAAATCAATTTCCTGACACATCAAGGCCAATTCTTTAGCTGAATAATTAAAATCGCCACAGCGAGGACGAATCATGGCTTGCAGTGAACATTGGCTATGTTGTTTGGCATAATCTAGCAATGCTAAGGACGGTGTTAAACCTTCCAGACCAAGCGCGGCGCATAGTTCTAAACGATCGGCACCACAGCTGACTGCGGCATCAATGGAAGCAATATTATCAACGCAAACTTCAAGTGTGATCATCACGCTCAATCAAGCCGCTCGGCTTGAAATAATTCTGGCTTCGGCATGTTATCCGTCCACAACCAATAATAAACTGGTTCGGCGCCTCTAAAACTCACCACACTGTGCTTATCATGGGCATCAATGGCGTGAATGGTCACTTCGCCAAGATAACCTTGTTTTAAGTGGCGCAGATCAGCCACCGCTTCTCTGACCGCCTCAGCAACAGACATGCCCATTTTCATATACAACACCACACTACGCGCCGTGCCAGCACGGATAGTCATCTCGCCGGTATGGGTACAGGCACAGGCACCATAACGGGAATCAGCGTAATTGCCAGCACCGATGACAGGACTATCCCCTAAGCGTCCGGGATATTTCCAGGCCCAACCGGAAGTGCTGGTCGCTGAACTGATTTTATTATCACAATCTCTGGATAAATAAACCGTTGTATCAAAAACTTTTTCCGGATCTTGCGCGCGTTTAGCAATATCTAATAATCTGATCTCAGGAAAAGTTTGAAGCTGTTGCCGATTAAGGCATTTTTCAAGGCCACGATGCCACACTGTTTTGGCTTGTTCAGTAAGATTATCACATGGTTCAGCATTAATTTCAGCGGCAAAGCGTTGCGCGCCATCACCGACTAAAATTTCATGATCGAGCTGTCGCATGATGGCATAAGCCACTTCCACAGGATGTAAATAATTTTTTAAGGCGCCAACCGCGCCGGTTTGCAAGCTATCGCCATCGATAACACTGGCATCCAGTGTCACATCACCCAATAAATCAGGCCAACCGCCTCGTCCAACCGTGTGAATATCAAGCGACTTTTCAACACATTTTATGCCGTCAATAATGGCTCGCAGCCCATCTTTTCTGCCGTTTAGTGCTGTGAAAGCGGTTTCAACCCCGCAGCTCCCTTCTTTATTGGCAATCAGTATCATAAGACCACTATATCGTATTTTCGCTGGCTCGTTTTAAAAGCGGTAACAGTACAAATAACACCACAGCGGCAATAAAGGCTAAGATACCGATAGTGAAATAAGTATGCGCGAATAATACGTTTGCCGCTGTTTTCGTATAAGGCCTGACAGTAAATGTGCCGATAATACCACCAATAAAACCGGCGTAGGCACTGATTGTCCACCATGTACCCATCATTGTCGCGCGTAATTCTTCCGGCGCCAATCGCGTGACTAAAGATAAACCAATGGGCGAAATAAATAATTCCCCAAACACAAGAAAGAACTGAAACAACAATATCCAATACATACCAATTAAAGCGGTTCGACCGACATAGATTGCCGCAAGCCCTAGAATAGCAAAGGCAATAGCTTCCATCACTAGACTAATAGCGAATTTGGTTTGATCAGCAGCAACACCGCTTTTTTTAGAGCTGAACTTTTGCACATAATAAGCAAAAAACGGATTGATAACCATAATCAGCAATGAATAACAACCCATGATCGACGTTGTCTCCCAATGTAGACCTATAAACTGATGATTGACAAATTTATTAATAAACAATGGCAAGCTGAGAAGAATCTGGTCATTAAACGACCAGAAAAGCAACATAAAAATAGACATGATTAAAATCATCACCACGCGCTTGCGATCAACGCCTCTCATTCGAAACCATAGTTTTGACAGATAAACTAAAAGAATCAAACTGGAAATACCAATCACCAACTTAGAATATTGTGGATCAGGAATCAATAAAGCGAACAAAGCCACGGTAATAAGTGCCGCAACAATGACCAAATGCCATAATTTGAAAGGAAGAAAAAGCACAATTTTTTTATTCATCACAGGATTGAGGACATTACTTGATTTCGGCATATAACGACAACCTATTTTGAAAGTGATAAGCCCCGAAATCATCCCAAAGGCTGCTAAACTGAAACCATAATGCCAACCATAGACTTCGCCAACATAACCGACAAGAAAGGTAGCAATCGCCGCACCAATATTAATACCGGCATAGAAAATTGAAAACCCACTACTGCGCAAATACTGTTTTTCTTCATCATACAGCATACCAACCATGACCGACACATTGGCTTTAAATAAGCCGGTACCGGTGGAAATACAACCCAAACCGATAAAAAACAAGGGTGCGAATAAAAATGACGAGGTAAGACAGATATGCCCTAAGACAATAATGCTACCGCCGATTAACACGGCACGTTGATAGCCAATCAGTCGGTCAGCAATAATGCCACCGATAGCGGTAATAAGATACAGATAGGTTAAATAACTGCCGGCAATCAGCTGGGCTTCAGATTTGCTAAAATCCAAACCACTGTGCGCAGTGAGATACAGCACCAAAAGTGCCGTAATCCCATAAAAACTAAAGCGCTCCCAAAACTCAACAAAGAACAGAAACCATAAGCCTTTTGGATGCGCTTTAAGCGCGGTTAAACTTTTAATGTCGCTGTACCCCTACTACTTATTTACAAAGATTATCAATCAATCAAAAGTTGTTGATAGGCATAATGTAACGATAAAATGACTTTTTGGCAAGTATAAATGATTTAGACCATTGTGGACACTAAACCTTGAAACCGCCCCGCTTTCTGAGTTTGCTAATCAGATAATAAATCACCGCGGCAACGACTGCCGACACAATCCAACTAAAACCAGACAAGAATTGCAGTGAGGATAAGGATAAGGCGGCAATCGCGAAGGCAGATGCCAGCACAAAAGCCGTCAGCGCCCGCCAATTCCAGCCATGACAGTAGTAATAATCACCATTTTTTTCACCGCTATAGAGCATTTGTAAATTAATATACCTTTTTTTAACTAAAAAATAATCGGCAACAATAATGCCATAAGCTGGCGCCAGTAAAGCGCCCAACATACCGATAAAGTGTACCAAACCGATCTGGCTAATTACTTCATGCCAAAGCAAGCTAATAATTAACCCAGCTATACCAGTAATAATTGCGCCCCGCTTAAAATCAATATATCTCGGCAACAAATTGGATAAATCATTGACCGGTGGCACAAAATTCGCGACCACATTAATACCGGCAGTCGCGAGAAAAAAAGTAATACCCGTCAGCACCATTAACCAGGGGTAATGAAACTGTTTCACAACATCGTCAGGATTAGTAATAACTTTCCCAAACACCACCTTACTTGAAACAGTGGTTAACAGCGCGATTAGCCCAAAAAAGGGAATATTAAACAGTAAGCCAACCCAATTGCCTTTTTGCATTTGCTGACGATTGTTCATTTGTCTCGCAAAATCACCATAACTGGTGATCACGGGTGAGTACATCACCACCATCGTACCAACAATGGTTAAAAATGAGATAATTGTCTGCCTACTATAACCAGTTTGTGGATGAAAAACATGGCCCACTTCCGCTAATAAATTGCCTTTGGCCTGATGCGCGAGCACCAGCAATAAAATCAACATCACGATATAGACGACAAGTGCCGCCCAATTCACGAATAGGCGAATAGCATCCATTCCTTTGCGGAATAATAAATACTGCAAAACTGAGACAAGAACAATGGCAACTAGGCTATCCATGTCGAGCCCAAGAAAACGAAAATGAGAGGAAAAATGAATGACCGGTTTAAGCAGCAAAGCAATTGCGGTTGAAGCCATATACGTTTGCGTGCCATACCAGAATATGGCGACAACACAACGAATCATTGCCGGCAGGTTTGCACCATAAATCCCCATCGAGGATCGCGCAATCACCGGATAGGGAATGCCATAGCGTAAGCTCGGTTTGCCAATCAGACCGGCTAATGAGGCAATGACAGCGCCAGCGACCAACATTGCCAACATCACAGCCCAACCATTAAGCTGATAATGAAAAAATAAAGAAGCGGCAACAGTGTAACCGGCAAGACTCTGGGTAGTATTGGCCCAAATGCTAAAAACTGACAACCATCCCCAATGACGAGCGCTCTCATTGGTTGGTTTTAGATTATCATTATAAAGTCTATAATTAATGCTTTTAATGTCAAAAAATTCATTTTTCATTTTAATATATCAATCATTTGTATACCTAGGATATACCTTATTCGTCTAATACGCGTTTATACAATACTTGAGAAAATCAATAACAGATCAGGTTTTGACCATGGTCAAAACACGCTCAAGATAAGAATTCCCTTAACTTGTGACAAAATAAAATGTTTGCAAGGCATTGTCAACTCCAAAGGTTAATAATGCGAGATGGCAGCGTGGGAGATTATATTAGACCAACCCTTCGACCCTTCGACAAGCTCAGGGCAAGCAGGCTCAGGAACCGCTTTTCTACAGGTTCAGGGACTACTGCGGCTTTTAGGTTAAGCAGCTTTTTAAAAAATTGGCGGTGGCATCAGCGGCTTCTTTGGGCGCGTCACTATAGACTGGCGCCCCCGCGTTTTCGAAAATCTTGAGCGTTACCAGACTGGAATCAATCTGATTTGCCATTTCTTTAGCGCGAATAGGCAAATGAAAAGGACTTAAACTGCCAGCCATAATCAGGGTTGGGCACTTGATAAGCTTTAGTTGGCTTGTATAGTTAAAATTTGTCAGGTAGTTATTATACCGCCATGTTTTGTTTGCAGCGCGTCAGCGCTTCTGGCGTATAAAATCCCCTGGTAATAAGGTGTTTGCCACAATGTTCTTGATAATTTTTAGCGGATTCCGGAGAGGGCGCCGTAAAATATTGGCGCGCGCTGCTTTCAGCTAACTCTCCCCCAAGCCTGCCAAACGCTTGACAGACCTCTTCGACTATAAACTGTGCTTCCGTATTACAAAATATTAAGCCGCCGGCTTCGGAAGGATACTGAGTGATAAAATCACACATGACATGCCCGCCCATAGAAACACCGGCAATAATCGGTTTCGCAATATTCAATACTTCGCAGAATTTTTTGGCATCATCAGCCCATTGTTGTAGATGCCATTCGGCAGGCGTCCGTTTTTCACTTCTTCCGCAACCACGTTGATCTAAAAAAATGACTTGCGCTATATTTGAAAATTGTGACCAAAAATCAACATACAAGGTATGATCGACAATCCCTGGGCCGCCGTGCAATACTAATAAGGTCGGTTTTTCTTCAACTGATTTTTTTTGAATATCTAATTTTGAGCCGTAAGTGTCAAAAAATAACTGACATCCATTAATTTTGATGTACATAGACGTTTCCAGATTTAGCGTCGACCGTAAAATTTTACTTTACTTTGATATTGTAGTATAAAGTAAACTAGTTTAACAGCATAGGCGTATTAACGATGAAAATGATTCGTTTGTATAGTGGCGATGATGGACAGTCACATTTTGAGGATGTTGAGATCACGCTTAACAAGAATGAAGTTGGCAGCTTTGGTCTTCCCATAAAGACAGATGAACTGACTTTCGCGATCGCGGAAGCTGAAGGGATCAGTAAACTCTCATGGCATACTACGGATGTTCCCACATATATTGTCATTCTTGAAGGCGCTATGGAACTTGAAGTCGGGGATGGCACTAAAAGAACAATTAAAGCGGGCGATATTTTATTAGCGGAAGATCTGACAGGCCAAGGTCATCTTACACACGCGATAAATAATCAAAACTGGCGTTTTTTGATGCTTACAGCCGCAAAAAGTAATCCTGATTAATTTTTAGTTGTGCTTTATATAAAATTTTTGTGGATTTTTTCAATAGCGTTGCTTGTTTTTCTTAGTAGTTAAATAAAGAGGAGTCTTAATGATGTATAAAACTGTTTACCGTTTTCCTATTTTGTTTGCTTTGTTATGTTGTTTATTGCTAACAGCTAAGGTTTGGGCGAAAACTGAGCGGCATTCCGCTTATAAAAATAACGCGGTGATTGATGAAGTCATCCAAGCGCATAATCAATTTTTCAAAGCCTTGGACGCTGATCTTCAAGGCGACACCACGTTAATGAATAAATTATGGTTACATAGTAAAAAAGCAAGTTACATGGGACCGCAAGGTGGCTTAATAATTGGTTGGAAAAATATCTCAAAATCATGGCAGACACAGGCCAAAATGGGCGAAAAAGGCGCAGCGGCTATAGGACCACAGGATATAGATTGCAAGAAAAATACCAAAGATTGCTCCATTTTGCTAAGTGAAAATGGCAACATGGCCATCGTTCAAAGTATTGATACACTATATAATGCCACCCATCAAAAAACAGGTACAACACGCAAAACAACGGTATTTGTCAGAAACAAAGATGGCAAATTTAAAATTATAGCCATGCATGTTGATATCATCGCCGGCTTACCACCTGAAAAAAATAATTAATTCCATTTTGCTAACGCGCGGAAAATATATACGCGCCAAGGTATTTTGCAGTCAAAATTCTATTTTATCACAAACCGGTCGCGTGATTACCCCCATCTTTCATCCAATGGGTATCGAACAAGATAACTGGCCAGCAACGGTTGGTTTAATTACCGGTACGTTAGCCAAAGAAGTTGTAGTCGGCACCATGAACACCCTGTATTCACAAAACCAAAAACTGATTAAAACAGACCAAGCCTTTAATTTATCGCAAGGCTTAGGCTTTGCCGTTAAAGACACTTATAACAGTCTAACCAATATTTCTGGACGCAGCTTGGCAAATCCATTCACAGCCAATGAGGCGGACCATGACATGTCACGCACGGCAATAGGCGCGATGATACACAGTTTTGGCGGACCGATTAGCGCCTTCGCCTATATGTTATTTGTCTTGCTCTATGTCCCCTGTGTATCAACCATTGCCGTCACACAACGTGAAACCAGCAGCAAAGCTTGGACATGGTTATCAGTATTATGGAGCTTTAGCATTGCCTATGGGATTGCCGTCTTGTTTTATCAACTGGCAACAATTATACAACATCCAGCAAGCAGTATCAGTTGGATAGTTGGCATACTAGTTTATCTCGGTGGTCTCATCGCGGCAATGTTATATATTAGCCGTCGGCAACAATTACCGGATGAGGGTATGATTCTCCGTCACCGCCCTTCATTATCGACAAAGAAAAGCGGTAAGGTTGGGTGTGGTTGTAAATAATTCTATTTATATAGAGCTAATAAGTAATAATGAAAAACATAATAAAAAATTTAATTGCAATTTTTTAAGTTATAAATTATATTCGGTTTGTCTAGTATATAAATAAAAATGAATTTTTTAATCTGGCTGCACCTTAAAAAATATACTCATTGTACTTGAAAATGTGAACTCATAATATTGTGCTTCACTTAGTAATCTACTATGGTTAGGATAAACAGTCTTTTATTATGGAGGTAAAATAAATGCCATTTTTTGCTACTGATTGCATAACAAAAGAAATTTCACAACATCTAGATCAAGCCAAAAATGTAACTGTGGTGTTTTATGGCAATCAGAAGAATGGTGAGCATTATACAGC
>JBCCYM010000025.1:0-22378 GCA_039190005.1 Pseudomonadota bacterium
ATTATCCTCACTTTTCTCAACATTAGCCGCTTATTATTTTTCTCCTCACAATACCAGTTTATTGCTGTGGGCTATTTTTTTCGGTTTATTTCTTGGGTTATATCGTGTGGGGGAATCGAAAATACAGCAAATTTTTAGTCTTTTATGTTATATTTGGACTCACACTGATAGTAATTATTATCATCACTTGCAGTCTAACGCTTTTGCAAGGATATAGCATTATTATTTTTACAATACTAAGCTTTATATGTTTATGTTTTCCTAGATATATCCAAAGCAGTACATTGACAAGTACATTTCTTGTTGTATTTATGGTTTTAACTATCTTTGTTTATCACAGCACCAGTCCCAAAACCTTATCTTCAGCCATTCTTTCACCTTTGATTGCCTGTGCTTTTGGTGGCACAGCGACAATATTATTAACCATACTACTGCCAAAAGCGGCTATTCCTGTTAATGCTTGTAATAAAGATAGTTATGTGTTTAAGAAAGCATTTCGATTAGCTATAATTATTAATGTGTCATTTTTATTATCCTATTTTTTCCACGTTCAAAATGTAATTTGGGTGGTTGCATCCGCAATAGTAATCGTTCAGCAAAATATAGGCGCGAGTATTAAACGTTCTGGTGAACGACTATTGGGAACATTTATTGGCATTGTAGTAGGCACTATTTTAGCACATTTTATTTTTCGACATTATCCTTATACACTCTTTAGCGCTTATATTTTAATTTTCTTTGCATTTTTATTCTTGCAGTGTCATTATGTTTTAAGTATGAGTTTTTTTGTTTTGCTACTGGCAATCGGTTTTTTTCTTCTCAAGCCACCGTATATTACAGTTAACTATTTCTTAGTAGCACGACTATTCGACACACTTTTAGGTATTGTTATCGGCTTAATGGGGGAGTTATTCATTTTTCCTCGAAGTTTATTGAATGATGTAAGAAGCAACATCAAAGAAATATTACTTAAATTTTCACAAACACTTTATACACTTTCTGTGTCCAATAACAAAAATAGGGTTGAAACGCATTTGGCAGCCATTGAACAATTAATTGCTCTTTTAAAGCAAAAATTAAATGATTATCGTTATGAGCCTCTGACTATGTTGTCAAAACGACGCTATTACATACATCAACTTTACCAACTACTTGTTGAAATATATCAAGAAATGCTAAACTTGAATTATGATGGAGCGAAGCAAGCTAAACAAAGCATTGATTGTTTATCGTTTAATGATCTTCATGAGGCGATAAAATCACTTGCAGGTTTATCCCTTGATCAATCCTCAGAAAAAATTGATCAATGCTTAATTATTTTGGAAAGACAATCACAATATTCAAATACAGAAAGTATTAGAGCGGAAACGTTATCAATGCTTAATAAGCAAATAAAACAACTCGCATTATTATATCAAACTATTTTAAGAACACCTTGTTGGTTGCCGCGCTGGACATGAATGAAGATGATCTATCATTTATCCTCAAAATCAGTGATTATCCATCGTCAACCATTCAACATCTAAAATAATATAGCCTGTGATAACATCTGTTTGATTACCACCATCAGGCAATTGCTATTCGTTTATTTTTCGCCTTTCCAACGGCGATGAGACCATAGCCATTGTTCGGGATGACGCAATAACATTTTTTCTAAACATTGGTTATAAATAAGCGTATTTTGATAAACTTCTTCTGCTTTATTATTACATGCTTGCCAAGCTAAGGCAGGAAGAAATTCTAAAATATGTTGGTTATTTTCGTCTTTATAAAGATAAGCGGGGACAACAGGGGTGTGTAATTTTTGTGCCAATCTTGCTAAAGCTTGGTAAGTGCCACATTTTTCACCAAAAAATTCTACCATAATGCCATCACCATTCTTTACATGTGCGTGTTGATCTAGAACAAAGCAAATGATATTTTTCTTCCTCAGCAAATTATAGATTTTTAATAAGGATTTATTATTTTTAGGAATGACTTCAATGCCCATTTTGCGATAGTTTTTAAACAACAAACGTTCAATACATTTATTCTTTATCTGCCGCCTGATACCGTAGAATTTTTTTTCTGAATTAGCTAGTGTTGCCACTGTGCCTAGTTCCCAGCTGCCAAAATGACCGGTTAATAATAATATGCCTTTATCTTGTTTAATCGCTTCTTCTATATGCTGTAGTCCAATAATTTTGCCGTATTGTTTGATTTTTTTTCGAGATAAGAAAGGAATTTTTAGACTATCGAGTAATGCGGAAAATAAATGTTTGTAAAAAAGGCAACTGAGTTTTTTAATTTGACGATGAGTTAAACTATCCTTGAAAACACGATGCATGTTTTCTAAAATAACCTTTTTTCTGTAAGGAATAACATAGTAAAAAAATCCACCTATTAATGACCATTTTTTATTATTAATGCAAGCGGCTAATTCACTGTTTAACGCCGGTTCTTTTGTCATCATTATAGTTTAATCCTGGCAGGAAATAGGTATCTGAGCTGCCATAAGTAATTTTGGTAATTATTTATTTAATTGTTTTTTTGCTTTATTTTTTTTAACAGTCGGATTTAGCGTCTTATTGATAATTCGCCATTTTTTTTCATCCGCGGGTGTGACAAAGCACATTGCCGAACCTGTGGTTCCGGCGCGCGCTGTTCTGCCAACACGATGTATGTAGTCTTCGCTACATTGAGGGATGTCATAATTAATCACATGTTTTATATGATGGATATCCAATCCGCGCGCGGCAATATCGGTGGCGACTAAAATTCGATATTTTCTTTTGCGAAAAGCGGCAAGGACGCGCTCTCTTTTATTTTGTCGTAAATCACCATGCATGGCGATGGCGCGGTATTGCTGTTTAGAAAGTTTTGTCGCTAGTTTTGACGCTTGATATTTAGTTTTGACAAAAACAATAATCGACCCGTCACATTGGTCAAGTTGTTCGGTTAGTTTACTGTATTTTTGCTTAACCGACATCCGCAAGGCTTTATGCTTGATTTTTTTGGCGGGCGCGGAAGGATTGTCGACAATTACTTGTAGTGGATCGGATAGATATTTTTTTGAAATTTTAATAATGTGCTTAGATAATGTCGCGGAAAATAAAAGTGTTTGCCTTGATTCGGGCATGTGCGCCATTATTTTTTCTACCTGAATGGTGAAGCCCATATCGAGCATGCGATCTGTTTCATCAAGCACTAAGAATCCGGTATCGTGCAATTTTAAATGATTTCGTTCCAGATGATCATTGATGCGCCCCGGTGTGCCAACTATTAAACGTGGATGATCGCGTAATTGTCGAATTTGTTTAAGCATTGACGCGCCGCCAATCAATAATGTTGATTTAACATTGGATTGTTTGCCTAACATGGTTTGCAGCTGCGATATAACCTGTGTGGCCAGTTCGCGAGTAGGTGCCAGCACCAATGCCTTGCTCTGTGCGTTAGACATTAATTTCGTGACTAAAGGTATGCCAAAAGCGGCGGTTTTACCCGTACCGGTTTGGGCGGAGCCTAGAATATCTCTACCGGAAAGTGCCGGTGGAATGGCTTTAATTTGAATGGGCGTTGGTTGATAAAACGCCATGTTATCCAGCGCGCGATGGAGTGTTTTTGGCAGTGCCAGTGCGTTAAAATTTTTCATTTTTTTCTCGCAGTAAAGGTTGATAGTTATCAATTGCTTCAACCAAAGTCTGCAAAATTTTTTCTTATTTGGCAGGAATAGGCATACAACCTTTTAGTCACGCCCACGTTATCATATTAGTTAATAGCGCTTAAATTAAATGAGTTTTATATCAGCCGCGGATGTTTTACCTGAACGATCATCTTTTTTCAGTTCATAGCTTACACTTTGTCCTTCTGAAAGACTGGCGATACCGGCAGCTTGTAAGTCTGAAATATGAACAAATACATCGTTACCACCTTCATCCGGTGTAATAAATCCAAACCGCTTGCTTGAATTAAAGAATTTAACTTTACCTGTTGGCATAATAATATTTCCTCTTTAAGTAAATTATTGTTTATCAATAGCATGCATAGATGCTCTAAATTAAAACTAGACATGAAAATATGACGAAGTTTGGATGGATAAGAAAAAATTTATTAGGATGGGACTAATTGAAATATATTAACTTATTATATCGACTCAGCATTTTTAATCAAATCTATGGCGCAGTATAACAGCTATTTTGCGAAATAGCAATGATTAAAAATAGAATATTTAGGTAAACTAGTGAAGGGTATAAATTTTTGCTATAAATCCTTGAAATTTTTTTTATATCGCAGATAATTGCGTGGGTTTATGGTCATAAATTTTCAAGTTCTCGAGATTGAAATTATGGCGTAACTATTCGATTAATTTAACAAAAAATGAGAGAGGGTTAATATGTATAAGTTTTTAATTACTTTTTTAAAAGTGCTAAGTGTGGCGCCTTTGGCTTTTTTAGTGGGGTGTGCTACCATTGTAAATGGCAGGCATCAGACTGTATCTGTAACAACACCGCCTACGACCGGGGCTTCATGTATGTTGACTAACAATAAAGGAACTTGGTATGTTGATAAAACACCAGCCTCGGTTGTTGTGCATAGATCATATGAAGATCTTACTGTGACCTGTCATAAACATGCTTTTGAACCAAGCACAAAAGCGATTAAATCTAACACAAAGAAAATGGCTTTCGGTAACGCGGTATTCGGAGGTGTCATTGGCGCGGGTGTGGATGTTTCTGACGGCGCGGCTTATTCTTATCCAAACAAAATTGTTATCCCAATGAAGCCAATAAACGCGTCTTCTCAAACAGATAATAATACCGACAATAATAAGGCTGTGAGCCAAGATCAAGCAACAGCATTGCTAGCTAATACAGATGATACTGCTGCCGATAGTGGCGATAGCACTGCCGATAGTACAGACAAAAAAGAAGATAAATAGTATATAAATTTAATTAGCTGTAGCTTGGCCAGTTGGAATTTAATAAGCCATAGCTTCTCTTATTGACATCCCTATGGTATATCCATAGGGATTGTTTGTTCACTACCGGCATTAATTATTTAACAAAGCCTTTGTAAGCAACTCAAACGTAACACTTACAGGATCAACCACATGAATGCCAGGACCAAACTCGCTCCGTAAGACTTCTTCCAGTTTCGGGGCTGTGCCGATAAAACTACCGCAGCCAAGGGTAAAACAATCCACCTCATTCATGACGATTTCTTTTTCAGCGATTGACGCCAATTTGCTGATCAGCGCCTCATCTTGTCTGATTTCGGCTGGTGCTAGATTTGGCGCGTGTTGAGATAACACATAGTTTCCAGAGACACCAAGGTCATCAATAATAGGTTGCCAGAATGCGTTATGTGCTAACATGGCTGATATGATTGTGAATTTTTTCTTAGAAAGAGCGCTTGCCTGTTTAATCGCCTCTCGACCGAGTGATACAATCGGAATATCAACATAATCTCTTAGTTTGTTTACTGTCAATTCACCAAACGCGTAATAAATGATCGCGGCGGCGCCTTGTTTTGCCATCTGTTTGGATTTTATGTCTTTAAGATGAGTATCGGCGTAGTGAAGTTGATAGGTAACGTCAGAGGTATTATAACAATCAATATCTGTTTGAATCAGTATATCAGGATTATTAACTGGTAATATGACGGCAATTGTTTTCATCGAGTATTCTTCATTATATGGGCTTGAAATATCCAAATATGACCATATAGTAAACTACTATTACGATTGTTGACATCTAAATTTTTTAATATTTTAAGCAGTTGCACTGCTTAAAATAACTGGATTCCCGCTTTCGCGGGAATGACAGATTTGTAAGATTTCAACAATCCCACTACAGATAAACAAGTGAGGAAAGCATTGTGAGCAAAAAAGTAAAAAAGGCTGAGAATGAAACAGTGGTTGAGCAAGAAACTGAAGCGCAAACACAGGTTGAGGATAGTCTTTGTGATGATGCGCCGAAAGGCGATGAACAGCGGATTGACGAAGATCAAGTCGTTTCATCCGAATCGGTTGATGAGGCACAAGCATCTGCTGACGTAGTTGAAACCTTTGACGAGTCAGTTGAAGAAATGGAAGAAAAGATTACGGCTCTGGAAGATCAGTTATTGCGCACGCGTGCTGATATGGAGAATATCCGTCGTCGGGCCGAGCGTGATGTGACCAACGCGCATAAATATGGTTTAGAAAAGATTATCAACGCGCTATTGCCAGTCATGGATAGTCTGGAAAAAGCCCAGGATCATGCCGCGAATCATCCCGACGCGCAGGAAATTCATGAGGGTGTGGTGTTAACGATTAAAATGTTTTTGGATGTGCTGCAAAAATTTGATGTTGAGCAGATTGATCCGATCAATGATCGTTTTGATCCTCAGGCGCATGAGGCGATGTCCATGGTCGCGCAAGAAGATGTTGATTCAGAGACTGTCGTCAATGTCTTGCAAAAGGGCTATAAGCTCAATGGACGTTTGATTCGTCCAGCGCGTGTGTTTGTCAGTAAGTGATTTTTTCCATAAAAATTGAGGCTTATCTCTTGAAATTGGGCAAAAAGTCATCATATAGGCAGTAATACTATGTTAATGTGTAGAAAACCGGAGTAAGTAAATATGGCTACTATTGGAATTGATTTGGGTACAACCAATTCATGTGTTGCGATTCGTGAACACGATAAAGTGCGAGTAATCGAGAATTCAGAAGGTCGTCGTACGACACCTTCAGTCATCAGTTATGGTGATGAGATATTAGTTGGGGAGTCTGCTAAACGGCAAATGGTGACTAAACCGAAAGAAACCATTTATGGCGTAAAACGCTTGATGGGACATCAATTTGATGATGCCCCCGTGGTGGAATATAGAAAAGCGGTTTCTTACGATATTGTTAAGGCCGACAATGGTGACGCCTGGGTTGAAGTAAAAGGCGAAAAAATGGCGCCACCACAAGTATCCGCGCAAGTATTGCGTAAAATGAAAAAAACCGCGGAAGACTATCTGGGCAAACCGGTTACTGAGGCTGTCATTACTGTGCCCGCTTATTTCAATGACGCGCAACGCCAAGCTACCAAAGATGCCGGACGTATTGCCGGCCTTGATGTTAAACGGATTATCAACGAACCCACTGCCGCGGCATTGGCTTATGGCATGGATAAAAAACGCGGTGATTCCATTGTTGTGGTTTACGATTTAGGTGGTGGTACCTTTGATGTGTCGATTATTGAAATTGCTGAAGTCGATGGCGAACACCAGTTTGAAGTATTGGCCACCAATGGCGATACGTTTCTTGGCGGTGAAGATTTTGATAACTGTCTGATTAACTATCTTGTTGAAGAATTTAATAAAGATCAAGGTGTTGATTTGCGTCAGGATACTTTAGCAATGCAGCGTCTCAAAGAGGCGGCTGAAAAAGCCAAGATTGAATTATCCAGCTCACAACAAACCGATGTTAATTTACCCTATATCACGGCTGACGCGGGTGGTCCTAAGCACTTAAATATTCGCGTGACTCGGGCTAAATTAGAATCTTTAGTTGAAGAATTGATTAAACGCAGTATCGCGCCTTGTAAACAAGCCTTGGAAGATGCTGGTAAAAGTGTTAGTGATATTAATGAAATCATTTTAGTCGGTGGTCAAACACGGATGCCGAAAGTGCAAGAAGCGGTGAAAGAATTTTTTGCTAAAGAACCAAGAAAAGATGTGAATCCTGATGAAGCCGTCGCCATGGGTGCCGCGATTCAAGGGGCGGTATTATCTGGCGATGTCAAAGATGTGTTGTTATTAGATGTCACTCCGTTATCGTTAGGTGTTGAAACCATGGGTGGCGTGATGACCAAACTCATTGAGAAAAATACCACAATTCCAACCAAAGCGTCACAGGTATTTTCTACCGCGGCGGATAATCAACCTACCGTGACTGTGCATGTGCTGCAAGGGGAGCGTCCACAAGCGTCACAGAATAAGTCACTGGGTCGGTTTGATTTAACCGGCATTCAGCCAGCGCCACGCGGTATACCACAAGTTGAAGTGGGTTTTGATATCGATGCCAATGGTATTATGCATGTTTCGGCAAAAGATAAGTCTACCGGTCAGTCGCAATCGATTAAGATTCAACCGGGTAGTGGGCTGTCTGAAGATGAAATCGATAAAATGGTTAAAGACGCTGAAGCGCACTCTGAAGAAGACAAGAAATTTAATGAACTAATTAAAGTGCGTAATGAGGCGGATGGTCTGGTTCACGGTATTGAAAAAGCGTTAAAAGAAGCTAAAGTCGATGATGCTGAAAAAGCGGATATTGAAAAACTGATTAATGAAACAAAAGAAGCGATAAAAGGTGATGATAAAGCCGCGATAGATGATAAAGTCAAAGCCTTAAACGAAGTCACCATGAAGTTGGCTCAGGCCGCTCAGCAAGCGCAAGCTGCCGGTGGTGCCGGTCCTCAACCTGGCGCGGACGCGGCGGGTGGTCCATCAGCTACCGCTGATAATGCCGCGGAACAAAACGCAAAGGAAGAAGATGTGGTCGAGGCGGAATTTGAAGACATCAGTGATGATGATAAGGATAAAAAAACAGGTAGTGACAAATAATTAGCTGTTTTGAAATCATCGCGTCAGGGGAGCATCACGCTCCCCTTGTGTTTGTTGAAACTGGCATAAACTAAAGTGCCAATTTTGTTATTTAAGTAATTGAATTTTATAAATAAATAGGTTAAATGTATGTCCAAGCGTGACTACTATGAGGTACTGGGTGTCAGTCGTGATGCCAACCAGGATCAAATTAAAAAATCATTCCGCCGATTGGCGATGAAATATCATCCGGATCGTAATCCTAATGACGACAGTGCCGCGACAAAATTTAAAGAGGCGCGAGAAGCCTATGAGGTATTAGCGGATAGCCAAAAACGTCAGGCCTATGATCAGTTTGGTCATGCCGGGGTCAGTCAGGGACCTGGTGGTTTTGGTGGTGGCGCTTCTGTTAACGCGGAAGATATCTTTTCTGGTTTTGAAGATATTTTTGGTGATATTTTTGGTGGTGGTCGAGGTCGTCGTCAGCGTGGTGGCGGCGTGCGCGTACAACCGGGCGCTGATTTAGGTTATGAATTGACGCTCACGCTGGAAGAAGCGGTTGCCGGTAAGACAGTACCTATTGAAGTCTTCACTCACATTAAATGTGATACTTGCAATGGTAGTGGCGCCAAATCTGGCGCGACACCTCAAGTTTGTCAACAGTGTGGTGGTCAAGGACAGGTGAGAATGCAGCAGGGATTTTTTGTGGTACAACAAACCTGTCCTGTTTGTCATGGTACTGGTACAGTCATTAGTGATCCTTGTGCAGCATGTCATGGGCAGGGACGTAAAAAAGACCGTAAAAAATTATCGGTAAAAATTCCACCTGGGATTAATGATGGTGATCGCATTCGTTTATCGGGTGAAGGTGAAGCGGGTATTCAAGGAGCGCCCGCGGGTGATCTTTATGTTCAAATTCATGTACAAAAACATGATATTTTTACCCGTGAGGGTGAAGACCTGCATTGTGAAGTGCCGATCAGTTTTGTCGCCGCGGCAATTGGCGGTCAAGTTGAAATTCCGACCTTAGACGGTAAAGTGAAGCTAAAAATTCCAGCGGAGACACAGGCGGGCAAATTATTCAGATTACGTGGAAAAGGGGTTAAATCAGTACGTGGTCGCGGGGTAGGGGATTTATTTTGTCGTGTGATTGTTGAAACACCGGTAAATTTGTCAAAACAACAGAAAGAAGCCTTAAAAGACTTCGATTTGTCTTTGGAAAAGGATACAATAAACCATAGCCCGCGCGCGAAAAGTTTCTTTGATAAAGTGAAAAACTTTTTTGAGCGCATCGCCAGTTGATAGGAGAGAGACATGAATAGAATACCAATGACCGTAAAAGGCGCGGAAAAACTACGCGGTGAACTAGACTACTTAAAAAATGTCAAAAGACCGGCAATTACCAAAGCCATTGCTGAAGCTAGGGCGCATGGTGATTTAAAAGAAAACGCTGAATATCATGCCGCGCGTGAACAGCAAGGGATTAATGAAGCGCATATTGCTGATCTTGAAACCAAACTCTCTTACGCTCAAATTATTGATGTCACAGAAATACCGCATACCGGTAAAGTGATTTTTGGGGTGAAAGTTGATTTAGTTAACTTGGATACTGATGAAGAAATTACCTACCAAATTGTTGGTGAAGGTGAGGCGGATATCAATAATAACCAAATATCAGTGAACACGCCGATAGCACGGGCGTTGATTGGCAAACATGAAAATGATGTTGTCACTGTAAAAGCGCCAAAGGGTGAAATGGAATATGAAATTATTGCTGTTCGGCATGAGCTTTAATCCGTCTTAGATCATTATTCATCCTGTCATTGGGAGAATGAATGGAACATAAAGATAGAAATTACTTGTTAGGTATTGATCGCGGCACATTAAAGCGTTATCAACTTTTTAATCAAGTTTATCAACCCGTTACAGAAGAAGTATTTGCTAAGTTAGCGATAAAACCAGATATGCGCGTTCTTGAAGTGGGTTGTGGGATAGGACAAACTGCTTGTTATATGGCGGAACATGTTGTGCCACAAGGTCATGTTGTCGCTTTTGATATGAGTGCTGATCTGGTTGAAATCGCCAAACAACAGGCAATAGCGATGGGTATTAATAATATCACTTTTCATTGTAGTAAGGCGGAGACATTTGATTATCCCGCGCGATATTTTGATGTAGCGCACACACGCTATGTATTGAGTTATCTACCTACAGCGAAAGTCATTGTTCAACATATTTTCAATAGCTTAAAAAAAGGTGGCATATTCTTTGGCGAGGAACTTTATTTAAAGTACATCTTACATCAGCCGCCGCAATGGTTGACTGATATCGTCGACTGGTTTGGGAAACTGATAAAATCCGGTGATGGCAATCCGAATTATGGTCTTGAACAGTTCCCAAGTGATATACTTAGTGCCGGTTTTGATATACTTGAGGCAACAATACGTTTTCCTAATGACAAGCAAAAATTTATTGATTTAGTAAAACTTGCGTTGGCAAATGAAATGCGTGAACCGCTTATTAAGTTATCCATCGCGACAACTGATCAAGTGGACGCTTGTTTGGAGCGGATGAATAAAACGCCCAGTGAGAGTTATATCAGCTCAAGCGCGGTTGCTCAAATTGTTGCAACAAGATAACTATGTCTTGATTGTTTCTCCTTTTCTGTTTATCTTAAATGAATAAAATACTATTTTATTTAATTTGGGAGTAGTAGCGATATGACAACAAAAATAGCACCAAATATCACGCGACAACGCTTTATGTGTGGACGAGTGAAAAATTTATGTCTGTTGTTCTGTATACTTGTAAAACGTTTTCAGAGCCGGATGCGCTGAGCTTTACAAAACAATTTTTTGGTATGTCTGGTGAGATTGAAAGTAAATCATTCTAGTAATGATTGTTGGTTAAAATATGCATATAAATATCAAAGAGCCGTCGTGACAGCTGATCAAGTTAACACTCGTTAGAATAGGTGAATAAATCCTCAGGCCAGAGTTATATCAGTTAAAGTACAGTTACTCAATTTATGCAGATCAAAACAATTTAATCTTCGTATTTATAAATCCCCAATTATCTATTCTCCATGGAAACAAAAACTTAAAATTCATCGCGGATTAAAAAAACATTGCCGCAATAAAAAGATGCATTTATTATTCTCTCTTAACTTAAATACTATACTTTTTTGACCATTATCCCTAATTTTTATGAGACAATTGCTATTAATTCTGAAATATTCAGGTTGGTGTGCTATAAGTAAGAATACATAGAGTTTGCAAATCTAGGAGTGCATTTATGAAACGCATATCAATTCAAACGCAACTTGTTAAAACAAGGAAAAGCAGAAGCTTATTGATTTTCGTAGCAACCATGCTTTTTCTAACCCCATTTTCTTTGGTAGCTAGCAATAACTGTGTGTCGAATTCTGAAGCTCATACTTGGTCTATTGGCGATGAATTCAAGTCTAACAATGGTAAGTTTGCACTTTCGGTGGGGAATTATAATAATAATAACTACAGTTTCAGCTATGTAAAAGTGAACTACCTCCCAGGTGGATATGAACCCGTATTATTTTATGAAAAGGTTAGTTACGCATCTAGTCCCAAATTGGTTTATCAAAAGGATAATAATCTTGTACTGTATGATGGTTCGACAGATCAGAATTCATTATGGGAGGTAGGTGTCTCGCAAGGAGATTATAAGGGCGAATTTTGTGCACAAGATGACGGAAATTATGTAATTTATGAAATAAACTCTGATGGTACTAGAACTGCTAAGTGGAGTACTGATACTTCTGGTTATTTTGAAGTGGCTAACAATTGTAAGACAGCCCCTTACGCATGGAGTTATAGTGGCGACAACCAATTTACATCTAATAATTTAGCTTTTTCCTTAAATATACAGAATGATGGCAATGTAGTATTGTATTCTAATGCCTACGACGACCAAGTCTTATTTTCAACAGATTCAGCGGGAAAAACAGCTAATCCATATTTTGTTTTTCAGGAAGATAATAATATTGTACTTTATTCTAACAGTCCCAGCCAATCAGTGCTATGGAGTAGTAATACTGTGGATGAAAGTTATACAGGTGGTAAGTTGTGTATGCAGGATGATGGGAATTTAGTACTCTACGATGATAATGGGAATCCTAAGTGGGCAACTAATGATGGTAGAGATAGATTTGTAATACAGAATGCAACTAATTTTGTAATGTCTGACGTTGCATGTGGAAACGATAAAAATAAAGTAACAATAGCGCCAAGGCAGTTTTGGGAATGTCAGCCAGACACATCTAGTAATAATAAATACATCAAAATCTGGGGGCATGTGGAGCATTTTCCTCCTGATACGCCGCAATTGTATTTTCAATTAGGAAATACCAATCATAATAATTATAATAAGGCGTCTAACGCTTTTGTGAAAATGTCTAATACTTCGAGTGATTACGCGTTGGTTTTTTTAGAGAATAAAGGAGACTACACTGAAAATCCGTGTAATGCTCAGGCTGATTATTATAGCAGCAGCGATACTGTGACGAATTATCCGTATTGTCTGGTATTATGTGAATTCAACTTTAAGAAATGCTTTTGGGGTGGGTTTTACACTCAGTATGGTGGGTGAAATATTGGCGAAAGCGAAGCGAAAAGTGAGCGATGATTTATCCTGTGAGTATCGCGGTAAATCTTCCAAAACAGGCATGAAGTAGGGAGCCGAGCGATGAGAAAGCCAAAAAGGAGTAATGCAATATTTCCATTTGGTTATTATAGTTAGCATGGACTTGCTTTACAAAGTATTTCCTCAGTTTTTTACAAACGAGTTGTAGAATTTAATTTTTTTTTGAGGTGGCAGATTTTCTAATCGCTTTAATTTTACGCGCTATTTTTGCCATTTCAATACGGTCACCGCTAATACGTTTGGCATTTTGTAATAAAGCCAATGCCTTTGCTTCTTGTCCTAATATTAAGTAAATATCTGCCTGCGTTTGGTACATGTCAATTTTATCACCGGCAGCGTTTTGAGTGCTTGCCAGGGTTGTGAGAAATGCTAAGTCATGTTGATGTTCAGACCGTTCAGCTTGTAATAATTTTAGAGCTTGTCTGGTTTGTCCATTCGCGGTCAGCGCCTTAGCGTATTGCAATAACAATGGGAAATAATCAGGATGATCGTTATAGAGTTGTTTTAAACCCTTTAACGCGATGTCGGTTTTTCCCTGTGCTTGCGTAATTTGCAGTGCTGTCATCTGTAAAATCAGTTCATCAGGGAATTGTTTGGTCAATCGTGATATTTGTTGTTGTGCTTGCGTGAGTTGATTGGATTGCAGTAGGGCTAAAGCAAGGGCGTAGCGTAAGCTCGCGGGTGGCGTTTTATGGCTATCTAAATCTTCTTTAAGGTCTTTGGTAAGCACAGTTGTGTTTTGATAAGCTTCTATTAGTAATCGTGCTTGAATCAGATGAAATTGTCTGCTGTCAAATCGTTCCGATGTCGTCTGTGGTTGATCTTCGAAAGTTAAAGAACGCGCTACCCGCTCGGCGCTATCAGGGTGAGTGCTTAAATTTTCTATGATAGGGTCATAATCGCTGGGATAATGATTTGCCAATAATATTTTAAGAAACTCGGTCATGCCGGCTGTGGAATAACCGGCCGCTGCCATAATCTGAATACCAACATCATCGGCTTCGCGTTCATAATCGCGCGAAAATCCCAGCATTTTCTCCAGCGCCGCCGCTTGGGTGGCGCCAATTAAACCTATGGCGGCATCGGGTGATTGAATGCCCGCGGGTATGGCGGCTAATAAACCTAAGATTGACGCCCATTGCAAACGGTTGGCATTTTCAATACTGCGGGCGATATGTCGCTGAGTGACATGGGCGATTTCATGCGCCATCACCGCGGCTAATTCTCTTTCAGAGTGAGCGGCTAAAATTAAACCACTATTAATGCCAATATAACCACCGGGACCGGCAAAGGCATTGATTTCTGAAGATTGAACCACAAAAAAATGAAAGGAAAAATCGGCGCGCGGACTGAATGAGGCTAAATGTAAGCCGAGATGGGTGATATAATCATTGACTATCGGATCATCACTTAATGGCAACTGTTGTCGTACTTCCCGCATGAATTGTTGACCTAATTGTTTTTCTTGATGCAAGGGCAGGGCGGCATATTCGCCATGGCTTAGATCAGGTCCGTGCGCGAGTGTGGCGGTAGAAATGAGTAGTCCAAATAGTAATAAAGATAGTTTTTTAAAAACAATGCGAGAGTGATTGTATGTATATTTACGCATTTAATTGTTTTTTAGCTTGCGCTTGTATCATGATTTCACGAACTTTAACCACTTTTACCCAGTAAATAATAAGTAAAATAAAAATAACAACGGGTAAAAACAGGATAGTAATATAAAAAATAGACATGCATGTAATAATCAGAACCAATGCCAAACCTAGTCCAAACAAGGTGTCGCCAGCTGATTTTACCGCTGTGTTATCAGGAAAATAACGTTTAATCGCGCCAGGCACACCAAAGGGCAACATCATCCACATAAAAATATAACCGACAAACGGGATAAGCATCATCCAGATAAACCAATTTGGAAATGTTTTGTGTTGATCAGGTATTATTTTATATGTTTTATAGATCGAATAGAAAAATAGGATATTTATGATGTAGATGAATAAAATAGGAAATATCATAAGCATTACATTAAAGAGCATATTTTTCTGTAGATATACATTAGTTTAGTAAATCGTTATTGATTTAATAATTCTGGTTTGTCTTGTATTTCTTGAGCCATTGCCATCATAATACGAACGGCAATAACTTTTGACCAGCATAGACAGAATGAGATAATAAAAGTAAAAGATATAACAAATGATATTATTGTATACAGGATTATTGTGGTATAAATGAATATTGGTATATTGATTATTTTGACAATGATAATAATGAAAAGGAATAAAAATCCTAGTACAGGCATGAGCGCGAATATTAAACTCCAACGACGCAAAGAATTACAGATCGATGTTATATGCTTATTATTAGGGAAATAACGCTTAATGGCATTAGGTAGATTAAAGTACAATGTAATTAATGATAAAATAGAACCAAAAAAAGGAATAATTATTAACCAGACCAGCCAATCTGAGAATTTTTTATACTGTTTCGGTATTTGTTTACTTGTTTTGTTAATTGAGAGAATAAAAAAAACTTTTATTATAATATTTACTAATAGAGAAAATCCTATCGTTGTCATAATAAGTAGCATATTTTGTTGTGTGGATAGCATTTGCTTAAACCTCGTAATCTTAAATTATGATTGATATTTATTGTTGTTTATCTTGCATTGCGTTTGCCATGACGAGTATGGGACGAACTGTAGCAACTTTTGCCCAGTACATGATGAATGAAAATAGACTCAATAAAAAGAGCAAACCTCCTATAGTTCCGAAAGCAATGGCTAACCATAAATGAATTGATGGTGTCGCTGGATTATGTCCGACTAATAGCACAGTAACTAGCATTGTAATAATCATTATAATGATCGTTACAATAGGTATCAGTACTAATATTAAACCCCATCGGCGCAGAGAGGTATGGAATGGTTTTATATAGTTATTATCAGGGAAACAACGTTTAATCGCGCCTGGCACACCAAAGGGTAACATGATCCAGGCAAAAATATAATTGAGGAGAGGAATAATCATCATCCAAGCAAACCAATCAGGGAAATATTTATATTTATCCGGTATTTGTTTGCTTGTTTTATACACTGAAAGCGCAAAGAGTATTGGTATTAATAAAAGTAAGCATACATTAAAAATATTACCAATAACGGCAAGTATAGTCAGTTGATGTTGTGAAAATAGTAGCATTATTAAAACCTTGTCATTAAATTTTCATGTAAAATCACATTGTGATTTTTGTTAACTTGTTTCGATATTGTAAATCAAATCAGCGCCATTATCAAGATGACTGTTATCCAGTTGAACTTGCCAGTGTCGGCTTAATTGGTAAATTAACTCCAATACATTGACCGGTTGAATTAATCCGATACTGTATCGGGCTCTAAGTTTTGGTGTGATTTGTCTCCCTAATACAAAAGAGGTGTTATCTTGTTGCAATAACTGATTGGATTGAATACCAAAATCGCTTAGACCAAGACGGTTTTCAACAAAATTAGATATGCCTGTTTGACCTAATCCAGCCGATGACGCGGCTAATAGTAATTGCTGTGATTTACTGGCATTGCCACCACTGGTGCCATGTCCAAATAACAAATAGGATAAAATTGTTGTCTGATTAAAATTTCCTGGGATGGCGAAAAGATTAAACATCGGCGAGTCCAAAGTGCCGGTGAGACGAATGCCGACGGAATTAGGTACACCTTGACCCAAAGTCTGATTGGCAACCGTGGTTTGAATATAACGTACTGCCTCAATATCAATACCAGGATTGTCTACCGGACCACCGGTAAAGTAAAAATTGCCTTTGGTGATGTCGAGATTCTGACCATAAGCTTTGTAACTGCCTTGCGTTGTTTTAAATTCGCCATTTGCTGTTGTTAATGTTTTTGGTGATTTTTTTAATTTTATATTACCTTGAAGTGTCGCGTTCAGCCCTTGGTAATATAACTTAACATTCTTGAGTATGACGTCAAGATCAAACGCGAGCGCTAATGTTTTCTCTTGCGCTTGAGTATCATTGGCATAGGTGACATGATCTGGAAGCGTTTCCACATTAGAAAAATCTCTGGGGCGAATAGTCGCTTCAGGAATGGTTAACTGACCGCTTAGTTTGAGCAGTGTTTGATTGTACTCAAGTAGTAAATCAGATGTTGTCAGCACTTTGTATTCACTGGTATTAGCCGTCAACAGCTTATTTGTTTTAATTGTAATTTTGCTGTCAAACGGTGGTAAATAATGAGTATAGCCTGATAAATTTAAACTACCATCACCTGAATTTAAACTGCCTTTAATGTTAACGTTGTGTTGACCATTAAAGTCAGCCTGGAGTTGAATGTTCTTGGCAATGATATTGAGTGGAATAATTTTTACCTGACCATTGCTTAATGTCGCCGAACCTTTAAATTCTGGCTTAGCTATCGTGCCATTAAGCGCGAAGTTGCTATCGATGGTGCCTTGACTGTTATCAAGACTATCGCTGAGTAAAGCAACAAATCTTAAATCCGGCAGATGTAAATTTAATTGACCGTCCAAAATTTGTTGTGGATTTGTTGGATTGAACAAGTTAAATTGTTTGAGAAACAGTTTTCCTGCCAGTATTTTTTTATCAGCTGTGGCAATCGTCGCTAATAAACCCTGTTGATCTAATTTCGCCTTAAGTGTTATGTTTTTTAAATTAAGCATTGTCAGTTTATCTTTGGCGCGATAAAGATTTAAATGGGTCATATCAATGTTGGCAGTGCCGAAAACAGCTTGTCCAGTATGTTGTTGTTCGATGGTGATATTGCCGTTTACCGGCGCGTCTAGTATTACCGCGGGTGGTAGCCAGGCATTCAACATACTGAGATTAATATTTTTTATGGTTAACTTGCCGGCCATTGTTTGATTTTTCTCGAACTGTAATTGACCACATAATTGTGCTTGATGCTTACTGCTGTTGAGACAAAATGGCGCGATGTTGGCGGCGTTTTTGCCTATACTGATGTTACTCGGTGATTGTAATTTTAATGATTGTTTATCTAAATTCAGTTGACTGAGTTGACCTTGCCATCGCTTATTTTTTATACCCCCCGTAGCAGCGGCGTCCATATCAATCCATTGTGAACGCAACAATACTTGCCAAGTTTGCTGAGCGACAGTGCCTTGACTGGTGATCGTCACTTGCTGAATCGTATGCCGCTTAAATTGAATATGTTTGCCAATGACATTGACATCCAGCTTGCCGTTTTGTTGCCAATCAAGTGATGAAGAGGCGTTCATTGTTTTAATAATCAATCCGGGCAAGCGCAAATCATTAATCATTGCTTGGGCGCTAATCTCAGGATGATATAAATTGCCATCAATTGTTCCGGAACTATTCACTGTGCCGGCAAAGTTTGGATCAATAGTTTGTAAATCAGGCGCTTTAATTTGCCATCGCGCGTTTAACTGTTTTGATAGGCGCGCGAAGCTCGCTTGCGCGTTAAGATGATTGTTGCCAATATAGACATCCGCGTGATCGAGTTGAATATGATCCTGCCGCATACTGAGTTTTAATTGACCAGAAGTTTTTTGCTTATTAATTGTGCCGCTAATCTGTTTAATTTGTGACACTGTTTGCAGTTGGGCGTTCTGATAAGTACCGCTTGTAGTGCCGGCGAAATTTAACTGACTCTGAGGCCAATTTTGTCGGTATTGTTTGAGGTTGAGTTGTCGCCCGGATAATGAAAACTGCCATTGTAAATCAGGTTGCCATGTTAGTGAACCCGGCGCGGATAGTGTGCCACCGAGTGTTTTTATGGTGACAGTATTAAAATTCAATTGTTGGGTATTGCCTTGCGCTTTTATAGACCATTGACTCTCAGGTAGCTGGGTTCCACTTAGTTCGCTAGTCAGTTCAAGTTGATAATTATCCAACTGGCCATTTGCCGTCAGTTTGCCACCATGATTGGTCAATGTGCTTGATGAACTGATCGGCAGCACAAATTTTTTCCAGTCACCTTTCAGCGTAAAAGAAAGATCATTAGACAGCCATTGTTGTAATGTCGCTTGCCATTGGCTGATAACTAATTGGTCAGTATTAGCATTGATGTCAAGCTTTTGCTGGTCACCATGAAGCGTAAATGCAGCGCTAATGGCCGCGTTTTTTGCCAGTTGGCTGTTTATTTGTCCTTGCCAGTGCATGGTAAAAGGTGCGCTCAGTAAGCTTGTGCCTTTAAAACTGAGCTTATTGATTTGATGCTTTTCAATCATGATGTGATTGATTTTCGCTTGGGCAATATCAATTGTGAATGGTGATTTTTCAGTTGATGGCTTGGTGCCGCCAGGCGAAGTTTGTGTCGATGACACTGTTTTAGATTGATTGGCTGAGCTTGTATAGTGAATACGATCAATAAATAATGTTTTGATAGAGACATGTTTGCGTAACAGCGCTGGAAGCGAAATATCCGCTTTAAGTTCGCCGACAGTTACATTGATTTTACCGTCATGATAGCTGAGTTGATGTATATCAATAGTGCTGATCAAGGCGCCGGAAACTTTATTATATTCAAGCTGTCCCGGTAGGTAGGATTTGCCGACATGCAACCCCAGTCGCAAGCCCCAGCTCGTTGATAGCAATAATACCAGGCAGATAATGATTAGCGCGATCAAACTGAGTAAACTGTATAACAGGATTTTCATTGTTTTCATCATAATAAGCCTATACTAAACTGGAAACGTGTCGACTTAAGTTTGCCAAAACCACCTTTGGGTTGCGCGAGACTCAACGCGACCGCGCCAACCGGTGAATGCCATACCAAACCGACACCAATACCACGTTGGAGATTGAAATTGTTTCTGAAAGTCATTGTCTTAAAGCTATTAAAAGCGTTTCCTTCATCAATAAATGCCGCGCCCCAGAAATTATTATAAATACGCTGGCGCAATTCAGCGCTAGCAACCAGCAGATAACGACCGGGTCCTAAACTCTGATTCGAATAACCGCGTACCGACTGAGCGCCGCCGGTATAAAAACTCAAGCTCACCGGCAGTATAGTCAGTTTATTGACAAAAGTATAACCGGATTCGCCGCGTAATAAAATACGCATGTTATCAGTTAGGGGATATAAAAACTGTTCAATGGCATTAATTTGGGCAAAACTGATAGTGGATATCCTTTTATTCTTAACACTGCCACTGGTAGTAATTGTGAATCTATTGGCTTTACTCGGATTCAAGGGGCTATTTTGCTTATCATTAGAAAAAGTCACCGAAGGAATAATCCCATTATCTGTTCGATACGCGCCATTTTCATCATAACGATAATGTTCATAGAGATAATTAATCGCGTAAACACTTTTCCAATTCCCATATCGGGTAATATAACCGGGACCGGCACGCACGCCGGTACTTGTCGCTTTTTGTGGTGTTAATCGAAAGGTGCTGGCATTAAGCGAATACTGCTCGGTAGAGGGATGTCGCCCGGGAATAATATATTGAGCGGTAAAGCGATTATCAAGTTCTGAAGCCTGCACATCAGTGCTGAAATGATGGCCGCTGCTATTCACCCAGCGCCAATCGATACCCAATATTGCCCTAGGACCAGTGCCAGTACCGTAACCGACACCAATTTTATAAGCTTTACGTTTATTTTTGTGTACATCGACAGCAATAGGTACCTGATTATCATTGCTAGCCTGATTGACTTCCGGTGTCACAACAACATTTTGGAAATAACCGGTACTGAGCAAAATCTGCTGTAATTGTAGTAATTTGCCATAGTTATAGGGCTCACCTGGTTTAAAATTAAGATAGCGTTTTAGAAAACTTGTTTTAAATGGTGAGGACGAAAAGTTAACCGGACCAAAGTAATACCGTTTACCGGTATTAAATAATAGAATAATTTTGCAGGTATAGGCCTGTTTATCAATAATAATTTTTCTTTCACTAAATTGCGCTTTAATATAACCAAGATTAGCGGCTGCGCTTAATAGTTGTTTACTGCTATCATTATAACGTTTACTAGTGAACACCGCGTTTTGTTGCAGTGGCAGTGTTTTGATTAATTGTTGTAATTCAGTTTGTGTCGCGCCCGCGCCCGTCAGTTTTATCGAGAGATCCGTTATCCGCAGTTGTTCGCCGGGCGTTACATCGTAAGTTGCCAGCCACTGATTATCTTTGTGTGTGAGTGTGCTATGAATTGTTGGTTTGAAATAACCATAAGGCGAAATAGCTTGGCGAATTTCTTTTTTTCCTTCGTGATAATAATATTTAATCTGCCGTACCGACAATTGCGCGTCCGGAACGGTTCGCATCAGTTTTAATCGCTTATTGACATTATCCAACGCTTCTTTATCCAGTCCTGTGACTTTTGTGTCAAGATGTAAGTAATGGTCTGCCGCTAAAACAACATGACTGCTGAACAATAAAACAACTAAAACAATATGGCAACATATCGCTCGATATTGTTTAATAAAATTAACAATCAATTTGCAGAAAAAAATGAGTTGTTTGCTAAGCATTAATGGAGTGTAACATAGAGCTAAAACTAAATTGACTAAATTGTTATTGTTATGCTGAAATTATCATAGCATTTCTTGTTAATTTGGGTCAATTTAGTCGATAGCATTGTTACCAACATTTACGAACGCAAAACTTGACTAAATTAGTCAGAAAATAGACAATGTCTGAAAAATAAATACAGGTTAATAAATGTTAAATCGTTACGGAAATTTCGCGCGCGCGCTATTCACGATTGTATGCGCGTTTTTGTTTATTCTATCGGTTAATATTTTTCTACTTTGGTCGTTTTTACCCCATTTCGCGCCTTATGACCTTCGGCGCGTTTCAGTATTGTTATTGTTTTTGCTGTTAAGTATCTGCTTATTATTATCAGTGAGATTACAACAAGCTTGGTTTGTCTATTTGTCGAGTTTAAATAAGTTCGCGAGATTATTATTAGTCTTATTTGTTGTGCTAGGATTAATTTCCAGTGTGCTCGCGCCTCTGCCCAAGTATGCTTTATTGCAGTTTGCCTATTGCATAGACTTATTCGTGATCGCTGGGATTATTTTTGCTTTAAGAGAGAATTTTAAAAATTTTGACTATGCCGCGTGTATTTTACTTTGTATTTCAGTCGCCTTATACGTAGGCTATAGTTTATTCTGCTTAATTAAAGTGAAATTACA
>JBCCYM010000026.1:0-22146 GCA_039190005.1 Pseudomonadota bacterium
CTGAAATAATTTGTCCATCAGAATTAAGTTCAAGTTCTCTATAATAACTTCCTCCTTGAGCATAGTATGTGGAATCAGAACTAAATATTACTTTTAAGTCGTTTGACTTACTTGAGAAATTAACCCTTCCTTCAGTATGGGTATTTGCATCTACATTATCTGCACTATAATCTTTATTCCAAATTAGATTACCTGAATTATTAAATTTAAAGCCAAAAATACAAAAAAGATACTCGAACATAGCTAAAAATTTTCAACAAACTATAAAATACATGGTTATTGATACATATGCTGACGTTTTATTTCTATGTGCCATGAATTTATTTGTCAGTAAAGCAAAAACCTGTTTTAATAGTAAAGTACCCAATTTAAATAATTTAATTACAGAATGGGAAAAAAATATTTTCGGCCACAATGCACGCGACAATAATAGTAACCCCCGAAAAAATAAATCCCAAATTTTTAATGAAATCGCGGAAAAGTTTTCCACAACAAAGCCATATCAAAACCTTAAACAATTAAATATTTGCTTAAATACAATGTGTCTGAGTAATTTAGAGCTTTCTAAAAAGAAAAAACACAAACTAACCGACATCAAATTTAATTATAAAAAATTTTTCTCAGTACCAAGTTTTATGTGGTAAACTTCTTTTAGGCAACTGAATGATTACAGCTACTACAGCTCTCACCAAGCCCCCTGATTCGGCATCGACAACCAAGGTTCTTCCGGCGGCAAGGCATCGCCTTGTTGCAGCAGTTCTATGGAAATATTATCCGGGCAGCGAATAAAAGCCATACGACCATCGCGTGGTGGACGCAATATTGCCACACCTTGATCAAGCAGGCGTTGACAGAACTGATAAATATGCTCAACACGGTAAGCAAGATGACCAAAATTACGTCCCTGAGAATAACTCACAACGGGTTGGTCTTCTGTCGGCCAATTGTAGGTCAATTCCAATAGAGGTGTTTTATTTTCTTCCGCTGTGGATAGATCACCTGGCGCCGATAAAAATACCAATGTGTAGCGATGCTCAGCATTCTCCTGTCGTTTGGCTTCTATAATTCCCAAATTATTGCAGTAAAAATCCAGCGATTTTTCTAAATCGGCTACTCGGATCATGCTGTGTAAATAGCGCATAACTTATTATCTCATGTAAAAATTCAGGCGTTTCGCACTTACGTACTCACGCCTTCCTGAATTGATCGCGGGCGCGAAAGTAAATTCGCGCTACCGCGACTTAGGGGGAGAATCCCGATTCTCCCTCTAAGAACCCCCATCGGGCAAAGTGTTTCACATAAAACGCGAAACGCCTAAAATTATTTTGATACATCAATAATAATATATTTTTTTAACGGAATAAATTGTTAATTCGGTTAAAAATTCTTATAATTTTCATTCATCCAGTATAATTTATGAGGTATATGTGAACTCACAACAAACAAAACAAGTCGCGCATTTAGCACGACTGCATATTGATGATGATGCTATTCCTAAATTTGCCCAAGAATTAGCAAAAGTCATTACATTTGTCGAACAAATTCAACAGGCGGATACCGATGGCATAGAACCAATGTCTGATCCTTATGATCGTCATCAGCGTCTCCGTGAAGATAAAGTCAGCGAACATCCAGATCGCCAACAATTCAGTCAAATCGCCCCAGCTACTGAAGCCGGGCTTTATTTGGTGCCAAAAGTCATTGAATAATTGACCCTAATCCATCCTAATCACATGAGAACGATATGCATAATAAAACGATAAGCGAGCTTGCCACCAGCTTAGAACAAGGTGACATATCCAGCGTTGAGCTGACCAAACATTTTTTACAACGCATTAAAACGCACAATCCTGATTTAAACGCGTTTATCACCATTACCGAAGAACAGGCAATGCGTAGCGCTGAAGTGGCGGATCAACGTCGTGCTGCCGGTCAGGCAACAAAACTCACTGGCATTCCGATGGCGCATAAAGACTGCTTTTGTACCGAAGGTGTTAAAAGTTCAGCGGCTTCAAAAATTCTCACACCTTACGTCTCAACCTACGACGCCACCATGGTGGCGCAACTGAAAGCGGCGGGTATGGTCATGCTCGGTAAAACCAATATGGATGAGTGCGCCATGGGCTCGTCCAACGAAAACAGTTTTTATGGGCCCTGTCACAACCCTTGGGACGTGGCGCGCGTTCCCGGCGGTTCATCCGGCGGTTCAGCGGTGGCAGTGGCTGCCGGTCTAATTCCTGGCGCCACCGGCAGTGATACTGGCGGTTCCATTCGACAACCCGCGGCGTTTTGCGGGATTACTGGGATTAAACCAAGCTATGGTCGTGTTTCTCGCTATGGCCTCATTGCTTTCGCTTCCAGTCTCGATCAAGCCGGACCGATGGCACGTAGCGCCGAAGATGTCGCCTTGATGTTACAAGCCATGAGTGGTTTTGACCCCAAAGATTCTACTTCTGTCAATGAAGATGTGCCTGACTACGCGCGACGCCTCGATAATTCAATTAAAGGCTTAAAAATTGGCTTGCCGGAACAGTACTTCAAAGGTTTAGACAGTCGTATTGCCGATAAAATTATGGACGCGGCGAAAACATTAGAAAAAGCGGGCGCCAGTTTGCATGAGGTGAAATTACCCAATATGTCTTTATCGGTGCCAGCTTATTATGTGATCGCGCCAGCAGAGGCGTCATCAAATCTAGCGCGTTATGATGGCGTGCGTTACGGTTATCGTTGCGATAATCCGAAAAATCTTGAAGATTTATACAAGCGTTCGCGTGGTGAAGGGTTTGGCGCCGAAGTCAAACGTCGGATTATGGTTGGCACCTATGTGCTTTCAGCCGGTTATTACGACGCTTATTATCGTAAAGCGCAAAAAGTTCGGCGACTTATCAGCAATGATTTTAACACCGTGTTTAAAGACGTGGATGTCCTCTTAGGTTCAACCACACCGTCCACCGCTTTCAAAATTGGTGAAAAAATTGATGACGACATTGAGATGTACTTATCTGATCTTTACACCACCGCCGTGAATTTGGCTGGACTACCGGCCATGTCGGCGCCTGCTGGTTTTATTGATGACTTACCGATTGGTTTACACTTAGTCGGTAAACCTTTAGAGGAAGCGACACTGCTTAATGTCGCGCACTGCTATCAACAGCACACGGACTGGCATCAACAACGACCAACAACATTTGAATAAACAATTTTAATACATTGGAGTAGCGATTATGCAATGGGAAACCGTCATTGGGCTTGAAGTCCACGCCCAGTTAAATACCAAGAGTAAAATATTTTCCGGCGCCGCCACCGCTTATGGCGCCGAACCGAATAGGCAAGCCTGCGCGATTGATCTGGGTTTGCCAGGCATCTTGCCGGTATTAAATAAAGAAGCCGTTGAAATGGCATTGACATTTGGCGCCGCTGTTGACGCCGATATTGGCGATTATTCTGTTTTCGCCCGTAAGAATTATTTTTATCCTGATTTACCTAAAGGTTATCAAATCAGCCAGTATGCTCGGCCCATCGTTGGCCAAGGTCATCTTGATATTACCCTGGAAGATAATACCAACAAACGCATCGGCATTACCCGCGCGCATTTGGAAGAGGACAGCGGTAAATCACTGCACGATGATTTTGGTAACAGCACGGGTATCGATTTGAATCGTGCCGGCGTGCCTTTATTGGAAATTGTCTCTGAACCGGATATTCGCGACGCCAAAGAAGCCGTGACTTATTTAAAAACCTTACGCGCCTTAGTCCGTTATTTAGGCATTTGTGATGGCAATATGCAAGAAGGTTCATTCCGTTGTGACGCCAACGTCTCGGTTCGTCCTGTAGGACAAAAAGAATTCGGTACCCGCACGGAAATAAAAAATGTCAATTCTTTCCGTTCGGTGGAGCGGGCGATTAATTATGAAGTGGAAAGACAAATTGATCTGCTCGAAAGTGGTCAATCGATTGTACAGGAAACACGGCTTTATGATGCCGATAAAAATCAAACCCGTGGGATGCGTCTTAAAGAAGAAGCCAACGATTACCGCTACTTTCCCGATCCGGATCTGTTGCCGGTAAAAATATGCGCCGATGACATCACACGCATTCGCGCGTCATTACCGGAACTGCCGCATGACAAATTTAATCGTTTTCAAGAAGCTTACAAACTCAGCGCTTATGACGCCAGTGTCCTGACCGCCGATGTCCATTTAGCCGATTATTTTGAACAAACCGTTAAAGAAAGCCAAAGCGAAGCGAAACTGGTGTGTAACTGGGTCAGCAGTGAATTATTGGGCTTGCTCAATAAAGAAAATCTGGATATTACCCAAAGTCCGATTAAAGCCAATGATTTTGCGGGCTTATTACGACGCATTAATGATAATACTATCTCCGGTAAAATCGCCAAAGATGTGTTTGCCGCCATGTGGCGCGGCGAAGGTGACGCCGATACGATCATTGACAAAAACGGCTTGCGACAAATTACCGATAGTGACGCGATTGGCACCATTATTGACGAGATTATTGCCGCCAATCCGACCCAGCTTGAACAGTATCGTGCCGGCAAAGAAAAATTATTCGGTTATTTTGTCGGCCAAACGATGAAAGCAACCAAAGGCAAAGCCAATCCGCAACAGGTAAATGAACTATTGAAGAAAAAATTGAGTTAGTTCATAATATGAGTTTCGCTCTTTTACTGTCATTCCCGCGAAGGCGGGAATCCAGGAAACAGCCCTGATAAATGCAGTAATTCTGGATTCCCGCCTTCGCGGGAATGACGGAGAGCGAGCAGGCGAGAATGATTGGCAAATGAAATTATTTTTACCTATTCGATTATATATAATTAAACCATGAAAAAAGTATATATTGCCACACACGGCTGCCAAATGAATGAATACGATTCCGCGCGTATGGCGGATATTTTATTGGAAATGGGGGTTGATAAAACCGATCAACCGGAACAGGCCGATATTTTATTATTAAATACCTGTTCAATTCGCGAGAAAGCGCAGGAAAAAGTATTCTCTGAAGTCGGTCGCTGGCGTAAACTGAAAAACAAAAAAAAGGGTATGATTATCGGTGTCGGTGGTTGTGTTGCCAGTCAGGAAGGCTGGGATATTATTCGTCGCGCGCCCTATGTTGATATTGTCTTCGGTCCGCAGACCTTGCACCGTCTGCCCGAACTGATCGCGTCAGTGGAAAAAAATCGACAACCCGCGGTTGATGTGTCATTCCCGGAAATCGAGAAGTTCGATCGATTACCGACACCAAAAGCCGAAGGGGTCAGCGCCTATGTGTCCATTATGGAAGGTTGCAGTAAATATTGCAGCTTTTGTATTGTGCCCTACACACGCGGTGAAGAAATCAGCCGTGACTTTGATAGTGTCATTGCCGAATGTGTCGCCTTGGCGGAACAGGGCGTGCGTGAAATTACCTTGCTGGGACAAAATGTGAATGATTACCGCGGTTTAATGGACAACGGTGATCTGGCTGATTTGGCATTGCTGATTCACTATATTGCTGTGATTGATGGCATTGACCGCATTCGTTTCACCACCTCGCATCCGGCAGCTTTCTCACAAAACCTTATTGACGCTTACGCGGAAACACCCGCGCTTGCCAATCATCTTCATCTGCCGGTGCAAAGTGGCTCAGACCGTGTACTCGCGGCAATGAAACGCAATTACACCACCTTGGAATTCAAATCAAAAATTCGCAAATTGCGCCAGGCGCGCCCGGATATATCAATTTCTTCCGATTTTATTGTCGGTTTTCCTGGTGAGACTGATGCCGATTTTGATAAAACGTTGCAACTGGTGGAAGAGATTGGTTTTGATCAATCATACAGTTTTATTTATAGCCCAAGACCTGGCACACCAGCGGCACGTCTCCCCGATGATACGCCAATGGCCGTGAAAAAAGAACGCTTACAACGACTTCAGCATCTTTTAAATAACAACGCGCAACGCATCAGTCGCGATATGCTTGGTAGCCGGCAACAAGTTTTAGTGACTGGCCACGCGAAAAAACAGCCAGCTCAGCTTAGTGGTCGTACTGAAAATAATCGTGTGGTTAATTTTGATGGCGATCAACAGCTTATCGGCCAGTTTGTTGAAGTGGAAATTACCGAAGCCTTGCCTAACTCCTTACGCGGCACCGTCCTGAACCCTTCTCCCGCATGACGGAAAATATTACCCGACATTTGAGCTTAAAACCGGAAAATAACGACAGGCTGTTATTTTTGTGTGGCCCTTACAACACCAATCTTAAATTCATTGCCGATCATCTGCATGTCGAACTTAAAAACCGTGGTCATCAATTTACCGTTACCGGCGAGCAAAGCGCGGTTGATACAACCATAAGCATTATTCAACAACTGTATGAAGAAACGCAAACAGAAAAAGCGTTAAGCAAACAGCAGTTACATCTGGCCGTGCGTCAACACACCATGCCTGACCAGCACAAACACACTGCCAAGGCGCATCATCTTGAGCACCATATTAAAGCGCGGAGCAAACACCAACAACAGTATATTGACAATATCCACCACAACAGCATTAACATCGGCATTGGTCCGGCAGGCACAGGCAAGACTTTTCTAGCCGTGGCCTGCGCCGTTGACGCCTTAAAAAAAGATCGCATAAGACGCATTGTCCTGGTGCGCCCCGCGGTTGAAGCCGGTGAAAAATTAGGTTTCTTACCCGGTGATATGGCGCAAAAAGTCGATCCCTATTTGCGGCCACTTTATGATGCCTTATATGAATTGCTGGGTATGGATTACGTTAATCGCTTATTATCGAAAAACATTATTGAAATAGCGCCTTTAGCTTATATGCGCGGTCGCACCTTAAATGACGCGTTTATTATTCTTGATGAAAGTCAGAACACCACCCCGGAGCAAATGAAAATGTTTTTAACACGCATCGGCTTTGGTTCCACCGTTGTCGTCAACGGTGATATTACCCAGATTGATCTTCCTCCGCGTATTCGTTCCGGTCTGCTCGATGCCATCGATATTTTAAAAGGTGTTAAAGGCATCAGTTTTACCTTTTTTGACGCCAACGATGTGGTACGTCATCCCATTGTTCAAAGTGTGATCAACGCCTATGATAAACACAAGTCAGAAAATCGAGCGGATAAAACACATGGCTAATACCGAACTGCGGCTTGAACTACAACATGCTTGTCAGGCGATTGATTTACCAAGTAAACAAACGATCCGTCGTTGGATAGAAACAAGCTTACAAATACTAGGACAATTACCTGATCAACAAGCGATCAAAGCCGCTAACATTTGTATTCGCGTTGTTGATGAAGTGGAAAGCGCGCGTTTAAATCATACCTATCGACAAAAATCAGCGCCGACAAATATTCTGTCATTCGCGTATAACCGTGATCCACTTGAAGGCGATTTAGTGATTTGCGCGTCAGTTTTACAGGAAGAAGCCAACGCCATGGGCATTGATCACGATAGCCATTGGGCGCATATTATTATTCATGGTGTCTTGCATTTATTAGCTTACGATCATGAAATTGATGAAGACGCGGAAAAAATGGAAGCGTTAGAAACAACGATTATGGCAAAGCTGGGTTATAATAATCCTTATGAGCTTATGTAAACCAGGAAAAGTATCACTAACAATTCAGGTAACAACAAATGAATCGAGATATTGATGGCAAGTCACCGCGATCATGGCGCGGTAAATTATTTTCTAAATTCGTATCGTTTCCGGAAACGCAAGCGGAATTCTCTCTCGCCCTGGAAAATGCCAGCAAAAATAATCTATTAGACGCGGATTCCATCAAAATGATGAAAGGGGTGATTCAAGTCATGAATATGCAGGCGCGCGATATTATGATTCCACGCTCAGAAATGGTGATTGTCCAAGACAATGAAACATTTGATGAGGTGTTGGCAAAAATCATTGATTCCGGTCACTCTCGTTTTCCAGTCGCGGCAGAAAAAGAAGATAAAATTATCGGCATATTACTGGCAAAAGATTTATTAAATCATCAGGACAATTATAAACTCGATGACATGATCCGCCCCGTCAGTTTTATTCCCGAGAGCAAGCGACTCAATCCTTTGCTGAAAGAATTCCGTGACACCCATAATCATATTGCTATTGTTGTCGACGAATATGGCGAGGTTGCCGGATTAGTCACCATTGAAGATGTGATCGAACAAATTGTCGGTGACATAGAAGATGAATATGATTTGGCCGATGAGGTTTACATCAACAAACAAGGGGAGAATAAATATATCATTAAAGCGATCACGCCCGTGGAAGAATTCAATCAGCAATTTAATACCCGCTTCAATGACGATCAATGCGATACCATTGCCGGCCTGATCATGCACCACTGCGGCTATTTACCTAAAAAACATGAAACGATCACCATAGAAAAATTTCATTTTACCATTCTACAAGCCAATGAGCGCCGTATTCATTTACTTGAAATGACCATTGATGTTGATGATAAGTAGGTGAACTGAGAAAAATTAATCCTAAAAACCGCGCTCTATCCCTATCAGATTATTTCGACGCGACAACGGCAATACAACCCTTATCATCAGAACCAAAGGTATTCGGTTTCTTAATATCGTAATAAAAAGCTTCGTCAATTGTGTAGTGATGCTCGACTAACAGTTGTTCTAAAAATGCCAAGGATACAAGATTTATGCTATCAGGAACATTATCGCTGTCACTTTGGCTAAGCTGATTGTCTTTAATACCATCAACAATCCCCGGCCAAGGCACACCTTGTGCCAGCTTTTCTTCATAATCGGCAACCAAATGTTTGAAAAGACAGAAATGCACCGAGAGTGTATTGATAAATAACTTCCCGTCCGGCTTTAACGCGTCGTAACACTTTTTAATGCCTAACTCAAAATCTTCGCCAGATAAATAATGCAAAACATATGAAATATGAATCGCGTCCAGACTATTATTTTCATAGTTAAAGTCATTCGGAAAAGCGCCTTTAACATAAGTTATCCTACCAGCCTGTTGTGGTGTTATAAATTCACGCAAACCATTTAAATGGGCTTGAGAAAGGTCAAACGCGATAATTTTTGCCTTGGATTTTTCTAATGCCGGCAATGTCGCCACACCATAAGCGCAACCAATATCTATGATCGTACCAGCACATTTGACCACGTAATCGAGAAACGCCGGTGTAGAACCGTTGATGTCTGTGAACATGAAACCCATGTTATTTTCAGTAGCAACTCTACCGTCTATTTCATCAACCCATTGGTATTTCATAGATCATTACCTACTTTAGATATATCAAAAATGCTCTTGCTGAATAATATTTATACCGATTTTATATATTGTAAATTAGTATAGCCATTGCACGGCAAATAGCAAAACACTTGCCCCATCAAAGACCAGATGATAGGATAGTTTTTTATGATTTAACCACACAAAGATAACATGAACTTGCTCGCGTTTCACAGATTTCTTAAAACACAGATCACCCCTCAGGCTTATGGCATCTCGCAATCAACACCTGATTTAAAAAAAGCATTCCATAAGATGATGGCACAAAAATTCTGTGGTTTGCATGTCAAAAAAGCACAGGGGGGTTTAAATTGCAGCACAGCTAAAATCTTTTTTTTCTGGGAATTATTGGCTTGTAGTTCCTATGATTTGGCATTTTTGTCGGTACAGCAGGAAGGTGTGTTACGCCAGCTTGCACAACAGTTTGACAGCGATAAAACCGAACAAACCATTAATGCGATACTCTCGCAACAACAGTTTATCGGTCACGCGATTGCACACCTGCTTAAAAACACCTCGCAACTGCACTGCGAGCTGCGTCATGGTGATTACTATATTAATGGTAAATTGGATTGGTTAACCGGTTATCAGATTTTTGATCGTTTTATGCTGGGATTTAAATATCAAGAAGCTATAAACTATTGTATTCTTCCTTTTGTATCAAATCCACCAACTTTGGAAATCAGCCCGCCTTTAGCATTGGGAACCGTACCATCTTCTTCAACAGTATCACTTCGCTTTAATGATTACCGAATCAAAGGTAGGGATGTGATGCGGGCAACGATGAAAGGTAAAAGCGTGCCATCATCACTTGGTGTGATGGTACATATCAGTCTAAGCTTAGGCGTGGCACGAAACGGGTTAATGATTATTCGATCGATTGCTAAACATGTTGATCACCCTTTTTATAAAAAATCCTTGGCATTATGGCAAAAACATCGGGCGTTGAGGCGACAACTATTATCTACAACACTGACTGAAATCGAGGTATCAACGTTAAGAATAACAGCCCTGCGTCATGCACATGATATTTTACTCTGCGCGACCTTATTAAGCAAAGGACGCGTGGCATTACAAGGCAGTCCGGTTTCATTACTGGGAAAATGGTTAATGCAGACAACGGTTGCCTGTTATCGTGACCAACATGTTAAAACCTTGGCTGAATTCGATTTTTGAGCGTGGCTGCCAAAAATAAATTCTCCCATAAAAATTCACCGGTTTAGCTTGTAATCAATTTTGTTTTCCCCTATCATTTGACAAATCATTTAACAAGAAGTGGGAATATTGGTTTCTGATAGTGCAAGAACAGTAATAAAACCGGCAAAGCTGATTTTAGAAAGTGGTGAAATCTTTTCCGGCAGTGTTCCCAATTGGCAAAGCGATACTGTTTTTGGTGAAGCGGTATTCAATACCGGCATGGTCGGTTATGTCGAAGCCGCCACAGATCCTTCCTACACCGGTCAACTACTGAATTTTACCTACCCGCTCATCGGCAATTATGGTGTGCCCGGTGTTGACTATTGGGAATCAGATCGCGCCCGCGCGGCGGCGATTATTGTCTCTGAAGCGGCACATTTTTACGCCCATCACCAGGCGGGACACGCGCTGTTATCATGGTGCCAAGCACAGAAATTACCCATTATGATGGATGTGGACACCCGCGCTTTGGCAAAAACACTCAGTCATAAAGGCGTGACACCGGCCGCGATTAGTTGTGATGGTCAAATACCTAAACAGTTTATTGATATTAATAGCGAACATCTGGTACAACAAGTCTCCATTAAAGCACCAGTAGAATATGGCACGGGCAACAAAAAAATTATTGTCATCGACTGTGGTATCAAAAACAATATTTTACGCTGCTTGCAGCGTTTACCGGTGACCATCAAACAAGTCCCCTTTGATTACGATTTCACCGGCGAAGATTATGATGCCGTTTTCATTTCCAATGGCCCGGGGGATCCGCAAAAGTGTGTTGAAACGATCGCGATTATCAAAAAAGTATTCGCCCAGGATAAGCCGGTATTCGGCATCTGTCTCGGCGCCCAGTTGACCGCTTTAGCGATTGGCGCCAAAACTTATAAACTGCCTTTTGGTCATCGCGCTCAAAATCATCCTTGTCTGTTAGAAGGTACCGATCAATGTTTCTTAACCTCACAGAATCATGGTTATTGCATTGAAGAAAAAAGTCTACCGAATGATTGGCGGGTCATGTTTCGCCATTTGAATGATCACACCGTCCAGGGCGTTGCGCATAAAACCAAGCCATTTTTTGCCGTTCAGTTTCATCCGGAAGCCGCGCCAGGTCCGGTAGACACAGCATGGCTCTTCGATAAATTTTACCAAATGATAGTCGCAGATGATGAAAGATAACATTAATAAGGTATTACTACTCGGTTCCGGCGGGCTGAAAATCAGCCAGGCCGGCGAGTTTGATTACTCCGGTTCACAAGCGATTAAGGCGCTGAAAGAAGAAGGCATCGAGGTGGTGCTGGTCAATCCGAATATTGCTACCGTGCAAACCGATGACAGCATGGCTGATCAGGTGTATCTGCAACCGCTGAATGTGCAAACCGTCACCGCCATTATCGAAAAAGAAAAACCCGATGCCGTCTTGCTTGGTTTCGGTGGCCAAACCGCGTTGAATTTAGGCTTGGCCTTGGAAGCTGAAGGCCTATTGACACAACATGGCGTTAAGGTGCTGGGAACCGATGTGCAAACCATCCGACTAGCTGAAGATCGTGAACTTTTCAAAGCAGCGCTACAAAAAATTGATGTGGCTGTCGCTAAAAGCTTCTCCGCCACCACTGTCGATCAAGCCATAGCAGCCGGCAAGTCAATCGGCTACCCTTTGATGATCCGGACAGCATTCTCTCTCGGCGGACTCGGTTCGGGCATTATACAAGACGAAGCGGAACTCAAACAGCGCGCGCAACAAGCCTTAAGCGGTTCACCACAAATCTTGGTTGAAGAATGTTTGATCGGCTGGGGTGAATTTGAATACGAAATTGTTCGTGACAGTAGTGGCAACACCATTACCGTTTGTAATATGGAAAATATGGACCCGATGGGTGTCCATACCGGTGAGAGTATTGTGATCGCGCCATCGCAGACGCTGGATAATCGCGAATATCATTTCCTGCGGCAGATTGCGATCAAAGTCGCCAACCATTTTAATATTATTGGCGAGTGCAATATTCAATACGCTTACAATCAGCATAATGGCGAATATCGGGTGATTGAAATCAACCCCAGATTATCACGTTCCAGCGCCCTGGCGTCAAAAGCGACCGGTTATCCCTTGGCGTTTGTCGCCACAAAATTAGCGCTGGGTTATAAGTTGCACCAGATCAAAAACAGTGTCACCGAAAAAACCTGCGCGTTTTTTGAGCCCGCCTTGGATTATGTGGTGGTTAAAATTCCACGCTGGGATATTCAAAAACTCAAAGCCGCTGAACGACGCATCGGCACGGAAATGAAAAGTGTCGGCGAAGTAATGGCCATCGGCCGTTCTTTTCCTGAAGCCTTGCAAAAAGCGGTGGGCATGTTGAATATCGGCGCCGATGATTTAAGCACCTATCCCAATACTGTTGACCATCCTGAAAATGAAATACAATACGCCACCGATCGCCGTTTGTTTGCCTTGTATCAATACTTTTTAAATGATGGTCAAGTTGAACAGGTTGAAGCCTGGTCACATATCAATCCTTGGTTTCTGCGACATGTGCATCAAATCGCGCAGTTTGAAAATCAACTACGACAAAGCACCTTAACACCCGAACAATTACGCCTGGCAAAAAAACTGGGTTTCTCCGATCGCGCCCTGGCATCCATTTGCCAGCAAGATACAAAAGCGATCCGAGCATTACGTTTGCGACACGGCATCACGCCGTATATTAAACAGATTGACACACTTGCCGGTGAATTTGACGCGCAAACCAATTATCTTTATTTAAGCTATCACGCTGAACAACATGATGTCCAACCTTCCGAACAGCAGGCGATTATTATTTTAGGTTCCGGTCCTTATAGCATTGGTTCTTCAGTGGAGTTTGATTGGTCAGCCGTCAATACGGCTCGCACATTGCGACGCTTGGGCTATAAAACCATTATGATAAATTGTAATCCGGAAACCGTGTCCACGGATTACGATGAATCCGATCGCTTGTATTTTGAACAGCTGAGTTATGAACGTGTCTGTGATATTGCTGATATTGAAAACATCAAAGGCATCATTGTTTCTGTGGGTGGTCAGGTTGCCAATAATCTATCATTGCCCCTGTTTGAAAAAAATTACCCGATTCTCGGCACCAGTCCCAAAGATATCGCCCGCGCTGAAAACCGCGCCGTATTTTCTGAATTGTTAAACACATTAGACATTGATCAGCCGGCATGGACTTCTGTTTCCAGTCTGGAACAAGCGCAATCATTTTGTCAACGTGTGGGATTTCCGGTATTGATACGCCCTTCTTTTGTCTTATCGGGCGCGGCGATGAATATTGTCGAAAATAAGAAAAGCCTGGCAAAATATTTACAGGAAGCCGCACACATCTCGCCAGACTATCCTGTTGTGATTACAAAATTTATTGAAAACGCCAAAGAATTGGAAATTGATGGCGTCGCTGAAAATGGTGACATTGTTATTCAGGCGATTTCGGAACATATCGAAAACGCTGGCGTGCATTCCGGTGACGCGACCATTGTGCTACCACCGCAAAAACTTTATTTAGAAACCATTCGCCGCGCCAAACGCATAGTCGGCAAAATGGTAAAAGCCTTAAACATTACCGGGCCATTTAACACGCAGCTTATTGCGAAAGAAAACGCCATAAAAGTGATTGAATGCAATGTCCGCGCTTCCCGCTCATTTCCTTTTGCCTCCAAAACCACCGGCTACAATTTTATTGAAATCGCCACAGAAGTGATGTTGGGTGAATACACACGGCAGTATTATCAAACACTGGAGCTCGATCATGTCGGTGTTAAGACCTCACAATTTTCTTACAATCGCTTGAAAGGCGCGAATCCGGTCGCTTATGTCGAAATGGCTTCCACCGGTGAAGTCGCCTGTCTTGGACAGGACTTACTTGACGCCTTTTATCGTTCATGGCAAGCGACGGATTTATCGGTAGCCGGTAAACGTTTGTTTGTGAGCATCGGCGGCGATCAAAAAACCAAATTGCTTGACTATCTGTTACAGTTAGAAGAATTGGGTTGGGATATTTACGCCACGGCAAACACCCATAGTTATTTAGTGCAACATGGTATCGGTTCTTATTTCATTTATAAAGCCAGTGACAATGTTGAACCTAATGTGACGTCATTGATCACTGAACGCAATGTTGATTTGATTATTAATATTCCACGCACCAAATATAATATCAGTGAGAAAAATATCAGTGATGGTTTTAAAATCCGGCGATTGGCCATTGACCACCATATTCCTCTGATTACTAATCTGCAAATCGCTCAAGTCATGTTGCAGGCTCTGATTAGTTTATATGGCAAGCCCACACAAGTCGAATCCTGGCAATATTTTATGAAAAAATTACAACGCCCCGTGTCGCGACAAAATTTGAAATTGATCAATGACAACTAATCCATTATTTCAACACCCTATTATTTCATCGGCAGAACTGAGCCTGGAAGAGATTAATTTAATTCTCGACACGGCCGAAAAGATCAAACAACAGCCCATGCCCGATTATTTGCGTGGCAAACTCCTGGCGAGTTGTTTTTTTGAACCGTCAACACGCACGCGTCTGTCTTTTGAAGCGGCAATGACGCGTTTAGGCGGTCAAGTAATCGGTTTTGCCCAAGCGGACAGTACATCCACCAAAAAACAAGAATCACTGAGTGATTCGATGCGAGTCATTGGTAAATACGTCGACGCGCTTGTCCTCCGTCATCACGCTGAAGGCGCGGCAAGATTGGCAGCGGAAGTGTGTGATAAGCCCATTATCAATGCCGGTGATGGCGCCAACCTTCATCCCTCACAAACCTTGCTTGATTTATTCAGTATTCGCGAAAGCCAACAACGGCTAGAAAATCTACATATCGCCTTTGTTGGCGATCTAAAATACGGGCGCACCGTGCACTCACTGGCAAAAACCTGCGCGCGGTATCCAAATATACGTTTTTACTTTGTCGCCGCCGACGCCTTAAAACTTCCAGAACACATTTGTGATTTTCTTTATGAAAACCGTATTAAATTTTCATTCCATACCGATATCAATGATATTATCAATCGCGTTGATATTTTATACATGACCCGGATGCAGCGCGAGCGTTTTGAAGCCAATGAATTTAACAGCATACAAACACGTTACCGTTTAACCGTAGACACGCTTAAAGCGGCCAAACCGACACTAAAAATCATGCATCCTTTACCGCGGGTTGATGAAATCACTGTGGAAGTGGATGACACCGCTCACGCCTATTACTTTCAACAAGCGGAAAATGGTTTATATGTGCGCCAAGCATTATTAGCCTTACTACTGAGACCGGAGATGATTTAACATGCGTAAAAGCGGACAAAAAACATTATCGGTAAACGCCATTGAGCAGGGCACGGTAATTGATCACATTCCCGCCGGAAAAGCGATTCGTATTGTTGATCTATTACAACTTACCGATCATAATAAGCGTGTGACCATTGGTTTGAATTTAAAAAGTAAACGCGATCAGTTTAAAGATTTAATTAAAATAGAAAACTATTCGCTCAATGAACAGCAATTAAGTTATATTGGTTTGTTCGCGCCGCGAGCAACCATTAATCGCATTCAAGATTTCGCCGTGACCGATAAAATCAAAGCGGTTTCACCCAGCGAAATTAGCGGCTTAATGGTTTGTCCCAATTTGAACTGTATTACTAATAAAGAGCAAATCACGACCAAGTTTATTGTAAAAAAACGCGGCGGGCAAAATGATAAATTACATTGCGCTTACTGCGAAAGAATTTTTTCATTTAAAGACATTAAACCTAAACACTACTCGACATGATTAAAATTACCAATATTACTATCCCTGAAGGTCAATCTTTTGAACCATTCAAAAACCATCCATACATTGACGTCGCGCAAAAATCGATAAGTTTGCAAAGCGCTTCAGAGGACAAAACGATTGATGGTTCCCACTTAACTGTTTTCCCCGGGCTGATTGATCCCCATGTTCATTTTCGTGTCCCCGGACAGGACTATAAAGAAGACTGGTGTACCGCGGCAAAAGCGGCATTACAGGGGGGTTACAGCACCGTGTTTGATATGCCCAACAATCTGCCTGCTTGTGTGAGTTTGGAGAGATTACAACAGAAAAAAGAAATCATTCAACAACAATTGGCAAAGGTTAATTTACCTTTACGTTATGAATTGTATATTGGCGCCGATAAAAATCATTTTCAGGAAATTGTCAGAGTTAAACCATCAGTGATTGGCTTGAAAGTGTTTATGGGATCCAGTACCGGTGATTTACTCATGGACGATGAAAGCAGTTTACACGCGGCGTTCTCAATTGCCGCGCACCTAAATATGGTGGTCGCCGTTCACGCTGAAGATGAATGTATGATTCAAGAAAGAACACCACAATTCGCTCATTGTCATGAGCATCATGTGCATTCGCAGATTAGAACACCGGAAGTTGCCGCCAGCGCCATCAGACAAGCCGCGTCACTGTCACGCCTGTATGGCACCAAAGTGTATGTGTTGCATGTCAGCAGCATACAAGAATTAGAAGTGATTGCCGCGGCAAAAAAAGAAGGCTTACCCATGTACGCGGAAACCTCACCGCATCATTTATTTTTAAATGACACCTACTATGAAACATTAGGCGCCAAAGCGCAGATGAACCCACCACTGCGTTCACCCGAACATCAACCGGCATTATTCCAAGCCATAGCCGATGGCGTGATTGATACTTTAGGTTCAGATCATGCCCCGCATACTTTGGAAGAAAAAAATCAAGACTATCCCGACTCTCCTTCTGGCGTACCAGGCATTGAAACAAACCTACCCTTACTGCTCAATGCCTATCAAGAGAAAAAATTAACGCTGGATCAAATCGCCTCGCTGACATGTCGGCGTATTCAGACTATGTTTGATTATTCTGATCGCAATGATTTGTTGCTCGTTGACCTCAACAAAACCAAAACAGTTGACGATGCTAACTTAAAAACCAAATGCGGTTGGTCACCTTTCCACGGCTGGCAACTGACCGGTTGGCCAGTTTATTCGATTATTGATGGGCAGTTGTTGGATTTGGCTTAAAAAATAGTGTAGATTAAAATACTCATCTATCACTTCATGATGACAATTCATACCAACTTCCTCGCCCTTTACCACGTAGTATGAGGTAATTTTTTTCTAATAATGCGCTAAAAATACGACTACAAAAACAAAAATAGCTATGGCAAAGAGTGGGTGTCATGTTTCCTGCGTCAGTATATCATTCAACCAAGCAATAATCTCTTGTGATCTGGAGTGTTTTTGTTTTAATCATACACCCATTTATACACCCATAAACACCCATTTTCTAGTTTTAGTTGAATAAATCTTATCAGTCTCGCTTGGCGATCAAGCCTTCGACCCTTCGACAGGCTCAGGGCAAGCAGGCTCAGGGACCCGTGGACGTGTGGATGGCTGAGCTTGTCGAAGCCAAGGAATGCGCTCGAAAAGCTTGTTATACCCTTCAACCCTTCGGCAGGCTCAGGGACCACCCTTCGACCCTTCGACAGGCTCAGGACAAGCAGGCTCAGAGACCACCCTTCGATAAACTCAGGGGCCACCGCGTTTAAGCGCGTTGCAAAATTATTGCCATCCCTCGCTATTTTCGGCAAACTAAACTTTTCAGATAAAAGAACAAAATCAAATCGATACGAGAATTCAAAACATTTAAAAAATGATCTACCCATTGTTTTTAAAGACGCGAATTTTTACAAAACAATCATAATGAAAGTTAAAAAAAACAAACAAAACGCAAATATTTTCCTTTTTAAGCGAAGCATTGATTTTATAGTGTTTCTGGTCACAGAATTTCAAGAAAATCGCGCCCTAAAAAGAAAACTATTTTTTTGTGGCTTTCTTATCATAGCCGCAAAAATATTCACAGCCCTGCAACCTCTTTTGTTAGGAAACACCGTTGACGCGATATCCCATAAAGCTTATAAGACAGCGTTTATATCTTTAATTATGCTTGGTCTGGCGGGACTATTAGGTGTCGCCTTGCAAATCTTAAATAATTTTATGCTTAGTGTGCTTAGGGAAATTTTAAGCGAAACAGTGGTAAAAAAATTATTAATAAAACTACAAACTTTTTCCCACGCTTTCTTTTTTGATAAGAATTCATCGCAAATAAACGCGATGACAAATAACGCTCAAAACGCGATCGATGGATTTATGATGACATTTTTATCCGTGGTCATCCCTTTCTTTTTTGAACTCATTTTAGTATTAACAATTATAATCTATAAAGTCGCGCTGTATATCATCTTCCCTGTTGTGTTAATATTTATAATCCAAGTGCTTATCGGTTTATACTACGCTAAGAAAGAAAAAGATTCGATAAAAAACATACGAGACAAAATAATAAGTAAGCAAAAGCATTTTCATGAAGATATCGCTAATTTTGAGACGATCAAAATAGCGACAGCGGAAAAAATAAGAAGAAAGATCATATCAAAACATACCAGCGCGTGCGTTAGCGCCGCGAGAAATCGTAGCATGGTATTTTTATCGAAATCACTCATGCAACAGATTACCCTGTATGCTGGATTAATTATTACTTTGTCCATTACCCTTTTCGAAGTCACAAAATCAAACCTATCTGCCGGCGATTTTGTCATGATTAACGCCTATTTTTTACAAGTGACCGCGCCGCTTGCCGGTGTTATAAGAGCCTATGATATGTTTATAGAATCTTCTTTAAAGATCGTGCCGTTAATGGAACTGTCAAAACGCGCGCCTGATTTAGCCGTTATACCGCCTGTTGTCGACACGCTTGAAAATGATATGGAAATAAATTTTGACAACGTAAGCTTTCGCTACCATAAATCAATGGTGATAAAAAACTTCAATCTGCGCATCCCTTTTAAAAGCAAAATTGTTATTGTTGGCAAAACAGGTAGTGGAAAATCAACGATAGCAAAATTGATCATGCGATTCTACGATGTAAGTGAAGGAAAAATTACCATAAACAATCATAATATCAAACATATTGGCTTTTCCACACTGAGAAATAAAATCGCCTATGTTCCTCAAGATATTGTTTTATTGAATGACACGATAAGAAATAATATTTTTCTTGGTCACGAGGAAACAAATACGACCATGATTGATGATTTCATACATACGGATTTGCTTGATTTTACTAAAGAACTGGAATTAGGGTTAGATACTTACGTCGGCAATAAAGGCGTAAGATTATCGGGAGGCCAAAAACAAAGAATTGGCATCGTAAGAGCGTTAATGCGAAAACCAAAATTGTTAGTATTAGACGAGTATAACTCATCCATAGATATTAATACCGAAAAAACTATAAACCGTTATTTATCTACAGAGAAATTGGATTGCAGTATATTGATCATTTCTCACCGTCTAACTGTAGCTAAAGAATCTGATGTTGTTGTTGTGATGAAACATGGGGAAATCATCGCAAAGGGAACGCATCATGATCTTTTAGATCAAGACGCGTGGTATCAAAAATCCTGGCATAATAATCGTGTTCGTTGAATTTGAATTAAAAAAACAAACGATTAAGTATTAGGACTCTAAATTTAAAGGAATTTGTCGATGTGCCTGATGGTGTTTATAAACTTTTAGTAATTCGTATTGCGATTTAAGCCCTTTATCAGTTTGATATTGACGTAAAAGTATTTCGCAATCTAAATAATCGCCTTTTCCAAACACGATTTTATGATTCATAATCTTTTCAATAAATGCTTGATCTTTGATTTGAGCATTAAATTCAGACGCGCCGTTTGAGAATCGCCATTTATTGTCTTTTTTAAAAGCGGCTCTGATAATGATCAGATTTTCTCGATGAGAATCCTCTTTTAATATTGTTTTGTTTGCTTCAGGCACAATAAAATAAGTTCGTTCATGTTTTTTAATTTCAATTTTATTATTATCATAATTAAATTCTATTAATTCAATTCCTTCTTCAGAAAGTGGCGCCGAAATTCGTTCTAATTGTTTTCGAATCTTTAAATCTCGATATAAATCTAGTGACAATTTACAGGTTTCAATTGTAGTATTTCCAATTTTAATCTTAATAAGATCTTCATTTTCTGTTTCAGGAATAAGTCTAATTTTTCTGGAATCTCCAGCAGTCGCTTTTATTAGTTTAATAAGACCATTTACTCCAGCACCAGCTAGACCAAGGTATACCAATAAATTTAAAATAGCATTGGATTCTTTTGAAGCAAGCATATCGATGACATCTTTTACAACACCATGTTGCAGCAGTAGATTTATTTCAAAACTACCTTTACTCAATGCCTTGACATGTGTTTTGATTTCCGGCGAACCTGGATTAACAATTTGATTTGCTTTTTCAATCAATGAACCAAAAGCAAGTAGTGCTGGCGCGAGATTTTTAACATCCATACTTCCATTAATTAATGATTTACCTTTGTAAATCAACTTGAGTTCTCGACTGTTTATCACAAAATCACCATGGTATTAAAATATCAAACAATATGGAGGTTAGACCTGATGCAAGATTTACACTTGTATAATTTTACACACACTCATCACCAATTACTAGTTAATTTTCTGTACTAAAAATCACATAATATTTATTATAAATTTTACTCGTCCAAGTCATTTGCGTCAAACAAATAACAAACGTCACTCCGCGTAAATAAACTTAGTCAGGCGTTTCACACTTACGTGCTCACGCCTTCTTGAATTGATCGCAGGCGCGAAGTAAATTCGCGCTACTGCGACTTAGGGGGAGAATCGGGATTCTCCCCCTAAAAACCCCCATCGGGTAAAGTGTTTCACACAAAGCGCGAAACGCCTATTAGTAACTAGCAACTAAGCATTTGCTTCACTACGGATGTTACAAACCACAACAAGGCCAACTATTGAAATAGCCATAACATAGATAGCCGGCGCATAAAGTGTTTTTAGCAAATGGATTAAGGCCGCATTAATGACCGGTGCCGTGCCACCAAATATTGCCATAGCTATGCTATAAGCAAAACCTACCGCGGTGCATCTTATCTTATCATCAACGGTTTTCGTCCATATCTATCGCCAATATGGCCAAAAAAAATCGAACCGACCGGTCGCATTAAAAATCCTGAAGCAAAGATAGCTAATCCCAAAATAACAGAAATATAGTTATGCGCGTTAGGGAAAAAAAGTTTTGTTAAATAAGGTAATAAGCCACCATATATCATAAAATCATACCATTCAACGATATTACCAATCCCACAACCTAACATGATTTTTTTATTCATATGGCTACTTTTTCTTTCTTAATTTACATGCCGATCATTCTACACAGCTTCCCCACTCATGCCCAGTCTATTTTCCAGGCAATAAAACCGCTTAACATGTATGGTCAAATACCGCCAAGTTAAGTCACTTAACTCAGAGATAGTTTTTTGATTTAATTAAGGAAATAATAGCGGAAAACGCGCTGACTAATACGTATAGCCAGATCAATTTTGGACTGGTAGCGCTTAGATAAAAACATTTAAACGCTTAATCCTAAAACCACGGTGGTCCCTGAGCCTGTCGAAGATTCAAGCCTCGGTTATCTTTCACCCGTTAGCTATGAAAATGCCTTTGCTGAGGCTGATCCCAGCACGAATAAGCCTGCCATCGTGCTCGCAGCTGCCAAGGACAAGCCTTCGGTGAGCGCTGAAGGA
>JBCCYM010000027.1:0-21517 GCA_039190005.1 Pseudomonadota bacterium
AACTGTAATTGCAAGCTCCACGTTTCAATAATCATAAACCGTAAATGCTTGGTAATAACCATGTGTTGTATTTGTTGTTTTAATACATCATGACAGGCTTGATGAAATGCCGGGACAGCTTTCATATTTTCCTGCCGCTCAAGTTTTTTCTTATAATCAAGCAATGGATGCCATAATAAAAAAGCAAACAGAAAAGCGGCTGATATGGTATCATTATTCGTCAAACGTTCATCGGTATTTTTTAGCGCCTTTTCGATAAAATGTTTTACCGGTTGATTATGGTCATCCAAAGCTTTCTGAGTGAGTGGTAAAATTTCTTTTAGCACATTGTACTTGCACAGCAGTTTAAACGCGTTAAGCGCGTAACCGCAACTGAAAAATTTCATAAACTCATGAAATAGTCTCGACGGCGGCACATCTTTTAGTAAACAACTTAATTGTAAAACCGCTTTTTCAGCAGTTTCTTCTATGGTCATGTTTAACTTGGCGGCAAAACGTATCACCCGTAATATTCTTACCGGATCTTCACGGCAGCGCAAAAATGGATCACCGATGGTGCGAATGAGATTGGCTTTTAAATCATCAAGGCCACCACAAAAATCAATAATGGATGATTTGGTAATATCATAGTAGAGCGCGTTGATGGTGAAATCTCGACGCCAAGCATCTTCTTCAATCGTACCATAGACATTATCACGTAAAATCATGCCATCGTCAGAGCAGTGATGATCATCCGATTGTTTTTTCGGTGTGCTGCGGAATGTCGAGACTTCAATAATTTTATCTTTGAAATAAAGATGAGCTAAGCGAAAACGACGGCCAATTAAACGGCAATTTCTAAACAAGCGCTTTATTTGTCGAGGTCGCGCGTTTGTGGCAATATCAAAATCTTTTGGTTGCCGTCCAAGTAGCAAATCGCGTACCGCGCCACCGACTAGACAAGCCTGATAACCATGTCGCGCCAGTCTACGCAAAATAGTTAAAGCGTCTTTATCAATCTGGTCGTGCGATATTTTAAGATTTATATGACAATGCGCTGTTTCTCTGTTATTGCCAAAAAAGTTTTTCCATATTTTTTTTATTTTATTAACAAAACTCAATGTATATAATTCCCCTTTTCTAAATTGACTCTGTTAATTTATGTATCATAATGTATTCATTTAGCTTATATTGCTATTGTGCATTTCTACTTTACTGATTTATGCAGTAGAACAGTATAGCGCATTGCTAAATAAAAAGCTATTAGTATAAAGATTGACGTCTTACCCTTATCATCATACTATAAGTAGTAAAACTACATATAGATTGAGATGAAACACATGCCCCAAGAAGATGTACATATTCTTAGCCAGGAAACCATACATAGTGGTTATTTCACCATTAACCGCTACAATCTAAAAATTAAAACCTATGACGGTGGACACAGTGAATTATTATCGCGCGAACTCGTCGAGCGACAAGAAGCGGTTGCTGTATTACTTTATGATCCCAAACAGGATCAAGTGGTATTGATTGAACAGTTTCGTATTGGGCTACTTAATAGTGATAGAAATCCCTGGATTATTGAGGTTGTCGCTGGTCTTGTTGATGAAAATGAGGCTTTAGTTGATGTGGCTAAACGTGAAACTTGGGAAGAAGCCGGCATAAAAATTGAAGAAATACAAGCGATCAATAGCTACTGGTCAAGCCCCGGCGGCAGTTCTGAACGCACCCATTTTTTCTGTGCTAAAGTTGACGCGACAACAGCGGGCGGCATACACGGGTTGGCTGAAGAAGGCGAAGATATCAAAGTGGTGGTCATGCGTAGTGAAGACGCTATCGCGCGCGTCAATGATGGCACAATATGCAGTGCGCACACGATTATTGCGCTACAATGGTTGGCATTACACAAACATAACTTGTTCCAATGAAACATTTGATTTACTTACACGGGTTTAAAAGCTCACCCTCTTCACACAAAGCCGTGTGCTTACAAAAAGCCATTGAAAATCGATCGGATGTTATTTTTTCCGCGCCACAACTGCATGGTGAGCCTCAAGTTGTGTTACAGCAGCTGCTCGACAATTTGTCACATCTGAGAAATGATAATATCTACCTGATCGGCAGCTCACTCGGCGGCTATTTTGCCACTTACCTAAGCGAGCAATTTAATTTTCCTGCCACACTGGTGAATCCGGCAATCAATCCATACGACTTCGACACCCTTATTGGTGAGCATACGCATCCTGAAACGGGCGAATCTTTTGCCGTGACTGCCGCGCATTTACAACAATTTCGTCAGTTTGATGTTAAAACCATTACCCAACCGCGTAATTTTTTATTATTATTGAAAACTGGAGACGAAGTATTGGATTATCGTTTGGCATTGGAAAAATTTCCACAAGCTAAACATATTATTCAATCGGGTGGTAATCATATTTTTGAGAATTTTGATCAGATGATCCCCGATATTTTTGATTTTTTTAAGTTTTAAGATAGGTGCTATGGCTTACAACGCTAAAGATATTGAAGTACTGAGTGGTTTAGAACCTGTCAAAAAAAGACCGGGTATGTACACAGATACAAGCCGTCCCAATCATCTCGTACAAGAAGTGGTTGATAATAGTGTTGATGAAGCTATTGCCGGTTACGCGCAATCCATCTGGGTAACGCTAAAAAAAGACGGTTCAGTCATTGTTGAAGATGACGGTCGCGGCATGCCCGTGGATAAACACCCGCAACATAAACTTACCGGCGTGGAATTAATTATGGCACGTCTACATGCCGGCGGTAAGTTTTCCAATAAAAACTATCAATTCTCCGGCGGCTTGCATGGTGTCGGGGTTTCTGTTGTCAACGCCCTATCTTCTCGTCTTGAAGTTGAAATCAAGCGCGACGGGCAAATCTATCAAATGACCTTTGCTGATGGCGACAGCACTAGCTCACTGAAAAAAACTGGTACTGTCGGCAAGCGTAATACAGGTACCAAAATACATTTCTTACCTAACCCTAAATATTTTGATACGGCTAAAATTTCCGTCAGCAAACTCAAACATATTTTATGCGCCAAAGCGGTACTCTGCCCAGGTTTGCGCGTGACATTAGACAATCAAATCACCAATGAAAAAGAAGAATGGTTGTTTGAATCCGGTTTGAGTGATTATCTGCTCGACAGTCTCGCAGACTGGCAAAAATTACCGGAAACACCTTTTCTTGGCAGTATGGCAGGTGAACAAGAAACGGTTGACTGGGCGGTGTTATGGTTGCCTGAAGGGGGCGAGCTTTTACAGGAAAGCTATGTCAATCTCATTCCCACACCACAAGGCGGCACCCATGTTGCCGGTTTTCGCAGTGGTTTATGTGAGGCGATCCGTGAATATTGTGAGTTCCGCAATTTACTGCCTCGTGGGGTAAAAATCACGCCGGATGATTGCTGGGAAAACTGTAGTTATATCCTGTCAGTCAAAATGGCTGATCCTCAATTCTCCGGTCAGACGAAAGAACGTTTAAGTTCACGACAGTGTGTGGGCTTTGTCTCTGGCGTGATCAAAGACAGTTTTGGTTTGTGGTTAAACCAGCATCACACCATTGGTGACGCGCTGGCAGAAATGGTGATTAATCAAGCACAAAAGCGGATGAAAAACGCTAAAAAAATTGTCCGCAAAAAAATCACCGCCGGTCCACAATTGCCAGGAAAATTAGCCGACTGTTTAAACAATGAACCACTACAGTGTGAATTATTTCTTGTTGAAGGTGATTCCGCCGGCGGTTCAGCGAAACAAGCGCGCGATAAAAATTTTCAGGCCATTATGCCGTTGCGTGGCAAAATTCTCAATACCTGGGAAGTTGACGCCTCACAAGTGTTATCGTCACAAGAAGTGCATGATATTTCTGTCGCCATTGGTTTGGACATCGATAAACATGATCTCAGCACATTACGTTATGGCAAAATTTGTATCTTAGCCGATGCCGATTCTGACGGCGCTCATATTGCTACCTTATTGTGCGCGCTGTTTGTCAAACATTTTCGTCCATTGGTTGAAGCGGGTCATGTGTTTGTGGCAATGCCGCCACTGTACCGTGTTGATGTCGGTAAAGAAGTTTTTTACGCCCTCGATGACGATGAAAAACAAGGTGTCTTTGATCGTATTCACGCGGAAAAAAAACCAGGCAAAGTATCGGTACAGCGTTTTAAAGGTTTGGGGGAAATGAATCCGTCACAGCTGCGAGAAACGACAATGGCGCCGGATACCCGTCGATTGGTGCAATTAACCATGGACGCCAAAGATGACACACAACAAATCTTGACAATGCTGTTCAGTAAAAAACGCGCGCAAGACCGTAAAACCTGGTTGGAAAACAAAGGTAATTTAGCGGAAATATAAACTATTTATAGCAACGCTTAGTATCATCGAGAAAAGCTTTGATGGCTTCTATTTTCCAGCGTTTACATAATATCGGCAGCATCACTAGTGATGGCAAGGCGTAATCCGTTTCCAGCCTAGTATAAATTTCACTAATATCCCGCTCAATCCAGTCAGGAAAAGGCACATCCAGGCGAGTTGTTAGTAATCCACCCGTTTCATGTAAGACACTGTAGACCTGTTTTTTAATATCCGCGATTGATTGTTGTTGGGTACATGTTTGTATTAAAGCTCTTTCCGGTGAAAATGTGTGAAATAACTGCGTCGCTTTTTCTTGATAAGCTGTCAGCGAAGTATGATTCAAGAGTTGATTCGCCATGTATAAACTTAGCAAAGGCGAACAATGGAAACCATCGCGCCCCGTGCCGGATAAAAACCACAGTCCTGAAACTGTTTTACTGGCGCCAAAAACAGGAAGCCCGTCTATTGAAAAAGGACGAGAACCACTAAAAAATCGAATAAGTCTGGCATCGCCTAAATGGGTACTAAACTGTTTTAATATACTGGTAAGTATCCATGACGCGCTCTCCAACGACGCCCCATGTGTATTCCCCCACTCCATCATATTGCCCGCGCCTAAATAAAGATAATCAGGATTATCACTGCGAGGTAATAAATGCACGCCACAGGCGCCGGCTCTATTTGGCGTTCTAATAACGTGTTCTATTGGCCTGAGATCCGGCACATGTTGATCAACCAAAAAAGAAACACCACTGCCGGCAAGAATATAAGGTATTCGTCCCTTCAATACCGGCAGTGCGTCAACCAGTGATTGCGTGCCCACACCCGCCGCGATAATGACTTGATCCGCTTCATATACCTCGCCAGTTGTTAAAGTGACGCCTTTTATACTCGCAGATTTTTTTGTCAGTATGTTATTTACCGTGCCTTTTATCATGGTGACACGCTTGCTGTTTTCTAGAACTTTTTTAAGACCGGCAAGCACTTTGTTAGGATTAACAAAGCGTTCATTGGGAATATAAACAGCCTTCACCGCTCGGCATGTTTCTTCCGGTGAAAACCCTGGAATATCTTCAGGTCGCGCTTCTTCATGTGGTTCATGATAGGATTTAAGCGCCTGTAAAATGGCTTCATAATTCGGCGTATCGACTTTGCTTGTGCCCTGGGTATTTAACACTACGAAGGTACCGTTATCGCCTATTTTAATTTTGTCTTCCGTTGATAAGGTCGCGTTTAATTCGTCGACAAAATCAGGCCATATGTTACTGGCATCACGTGCCATTTCAAAATAGAGTCGATGCTCACGATGCTTGAGCCGACCCGCTGTCAATTCACCAAAAACACCTAACATCGCCCCAGACGCCGATGACGCCATTTCATAAGCGCTACCGATCACAGCGATTTTCGCTGTTTCAGTGTATCGCAAAAGGCGGTAAGCGCTTGTTAAGGCGAGAATGCCATCGCCAATGACAATGTAATCAAAGCATGAAGACGTTTTGGTATGTTGCATGGTGTTATACTTTTTATTGTTATAGAAACTACTTGTAATATAATTCTAAAAACCGCGGCGGTCCCTGAGCCTGCTTGCCCTGAGCCTGTCGAAGGGTCGAGGGTCGAAGGGCGGCACTCTCATCTTGCTACCAACCGCGATTTTTAGGATAATGACACATAAATCAAATTATATCAGTTTTTTTAGCAAATCAATATTATGTTTATTCATTTCTTTGAACAATATTCAATCTTATTGATGATATGTTATCTGCTGATTGGCGTGTTTGGCGCGCTTATTACCGTATTCATCGGTAATGGTCTGAGCTTAATCACCTTACCCGCGCTTACGTTTATTTTTATGCACGTTTTCCCGCACGCGATCGCCTTAAAAATTGCCATCGCGACAACCATGTCCGCCATCACGGTCATTGGTTTGATGATTACCATACAATACATCTGTCTTGGCTATGTTCCTCATCGCAGTTATTCGCTCATTGTACTGCTGTTTGGCACAGCAGGATCAGCAATTGGCTCGCATATTGCCATGTTATTGCCGCCAAGATGGGTTCACATCTATGTGGGCGTACTATTGAGTGCCATTGCGGGCTATCATCTTGTCTTTAACAAAGGCATCATCCATCTCAACACTGAGACTAAAATGATCACGATGAGGATATTTGCTGTAGTCGGCATCATGACATTTATTGCCATGATAATCAGCAGCGCCAGCGGCATCGCCAGTGGTATCTTACTCATTCCCATCTTAAACCGCTATCTGCCCTATCGGCAAGCCATCAATACCAGTATGTTCGCCACGACCTTACCCGGTCTGATTGTTTGCACATTTGTGTATATTTATCATGGTCAACAGTTATCCATACACGCGAATCTAGGTTATATTTATCTGCCAAGCTTTATCAGCATCATTATTGCCGCGATGATTACAATTATTGTCGTGAAACCATTTGTCCCCAAATTTTCGATCGTGCGCGCGAAAAAATTTTTTTACCTTTGTGTGCTGATCACTGGAATGATTATGATTTTTAGATAATTTATATTAAAATCAATAGCTTATATTTTAATCCAATGTCTCTGACAAAATATAAAGCAACAAAAATAATACCCATCCTTGACAAATAAACGCGGTCCTGGTATGGTACTGTTGTTCTGGAGATAAGCATACAAGGGAGGTTATACATCTATGACTATATCAACTAAGAAAAAATACATCATTCTGGTCTGTACCATAGCGGCGCTTGGTGGGTTGTTATTTGGTCTTGACCAAGGCTTTATTAACACGGCTTTACCATTAATACAAAGCCAATTGCATCTTAACGCCAAACAGGCCTCAAATTTTTCAGCCATATTGCTATGGGGTGCCATTGTTGGTTCGCTATTGAGCGGTATCGTATCGAGAATACTTGGTCGCCGCAATACATTACTGGCGACAGCGATACTCTTTTCACTCTGTGCCGGAGCGAGCATGCTCACGACACACATGACGCTGCTCATGACCTATCGTTTTATTTTAGGCGTCTCTGTCGGTGTTGCCTCTTTTGCCGCGCCGTTATATTTATCTGAAGCGGCACCAACCAAGTGGCGTGGCGCGTTTGTTTCCATGTATCAATTAATGATTACCGTTGGTATTTTTGCTATTTTTGTGAGTAATAGTATCATTAGCCACCATTTTCATCGTTGGCAACCAATGTTTTACGCGATTCTTATTCCAGCCATCATTATGATAATTGGTCTTTTTGTTATTCCGAAAACGCCACGCTGGTTGATGTTAAAAGGCAAAAACAGAGCAGCGCTTATCACACTGCGCAACATAAGATTGTCAAATAAAGAAGCTCATCGAGAATTTCGAGACATTGAATCAACCGTCAACGCCAAAGACAGACAGAATTTTTTCCAAAGCTTAAAAAGCTCTGTTTTCTTCAAAGTGTTGTTACTTGGCGTGACTATTCAAATTTTTCAACAATTAACCGGTATTAATGCTGTTATTTATTATTCCACTTCGATTTTCCTCGACGCCGGTGTACACGACCCGATGCTTGCCACAGCTATTGTCGGCCTGGTGAATATGACAACGACTATTCTAGCCGTATCCTTTGTTGATAAATTAGGGCGCAAACCTATTTTATATGCCGGTTATAGCTTAATGGCGGCGATGTTGTTCATTGGCGCGTTGATCTTCCATCACGAAGCGATTATGAGTGGCGCGCTCAGTACAATGCTCAAAGCAATTTTAGTGGCCGCGACAGTTGTTTTTATTTTCTCTTTCGCCTTTTCCGCTGGCCCTATTGCCTGGTTGCTCTGTTCGGAAATTTTTCCGCTAGATCTCAAAGAGTGTGGCATGACCATTACCACCAGCGCTAACTGGCTTATTGCCGCGCTTGTTGTGAATTTCACCTTGCCGTTTATGCAATATGCCAATGGCAAACCAAATCCAGGTGGCGGCGCCTATGTTTTCTTATTCTTTGCCTTGGCTTGTGTGGCGTTTCTTTTCGTACTCAAGTTTTTCATTCCTGAAACAAATAATGTGGCGCTTGAGCAAATTGAAAAGAATTTATATGACGGCAAAGCGTTACGTCATTTGGGGAAAAGTGATCAACATTAACACATGTCGATAGTGGACCGTATTCTGTGAACCTATCACAGGACGGTCCCTGAGCCTGTAGAAGGGCAGTCCCTGAACCCTTGTCGAAGTGTCGAGGGGCATAACAAGCTTTTCGAGCGCATTTCTTGGCTTCGACAAGCTCAGCCATCCATACGCCAAATTAGCCGCAAAGCATGCTCTGAATCTATCACAGAACAGTCCCTGAATCCACATCGAAGGGCGGTTCCCTGAGCTTCCTTGCCCTGAGCCTGTAGAAGGGTCGAAGGATGGTTCCTGAGCTAGTCGAAGGACATATCAACTCAAGCACACCATAAGCAATAAGTTGGTTGTTGCACCCTTCGATAAACTCAGGGAACAACAACTAACTTATTGCTTTGCCATGATTTGTCTTTGTATGCTATAGATTATCTTCACAATAGTTAGTATGCTACCACCATGTCAAATAAAACAGACTTCAATTACTTATTCAATTCACCATTAGGCAAAAATAGCGAATACAGCGATCAATACAATCCTGAACTACTGTTTGCCATTCCAAGACAAGCGAAACGCGAAGAAATCGGCATTTCTTCTGCCGCGCTACCGTTTAAAGGTTTTGATATTTGGAACGCTTTTGAATTATCCTGGCTGAATGCTAAAGGCAAACCGATTGTTGCCATTTTACGACTGCATTATCCTTGCGACTCACCGAATATTGTTGAATCAAAATCATTAAAATTATATTTAAACGCCTTTCATCAAACGCGATTTTCCAGTTGGGAGAATGTGTATCAGCACTTACAGCAAGATTTAAGTGCGAGTATTGGTACACAAGTGAGTATTCATTTACATCCACTCAATCAGTTAGCGCAAATGACTATCCAAGCATTTGAAGGTATTTGTCTCGACGATCTTGATATCCACTGTGACAACTACACCGTGAATAGCGCTTATTTGTCTGCCGAACCGGACACATTGATTGAAGAAATAATTTATTCAGACCTGTTAAAATCCAATTGTCCGATTACTGGCCAACCCGATTGGGCCAGTATTCAGATACATTATCGCGGCGCTAAAATGAATCATCAGGGATTATTAAAATACATTATTTCTTTTCGTCAACATCAGGATTTCCACGAACAATGTATCGAGCGTATCTTCGTGGATATTATGCGATACTGTAAACCCGATAAACTAAGCGTGTATGGTCGTTATACCCGACGCGGTGGCATTGATATTAATCCAATTCGCAGCACCGATACGATAAAACTGCCGCTTAATAGTCGCTTAGCAAGGCAATAGCCCACTTGCTTTGTCGGTTGACACATGCGATAATTTTTACCTCGTCATTCCCGCACAAGCGGGAATCCAAGAGAAAAAAGTTTATGCCAGTAATTCGTTCCCTGGATTCCCGCTTGTGCGGGAATGACGGGATAGACAATTTAAATTATGAACACAAATTATCAAGTCATTGTTGTAGGTGGTGGACATGCCGGTACTGAAGCGGCATTGGCGGCGGCTCGTATGGGCGCGCGCACATTATTATTGACACAACAAATTGAAACGATCGGGCAAATGTCATGCAACCCGGCGATTGGCGGCATTGGTAAAGGGCATTTAGTCAAAGAAATTGACGCGCTTGGTGGTATTATGGCACATGCCGCTGATTTAAGCGGCATTCAATTCCGCCGGCTGAATAGCCGTAAAGGACCAGCGGTAAGAGCGACGCGCGCGCAAGCTGATCGACAATTGTATAAAAAAACCATTCGTGAGGCTGTAGAAAATCAGGACAATCTCGCTATTTTTCAACAAAGCGTCACGGATTTACTGATTGAACAAGATCATGTCATCGGTGTGGTCACGCAAATAGGTCTACGCTTTTATAGCCCGACCGTTATTTTAACCACTGGTACGTTTTTAGGCGGCAAGATTTGCATTGGTGAAAAAAGCTTTAGTGGCGGTCGCGCCGGTGACTCGCCTTCTATCGCGCTGGCAAACCGATTGCGTGACTTACCTTTCCGAGTCGGACGATTAAAAACTGGCACGCCACCGCGCATTGATGGGCGCAGTGTTGATTTCAGCGGTTTAAACAAACAGCCCGGTGATAATCCGCGACCGGTTTTTTCATTTATTGGTAATCGTGAACAACATCCGCGACAAGTGTGTTGTTATATCACCCATACCAATGAAAAAACTCATCAGATCATTCAAGATAATATCGCCCGCTCTGCCATGCACAATGGTGGCATAGAAGGCGTGGGGCCACGTTATTGTCCATCAATTGAAGATAAAATCACCCGCTTTGCTGATAAAACATCGCATCAAATCTTTGTTGAGCCGGAAGGATTGAACACGCACGAACTCTATCCCAATGGTATTTCCACCAGCTTACCGTTTGAAGTACAATGTGACTTTGTTCGCAGCATCAAAGGTTTTGAAAACGCGCATATTACCCGACCAGCTTATGCCATCGAATATGATTATTTTGACCCGCGTGATTTAAGCGCGAGTTTAGAAACAACATTTATCAATGGTCTTTTCTTTGCCGGTCAAATCAATGGCACAACCGGCTACGAAGAAGCCGCGGCGCAAGGTCTTATTGCCGGTATTAATGCCGCTTTGAAAGTACAAGAGAAAGCGCCCTGGTCACCACGGCGTGATCAAGCTTATATTGGTGTACTGATAGATGATTTAATTACTCGCGGTACTCAAGAACCTTATCGTATGTTTACCTCACGGGCGGAATACCGCTTGTTACTGCGTGAAGATAATGCTGATTTACGTCTTACCCCTGAAGGTCGCAAGCTGGGCTTAATTGATGATCAACGCTGGGCAATCTTTGAACAAAAACAACAGGATATTGCCGCGGAAACCCATCGTTTTAAGACCACCTATTTCCGACCGGATACCCGCCAGGGACAATCGCTGGAAAAGATTATTGGTCAAAAAATCGCGCATGAATATTCAGCAATGGCTATTCTCAAACGACCGCATATCAGCTATCAGCAGTTACAACAGGTTGAGAATTTTGGACCCGGTGTTAGCAATGAATTGGTTGCCGAGCAAATTGAAATTCAGGCAAAATATGATGGCTACATCGCGCGACAACAGGAAGACATAAACCGACAACTCGCACATGAACAAATGGCATTACGTGTTGACATTGATTACTCAGTAATCACCGGTTTATCGGCGGAAGTAAGACAAAAACTGAATGACATCAAACCTAATTCTATCGGTCAAGCCGCTCGCATCCCTGGCGTAACACCAGCAGCCATCTCCTTGCTGCTGGTGTACTTGAAAAAACGTTCACTAAGGAGAAGAAAAGTTCTCACTCAATAAAGATTATCTTGATCAATCTTCTAACGTAAGTGTAAGTTCATTGGCTTTTTCCAAAGCGTAAACACCATTGTTTGGCCCTTCTTCAGCTAATCTATTGCCTAAAGTATATGAACGTAAGGCATCAAAACCAGCGATGTAAGGCGCATCATTGTTCTCAATTTGATTGAACTGACCACCAAACGTAACACTCCCATCACTGTCGACAAAAACAGTATGAATCCATGAACCAAGAAATTCATTATCTCTACGAATAGTGTCTAAGTCTATCAATGTGTCTACGGCCTCCAGTGATCCCGCATCCATATCATAAACAGCAAAACGATCAAAATAGATTGAAAAATCTCCCGCTAAATATAATTTTCTATGTTCTTTATCAAAAAATATAGAATTTATTCCAGCCTCCTCGAAAGCTTGTGCTGCCAACCATTCACCCGCATTAACATCCCAAACGACTAGACGACGAAGGTCAGGAGTAAACAAATCCTCAGGATCATCAGAAATAAAATATTGTCCAGCAACATATAATTGCTCCTTGTCAGGATCAAATACTAAACCCACTATTTTACATCTGTCATCATCCATATACATCTGAACCTCTAGATCGCCATCTTGCATGGACGACCAAGATGCATTCTCAATATTCCAGTTAGCCATATGATTGACATTATCACCGCTCGGCGATCCAAAATTACCACCAAGATATAATGATTTATTCACACTATCAATCGCTAACGCGCAGACATATGCCGGCCCTTCACCGCCATTAGAGGCACCGCTGCCTAGATCAATACCATTACCAAGCGCTTCCCAACGTTCAAGTGCGCTATCCCATCTCGCAATACCTGTTGCGCCTGGTACATTATCAATATTAAATCCTCCACCAACATAAATGTCGCCGTTGTCTTCATCAAAAGCTATCGCTCTCACGATGCCCTTAACACCATTACCCAAAGCATACCATTGATTTCCATTAAAACAGGCGATGTTCTCAGTCCCAGAGACATTACCCGCATGAGAAAACTGCCCCCCTATACAAAGAACACCTGTTTTTGGATCAACGGCAACGGCATGTATCACACCATTACTAATCCCACTACCAACAACATTCCAAGATGAGCCATTCCATTGTGCTAAATTCGATGCCAGACTATTTTCCACAGACGTAAAATCACCGCCCACATATAAAGCTTCTGTATTCTTTAATTCATAGGTATGACTATTTTCAAACTGATCAGAAAAAATCAAACTCCCAAAGGCACTCGTACCGACAGTACTACTGTTGCTTTTAGCATTAATGTATATTGTGCAAGAAGCATGTTGCGATAACGTTACCACACCATTACTATTAATCTCACAACGATCCAGGCAACGCTCTGGCGTACACCACGAAGCCGAGCTTGAACCATCATAAATAGAAAACATCGGCTCATCTGCTAGCTTCGACACGACCGCGCCTGAAGGTTGATTCAAAGCAACGGTAATATTCTCATCATCGGTGCCAAGATTGGTTAAAATAATTGCTTTAGTCGATAATCCACCAGAAAATTGATGATCTATTTTTGTCGCAAAACCACCACTAGGATCAGGGTCGGTAGGATCAGGCGTATCACCATTATCGCCACCTCCATTATCACCACCACCGCTGTTGTCATCCCCACCATAATAATGATTGGAAGTACCACCGCCACCAGAACAAGCGCCTAAAAAAACCGCCGTCACTATAATCAATGTGAATGTCAATAACTTCTTCATAGCCCACCTCAAACTTAAATGTCTTTACAATGTTCAATACCATGATTATCTACAAAATAACAATATACTGAGCTTAGTATAAAACTACTATATATTGATATTTTTGATAACTATAGTACCTCCGCACCTAATGCTAAATGATTTTATTTAGCAGGAATTAACTCATAGTTTTACCTAAATTCTCACCCTGTTTGATCACTCAATTAAATATCCAACACGGCATCGATTCTTACTATTTACACTTTTACCTTTACACATCCATTGACCACTATTTTTAAGCCATCTGTTTAATGGTGATACTGTCATATCGTCCGGACCAGGTGTTAGAGGAAAAGGATCAACTTCAGTAGTGTAAAGCATAATACCCGCTCGTCCAGTTTTACCCGATGACGAGGTATAGTCTATAAAATATGGACAAATCAGTTCACCAGTTTTCTCTGAGTACGCTATGTAACCAAGATCAACATTATCTATTTTAACCGTGTCCCCTTCCGCTGGTAACTGACCACTACCACCGACATATCTAAAATTCAAATAACTAGGATGGGGTTTCAATGCTATGTTCATACCATTAGGAACACTCAACGGTACCGTGTCATTAATTAAAGTCAATGAAGCTGTTGGCACAACATCCGGCCAATTTCCTTCTAATTGAATTGTTTTATTCGAAATAGGACAGTATAAATCTGGCTCAACAAGCATTTCATTAAATAATAATTGATGAAATATTGCCTGATCAATCTCAGCTGATGCAAGCGCTGACAGTTTAACGTCCTCCATACAATGACTAACCTCTGATGAATATAACTTTATACCATTCTCAAGTTTAAAGTAACCAATATTAAAATCACAGCCAGCTTCACTACCAAAAGTTGTTAATGGAAATCCAGCTGGGTTTGGCGTTAAACCAAAGCTTTCCACAGTTAAATGTGGAGAAGAAAGTTCTAATGAACTGACGTCGTGAGACTTGTACAAATCGGCGTAAAGTTCCTCATACTCATGACCAAATTTGTCTGCCGACCAAGATACATATGGCGTCGTAATATTTTTTTCAGTTAGCGTATAATCACCAAGACCGGCTGTATAAAAACCTCTTAGATCAACATCAAGATGGCTTTCATCAAGCTCTTCTTTGCCATCAGAGGATAAGTTATACGGCGTCGTGTTATACGGGTACATTTTTATATAGTCAATAAACAGGCTATCAGGATTCTCAATTACTATTCTTTCGCTATTCTTTACTATTTCTCCTATAATATTCTCCATATAATAGGAAGCCCTAACATTCTTACTCACAACTTCTGCCGATGCCAATCCACCACTGGCTCGCATCGCATAGCTTAATGAAGCCAACGATTCATAGCCCTCTTCTAACGTAAATGCTGAATACAATTGCTTCATAATCTCTGGATTTGCTACTCCTAGTCGACCAATCAAATCGAGTTGACCTAAAAAATAATTAGACACACTTCTTTTTCGAGCAGCCTCATCTTCATCAATACCGAAAATGTCAGTCAACTCATTCACACTAGCCAATTCTAGATTATTATCAAGAACGGCTTTATTAAACTCTAAAGGCGTATATTTTGGTGTTTGAACAGATAATACAACAGATACCGGTTCACCTGTTTTATTATCCCTAATCACAAAAGCCTCAGGTAAACCTGTATGTCGAGCATACGCTTCTTTAATCGCTTCAAATCGCTTTTCATAATTCGCTTTCACATTGGACAAACAATAATCACCAGGCGCACAATCACTCTCATCTAAACCTTCAAAATTGAGTGCGCGCAAAAAGGCTGTTCTACTTTTTTGTCTCCCTTCATGATAATCCGCTGGAGATTGCTGCGAATATATTCTATAAGCTTGAATCGCAACAACTTTCAGACCATACCACATCCTCAAACCGCCCGCCATCTTATTGAACTGTTGTTGTTGTAATGCTGTCAATATCGGCGTGTAAACAGAATACTCAGTGGTGGTGTTATCGTCATTATCGTATGAAAATGAAAACGGGTAGTCACTGTCATCATCCATATCCAGATGACTAAAATAAATACTCGCAATAATTCGGAAATATTCCTCAATATCTTCAGAACTAGGATTATGAAGGCTCTCTATTTTCCCATCAGGATCATATAATGTTACAAACTGAGAATATCTGTCATAATCAGATAATACCGCAATAATATGATCCAACGTTAATTCGCCAGGCATACCAGGAGCATACCCAGCATCCTCGCCCCAAATGTCATCATTTAGATTATCCATATACACCGCAATATTATACTCATCGAATACGGCTGCCAAATATGCCTCAGCATCATAGAATATTCTAAAGGTTTCTTCATTTCTAAAATCAGATAATAATTGATTTTGATAAGCAATCCCGCCACTTACTTTCTGAATTTCCTTTTCTAATTCTTCAAGATTAGCATTAAAATCTATAATATAATTGTAAGTATAATCCATACTCTCGTCATCCCCACGATCGATAACAAGAAAATCACAGAACCCTGTGTTCGACTCCGGATCTAAATCCATGCATAATGACTCGGCACCCGCGGTCACGGTAGTCATACCAGGAAACTCATTCAAAAACCCTATAAAAACAGACTTAAAGAAATTCCCCACTGGTCCCCCAGCAGCAACCTGAGCCATCATCAAATCCGCGCTCTGCTGCGATTGTTGCTGACGCAGCTCATTATATTCTGCTTTGCTCATTGTCGCCAGGCGTGATGGTGTCTGTTTCATCACCCGTATCGCGTTAGCTTCTTCCTGTTCTCTATTGTTGGCTTGAAAAAACTGGACTGTTGAACTAAAAGTTACCGGCGCGTTTACGGCCGCGGGGTAAGTCAATGGTTTTGCTTTAGGCTGCGAATAAAAACAACCGCGTTCAGGATGGGCTTCATCACATACCTTGACTAAAAATTCTGGTGGTAACTGCGACCAAGGCACGGACAATCTCACCACATAGGGTCTACGTTGCTCAATGACATTAGGATTGGGACGTTCGATAACCTTTACATCACTTATGTCATGCTGGCCTGTGCTATCTGTTAGCGTAATATTATAATTCGCGTCTTTTATCACACTGCCAATAGAAGTACGAATAAGTACTTTGTCATTTTGATGTGTGGCTGGTGCGGCTGAAGCGCTGATGGCTAAAGAAGTGATAAGTAGCGTAGCGATGCTGTATTTAACAGACTTGATATAATTTTTTATTATTTTTATCATCTCTCACCGTCCCCGATTTGTTTTTTAACTTTACGAAAACAAATATAGTAGTGAAATAATATATTTATACTGTAATTGAAATAGATGTTTTTTACAGCTATTATTAACAGGGGGATATTTACAATCTATAAATTAATATGTTGACAAATCACGCATAATTGGAGTGCATATTTGTTCAACAACATTACTCAAAGTATTAATCAGCGCGCGAAATGTTCTCCTAAGATAAACACCGAATTATTTAAGTTTTGGAGAAAATATAGCATTGATAATCATGATCATGAAAGCCAAAAGAGAAAGCAATGCGGTGATAAACTCTATTTAGATTAGCGTGAGGTGTTAATTAATAATGATAACGACACTGCGCAATCAAAATTTCATTTTTACTCACTTTGTAAACCAGGCGATGTTCGTGATTAACGCGCTGTGTAACCGCCATCTATGGTTAACAATGTGCCGGTGATAAATTCAGCTTTGTCGGAAGCGAGAAAATAAATGGATTCAGCAATTTCTTCGGCCCGACCAACGCGGTTAACTAGCTGACAGGCGGCTTCTTCGCGCTCAATATCCGCTAAAGGTATGCCGCTTTTATCACTGGCTAATTGGATCGCTTTGCGATACAGCGGTGTGTCAATGGTGCCGGGGCAGACACAGTTAACGCGGATATGATATGGCGCGTAATCAATCGCGGTGCTTTTTGCTAAATAGCCGAGCGCCGATTTAGTCGCGCCATAAATTGCTGAATGAGGTTTAGCCACAAAACACTGTTCGGAAGCGACTAATACTACCGCGCCCGATGATTGTTTCTTCATAATGGGTAAGATGTATTTAAGCAAAAAGAATGTGCCGGTAAGATTGGTATTTAATACGCGAAAATAGTCTTCTTCACTAGTGTCTTCAATTGTACGTGATAAATGAATGCCAGCGGCACTTACCAAGACATCAATGCGATCAGTCTGGGTCATGATGGTATCCACGGCTGATTTAATTTCTTCAACACGGCTGACATCACATTGTACCGTCTGCATGTCATCGATATTTATTGCCGCCTTATCTAAGGCAAAAATCTGATATCCCTGCGCGTGAAATTTTTCCGCGGCGGCTAAACCAATGCCACTTGCGGCACCGGAAATCACCGCTACCGGCTTTTTAGTTTTATCGATCATAAGCAATTACGCCTTTGTTAAAAAATTAACGCGCTGATAACCCCGTGGTAGCTTATTACCGCGTCTGGCGCGCTCGCCATAATAATGGTCAATATCTTTTGGTTTTAACGTTAATTTGCGATTACCGGCAGTGATCACAAGATTGTCTTTTGGCGCGAAAGCGGTCATTGCCATAACAGATTCTTCACCAGATTTTAATTTTGCTGCCGGAATATTCATCATTTTTACGCCCTTACCTTTAGCCAGCTCAGGCAATTCTTTTATCGCGAAGATTAACAAATAACCGCCACTTGTCACTACCGCCAAACGATCACTCTTGTCATTTTTTATTACCGGCATGACGACTTTCGCGCCAGTTGGCACTTTAAGCAGCGTTTTACCAGCTTTGTTTTTCACTTGCAGATCAGCAAAGGTGGTCACAAAACCATAGCCACTGCTACTCGCCAAAACAAATTTATCCTTATCCGCGCCCATCATCACAGCGACAAAAGTGGCGCCAGCTGGCGGTTTCAATCGGCCAGTTAACGGTTCACCAAAGCCACGCGCCGAGGGTAACGTATGCACCGGCAAGGTATACACTCTGCCGGTTGAATCAAGAAAAGCGGCGGATTGATTGTTACGGCCATTAGCGGCTGATTGAAAACTATCACCGGATTTGTAATTGAGACTGTTACCATCAATATCATTGCCTTTAGCCACGCGTACCCAACCTTTATTGGATAAAATCACAGTGACCGGTTCAGTCGGCAACACATCCGTGGCTTTCATGGCAACCGCTTCATCACGTTCAACAAATAATGAACGGCGTTTATCACCATAAGTTTCCATGTCCGCTTTGAGCTCATTTTTAAGCAAGGTTTTTAAACGCGCCGCGGAATTGAGAATCGCTTGTAATGTATCACGTTCTTGTGCCAGTTCTTTCTGTTCACCACGGATCTTTATTTCTTCCAGTTTAGCCAAATGACGTAATTTAAGATCAAGAACAGCATCAGCCTGCATGTCCGTGAGCTTAAATTTTTTCATTAATTTGGCTTTGGGGTTATCTTCATTGCGGATGATAGCAATCACTTCATCAATATTAAGAAAAGCGATGAGTAAACCATCGAGAATATGTAAGCGTTCGAGTATTTTGTCGAGTCGGTATTGTAAGCGGCGCTTTACTGTGTCGCGACGACATGTCAACCATTCCGATAACAGCTTGTTTAATGGCTTCACTTGTGGTTTGCCATCCAGACCGATCATGTTGAAATTAACCCGATAGGTACGCTCCAAATCGGTTGTCGCGAATAAATGCGCCATCACCTGTTCACTGTCAACACGATTTGAACGCAGAACAATCACTAAACGCACCGGATTTTCATGATCGGATTCATCGCGCAGATCATCAACCATCGGTAGTTTTTTATTGCGCATTTGTGTGGCAATTTGTTCTAATAGTTTGGCGCCAGAAGTTTGATGCGGCAAAGCGGTGATGATAATTTCCGCGCCTTCTTTTTCATAAACCGCGCGCATCCGAATACCGCCCTTGCCGGTCTTGTACATGGCAATGACATCTTCTTTTTTACTGATAATCTCGGCATCTGTGGGAAAATCCGGTCCGTGGATAATTTGACAGAGCGCTTCAACATCGGCTTTAGGATTATCGAGTAAATGAATACAAGCCTTGGTCACTTCCTCTAAATTATGCGGTGGAATATCGGTTGCCATGCCCACAGCAATCCCTGAACCACCATTCAATAGAATATTGGGTAATCGTGATGGCAATAGACAGGGTTCTTTTAAACTGCCATCAAAATTATTTTGCCAATCAACGGTGCCTTGCCCTAATTCACTTAACAGCACTTCGGCGTATTTTGCCAGGCGCGATTCGGTATAGCGCATTGCCGCGAATGATTTAGGATCATCCGCCGAACCCCAGTTGCCCTGTCCGTCAATCAAGGGATAGCGATAGGCAAAGTTCTGCGCCATTAACACCATCGCTTCATAGCAAGCGGTATCGCCATGCGGATGGAATTTACCCAACACATCGCCGACAGTACGGGCTGATTTTTTATACTTTGAGCTGTTTTTTAAGCCGAGCTCTGACATGCTGTAGATAATACGACGCTGTACCGGTTTTAAACCATCACCGATATGCGGCAACGCGCGATCGAGAATGACATACATCGAATAATTAAGATAAGACTTCTCGGCAAAGGTCTTAATTGGCTGCTGCTCGATATTGGCAAATTGTTTAGTAAGCGCGCTCATCAGGCTTATTTTTGTTCAGCAAATAGATGTTGACGGTAATACTTTAATTCGTCGATGGATTCACGGATATCATCCAATGCCAAGTGTGTGGATGATTTTTTAAAGCCTTTGACGATATCACTGCCATACCAACGCACGGCAAGTTCTTTGATGGTTGAGACATCAATATGACGATAATGAAAATAATTTTCCAGCGCCGGCATGTAACGATAGAGATAACGCCGATCAGTACAAATACTGCTGCCACACATCGGCGATTGTCCGGCTGATACATATTGCTGGAGAAATTTGATTGTCTCAGCTTCAGCTTTTTGCTCATCAATGGCACTATCTTTAACCCGTTGCACCAATCCCGATTTATTGTGCTGCTTGGTGTTCCATTTGTCCATGCCATCGAGTAATTGATCCGCTTGTTTAATGGCAAATACTGGTCCTTCAGCAATAATGTCAAGTTCACTATTGGTCACAACTGTGGCGATTTCGATAATCCGATCCTGATCAAAGTCAAGTCCGGTCATTTCTAAATCAATCCATATCAGATTACTATTTCCTTCACAACGATTTATCATTGAAATACCTTATAGAATTAAGAATTTAAAATCACAGGATTGTCAGTATAATCGAAAGCTTGGCAATAAGATAGTGAAAAATTTCCCGGGTTATTTCCATAACGTGGTCCCTGAGCCTGTCGAAGGGTATAACAAGCTTTTCGAGCGCAAGCTTGGGCTTCGACAAGCTCAGCCATCTATGTCTTAAAGCTGTTCAAAGGGCGGTCCCTGAGCTTGTCGAAGGGTCGAAAGGCTATCAGCAAGATATTACACTATCGCTTGGCAATCCACTATAGTTTTTAAGTTTAACGCGTCCATCAAAATAACACAATACTCACGATGTGCCACTTATTTTATTCACAGTGGTTTTGTTGCGAATAAACAAGACGCATAAGATAAAACTGATAAAAATAATTACGCCTCCAAGAATATAAGGTGTGGGCGGAAAATACGTGAATAAGTAGCCACCCGTCGCGGCCATCACAATATTGGCCAATCCCTGTAGCGCCAGCACTACCGACATCACCTGAGCTTGTTGATCTTTCGACGTGCTGATGGACACATAAGCGTACATATTGGTTAAAAAAAACGCCATGCCAAACGCATAGATGGTTAGCAAAACATGAAACCAGATGTTAACCGGTATCATCCCCATCGCGATTAAACTCACAGCGATCAGCAACACCGACCAAGGTAGTATTTTCCGCGGTGTAATTCGACTGGTTAATGGTTGCACAAATATGATTTGAAAAACAAGTATACCTATAC
>JBCCYM010000028.1:0-21156 GCA_039190005.1 Pseudomonadota bacterium
AAACTGACAAAACAAGTTGACAGTGTTATTCACTCTGCTGCGTCTGTAAAACAACTGGGAAGCTATGATGAAATGAATAAGGCTAATGTAATCACGACGATTAACTTGTTAGAATTTTCCAAGACAAATAAATTAAAGGATTTTCATTATATTTCAACGATCTCGTTACTAAAAAACAATATTAAAGCAAGTAAATTATGGCATAACTATTGTACGGAAGAGCATCTTCCTAATATGCTTGCGACCCTTAATAATATTTATCTGAAAACAAAATTGAAAGCGGAAAATCATGTTGCTTCATATCGCTCATATGGGCTTAATACCAATATTTATCGAGTTGGAAATTTGGCATTCATGCAAAAAAACATGGTTGTACAAAAAAATGTAGATTCTGTTGCGATTGTCTATTGGATTAAATATTTCTTACAACATAACATCTATCTCTCATCAATTCATAAATTGGACATATCCCCTGTTGACTTAACAGCTAAAGCAATAATAAAGCTATTTGATAAGAATTGTTCTTATCAATCTATTTATCATGTTTTCAATCCATATCCGTTCGATCTGTTAGAATATGCTCGCTGGAAAAAGCTCCCAAATATTAAAGTAATTTCTGACAGCGAACTGGCTAAATATGTTATTAAGGACTTGAAAAAAGAGGAGCATTATGATAGTATATTCAAGTCTCTATTAGCGCATGGATGGATGGGGCAAGATGGTATTTCACAATTTGCTAAAAACATATATTTGCAAAATAAGACCCAAGCTACTTTAAAAAAATTAGATTTTAATTGGCAGTCTATTACAAATGAGCAGTTTCAGGAATATCTTAACCAAATACTTTAATTTAATTTTATATGAACAGTAACCAAAAAATATTTGATGATCTTCAATCAATTACTGATGTTATTCCAGCACTAGTTTATTGGCAGGATCTTAATGGTGTCGTGATTGGTTTTAATCATTTAACGTCAGCAAGATTGGGAGGAGAAGCTGTAAAAGAAAAAATAATGGGTAAAAAACATGAAGATTTCTATCCACTTGATGTGGCTAAAGAGTTAACAAAACATAATCAACAGGTAATAGACTCAAATAAGGCAATTGAATTTGAAGAAAAGGTTGTAGATTTAGTCAGTGGCAAAACAAAATATTTTACTACGATTCGTTCTCCATTACATGATACAAAAGGTAATATGATTGGAATTATTGGTGCTTCTATTGAAATTACAGCAGAAAAAGAAGCTGAAGAACTTAGACGAGATAGTGCAGTTAAACAAGCCCAATTAGAGCAACAGGAAAAATTCACACAAGTCATTTCTCAAGCCGTCCATGATATCCGTTCACCGCTGGCAAGTTTAACCATGTTGATTAAGTCCTGTGAGGAAGTCCCTGAATTAACTCGTATCGCGTTAAGGGAAGGTGCCAATAGTATTAATGATATTGCTGGTAGTTTACTGGATCGATGGAAAACAGATAAGCAACAAGTGATTGAGATAGAGAAAGAAGAAAAATCCGAACCGATGGTGATTTCTTTGGCGCTGAGACAGGCATTAACGAGTAAACGATATCAATATCAGAATTCAGCAATAACATTTGCTTTGGACATTGAGCAGGGCGATCATTTTGATTGCATCAATGTGCAAGTGTCTAGCTTTAAACGTATGCTGTCAAATATAATGAATAATGCTGTCAGGGCTTATGACAACAATCCCGGTAAAATCACCTTAAAACTTGAGCGCGATGATGATCAGATTAAGATTATTATCAGTGATCAGGGTGGCGGGATTCCGCCGGCGGTTCTTGATAAGATCAGACAGAAAATCAGTGTTACTCATGGGAAATCCGATGGACACGGTATTGGCTTGATACAGGTTCAAGAAACCCTGAAAAAAAATAACGCCGCGTTTTTTATCGATTCAGAGCTCGGCAAAGGTACCAGGGTTACTTTAACATTTCCTCGTATTGACACACCAATATGGCTGGCTAAGAAAATTGAAATCGCGAACAATGATACGGTGGTGGTGCTGGATGATGATGACACCATTCACACTGCCTGGAACGGGCGATTTCAACCGATATTAAAAGCTAATCCAAGCATTCAGTTAAAACACTTTTTTAATGGTCAGGAGGCCTTGGATTTTATGCGTGGATTTGAAGCAAAAGAGAAATTGTTTTTGCTCAGTGATTATGAACTATTGAAACAGCCATACAATGGTTTGGATATTATCGAACAGACCCAGGTCGCGCGTTCAATATTAGTGACTAGTCATCACGCTAATCCGCAAATACAGGCGCGAGCGATTGCCATTGGTACTAAAATTCTGCCAAAACAATTAGCGCCAGAGGTGGCTATTACTATTGATGCTTTAAGTGAACACCTAAGCGAAGATAGAAAAGTAAAGGCGATATCTGAGGCTGATATTGTGCTTGTCGATGATGATACCCATTTTATTGATACCATCGGGAAATACGCTTTTCCCGGTTATCGGGTTGCCGTTTATTATCGTCCTGATGAATTGTTGAGTGAGTTGTCTTCTTATACCAAAGACACGACTTTTTTATTGGATTATGAATTTCACAACAGCGCGATTTCCGGTGTCGATTTGGCACAACAGTTATTGAACAAAGGGTATTCGCGTGCCTTTATTTTATCGGGTCATGATTTAACGCCCGATGAAATCCCTGATTTTCTCACTGTTTTTCGCAAAGATGAGCTTGATAAGGTCAGGGCAGTGTTGGAATCGAAAACGGAACTGTCGTTTGAGGGTTCAAACACGAATAAAAAATCATTTACTGTCGATAACTTGGCGGATGCTGATTGGATAGCGTTAATTCGTTCGCTTATTCATGACGCGCGCGCTTCATTGGCAGTGATGAGAGTGAGCGATGAAAGAGCATCGGCGCTGCGCGAAAAATTTCGACAAGGTTATGAGCTTGCCGTGACCAACCAATTGATCGAACCTATGGTCGAATCTAAGTTTCTAAAAAATCTTTATACCGCTAACGGCAATATCGAACTTATTCCCAAAAATTTGGATAGATTGCAGGATTTGCTCAATAATTTATTCCAATATACCACTGCCCTAAATCCGGATCTGCTCAAGACAGAGCCGGTTTCGGTTCAGGCGCTACTCAATCAATTTATCAACCGTTACGCTTTCAAAAATGATACTGACCGTCAACATGTTGAGATTGATATAAGCGATGATATTCATCTGCCATGCGCGCCCATTTTTGTTGATGGCTTATTTCGTAACGCCTTTGATTATTTTTTTGGCGCTTTACCGCATACTAAAGACGGTATATTGCGTTTTTCAAGTAGAATTGATGGTAATCGACAGATGCTGTGTATTGAGGATACCGCTTATCAAGCGACTGAAAAGAGTTCCGCCAAACGGTTTAAATCTTTTTTCTTGAAAGAAAATCAAATGACTTATCCCGGCTGGGGATTTTGCCGTTTCGCCTTGCGGCATGTGCATGGCGACATTGAGTGTGAAATGATGAGCGAACAATATACACGTGTTATTGTATGGATACCGAGTTGATAATAATTTGAACTTATGTTAGAATACCATAACTTGCCTATTGAGGTAGTTGTAAAATGATATCAATAGTTAAGCGATATTTATTCGCGGAAGTGAGTGTTAGAGAGTTTCAAAGAATGAAAGTGGGGTGTTAATGGAAGAACCTAATACAAAATTATTAATTGTTGACGATGATGTCGAGTTGTTGAATTTACTTGGCGATTATTTTACCCGTCATCAATTTGATGTTGATATTGCTGAGACAGTTTATCAAGCGCGTACGTTGTTACGAGAAAAACGTTTTGATATTATTGTGTTAGATTTACAGCTTGGTCGAGGCGATAATGGATCGGATTTATGTCAACAGATACGTAAGCTCAGTGATGTGCCGATCTTAATGCTAACAAGTACCGAAGATGATGATGAAAAAATCAGCTGTTTTCGTGCCGGCATTGATGATTATGTGACCAAACCTTGTCGTAATGATGTCTTGCTTGCCCATATACAAGCGATATTGAATCGGATTGAATCCAAGAAGACAGTTGCCGCCACCTATCATTTTCTTAATTGGTCATTTGAACCGCAGTCCGCCATATTAACAGATCCCAAAGGGAAAAAGGTGCATTTAACGGATAATATAGCGGCGTTGTTAATGACTTTCCTTAAACATCCGCAAGAAACCTTAACACGTGAACAACTGATTAAGATGACTCAAGGGCGTTCATTTTATGATCCTTTTGAGCGGACAATTGATATACAATTATGTCGTTTGCGGCAAAAATTTAAACAGAACCAAAAATCACTTCCATTGATCCGTACCGTTCGTGGTCACGGTTATAGCTTTGTGCCCAAAGTCAAAAAATCCTTATCTTCTGAAACATTCTGAAACAGACAATCACATTATTTCGCCATATACTATGAGCGTGAGATAATGTTGTAATCACATCTCACTGCTCATAAACAGCTAGAGACGGCAATTTGTTTATTTGAAATTCTAATGTAATGATCGTATTAGCAAAATAAAAATTTAAAAATAAATAACAAAAACAATAATTCAAAAAAATAATTCTAAGAAGTGGGAAAGACGGAGAATCGCCGCCTAGTAAAGCGCGAGCGTGGAAATAAGTCGCCAGTATCGGCGATATGTGTATGCTGCAGCAAAGTCACTGAAAACGGTGACTTAGGGTGAGGGGACTCATGCAGGAGTCGCCAATACTGGAGGGCGTGTCGCTGGATGCTTCATGATGAAGCGTCCGGCTTTCACGTTATTCTCTCATATTTTTGTCACTGTAACTTTTTCTACCCTTTTATACATGGCATTGCTATACCATCTTGAAGCGCGATGGGTATAGTAAGACTTGATTATTCCCGCCCATCACTGCATAATATCTTTCAACATTTCTAAAAAATCAGGAGAAAAAATGGAAAATAAAAATCATCATTGGTGGTTGCTTTTCGCAGTATCGCTTATGTGTCTTATGATCAATATTGATTATACAGCGGTTAATTTATCTTTGGTCACCATTGCTCATAGCCTAAAGAGCAGTTTGAATGTAATACAGTGGATTTTGAGCGCTTACATGCTTGCTTGGGCTATTTTAGTTATACCGGCAGGCAAATGTGTTGATATCTTTGGTCAAAAACGATCTTGTCTGACAGGGATGTTTATTTTTTTAATCGGGTCGGTTATGGCTGGATTGGCGCATTCAGCATGGATGCTGATTATAGCAAGGATTTTACAAGGCATTTCTGGCGCGATTTATGTACCGTCTTTATACGCGCTTATCTTTAAATTTTTCCCTAAAGAGCGATTAGGATTGGCCATGGGGTTGATGAGTGTTGGCGTTGGTTTTGGTATGGCTGTCGGACCTACATTTGGTGGAATTGTATTAACTTATTTAGGTTGGCGTTGGATATTTTTTATCAATATTCCTATCGCTTTGATAGCCATGATCATTATTAAATTAAATGTTTCTCAAAGTTTATTAGGGCAATCAGAAGAAAAAGTAGATAAAACAGGCTCATTATTGCTGACATTGGTATTGCTTAGCTTAATGTTTACGCTGAGTAAAGCGCATTATTGGGGAATTATTTCTTACCCGTTTCTTGGTATGATCTTGTTTACACTGTTGGTGTTTATTGTTTTTTTATTTCATCAACGTTTACAAGCAACACCGATGATTCCATTCAGTTTATTTTTAAATCGCTCTTACACAGCCGTGGTTTTCGCCTTTTTATTAGAGCAGTATGTGTTTTCGGCAAGTATGGTGCTCATCGCTTTATTTTTGCAAAAAGTGTTAGGTATTGTGGCTTTTAAAGCCAGTCTTATGTTTTTGGCGCTAAATTTATTATTTGGTGCCGTCGCGCCTTTTGGTGGCATTATTGTCGATAAAATTGGCGTCAAATGGCCGGCAGTGTTAGGTTTATTTGTGCTTGCTATTGGTTTGGCTGGTTTTGCCAGTCTTAACATCCATTCGCCTTACGCGATGATCTATTTATGTCTGGTGATTACTGGTTTAGGCATGGGTATTGCTTTTGCCTCACTTAATTCAGGCATGGCAAAGACGGTTGATCAAAGCAAAGCGGGGCTCGCGTCGAGTATTTTTCTATTTGCCGCGCTTTTAGGGAATGTATTAGGCGTGACCATCACAACCATGCTTTATGAATCAGCGGCGCTGAAAATATTATTCCGCTTATTACCCTCAAAACCGTTACTGTCTACCCTACAAAAAACACAGTTACAAAATACGGTGCATTATATCGGCAATCATACGCATCAGCTTTCCGCTTTTTCACAAGCTTACCAGAATAAAATTATGAGTTTATTACCTCAAGTATTGTCACATGGCGTGACGGTTGCTATGATAGTCGCTATGGCTATGTCCTTGTTAGCTTGTCTGCTATGTGTTTTGTTTATTAAAAGAGGTATCTGAATAGTTTGGTCAATAGAAAAGAGGGTTTTATTCATGTTTCCGGTGGCAGAATTTTCTATGTTACTTTCGGTGATATAAATAGTACCGCCGCGCCTTTAATTGTGGTACATGGTGGGCCGGGTTTTTCGCATGACACCTTGGAAATCACCGCGCCTTTGGCGCGCGATCGTTTTCTTATTTTATATGATCAACTCGGCTGTGGGCGTTCGGACAGACCAACGGATAAAACACTTTGGTCACTGCGACGCTATGCCTCTGAACTTGATGCCATTGTCAGCTATTTTCATCTTGATCGCTATCACCTGTTAGGCCATTCATTTGGCGGCAGTGTGGTATTGGAGCATAGCTTGACACATCCGCAAGGGTTGATGAGTATCATTTTATCCAGTCCGCTTGTCTCAGTGAAAGATTGGTTGGCGGATACGGCGACAAGAAAAAAAGAACTACCTCAAACTGTTCAATCCATTATTGATCACCATGAAGTGTCAGGCACCACTGATAGTGATGATTATAAAAAAGCGGTTAGCGAATTTAATCGGCGATTTTTATGTCGTTTGTTGCCTCGACCAGATAGTTATCAAAACGCGTTTAAGCGTTTTAACAATGACATTTATCAGCAAATGTGGGGACCTTCTGAGTTTCATTGTACCGGCAGTCTCGCGTCATATAATCGAGCGAATGATTTGGATAAAATCAATGTGCCGGCATGTTTGCTCTGTGGTGATCAGGATGAAGTCAGAGAGACAACCATAAAAAAATATGCCGAAAAGCTACAAGCGCGATATCATATTTTGCCAAACAGCACCCATAGTACTTATTTGGAAGCCACGACAACCTTTATGGCGCGAGTCGATCAATTTCTCCAGCAAGTAGAAAGTAATTGAGCTTATTTTACCGCGCGCTATGATGATTTAATGCCTAGTAAAAAAACCAGCATAACACTCAACGTTAACAGTAAAAAATAATAAGGCATAGGGAAAATGGTACCGTTGTGAATTAGAGTCATTATCCAGGTAAGCAAGGCAATCAGTAAATAATACAACAGACTAAATAACGCGCCCGCGGTTCCCAGCACGGTATGATAATTTTTTAAGGCATTATTGAGTGTGATTGGCAAAACAAATCCGAATCCACCGACAATTAATCCCATCATTGGCAGCATGATGATCAACGTGGCGATGAGTTTATGATGGGCGTTTATTTGCTGTGAAAATGTTGACAGTACCAGTAGCACGCTGCTAATCAGTATAATCACACAACCCATAAAAAATAAACGATTTGCTTCCACATGGTGAATGAGTTTTTTTAAGATGAGGCTGCCTGATAACGCGGCAACAGCAATCATGATACCTAGATGTCCATATTGACTTTCTTTCAGATGAATTATTTTGATGAAAATAAAAGGCGATTCGGCATAATAGCTGAATAATATACCATTTATAGCGGCCACCAGCCAGGCACTGGCTAATACATATTTATCTTTAATTAAAAGCAAGAAGATAGGTCGTAAACCAGGTTTCTTTTCTGTTGTTTTTACCAAGGTTTCCGGCAAGCAGGTATAAGCTAATAGTAATAGGCTTATGCCAATAATCACCAAAAGCGCGAAATTAGCTCGCCAGTTAAACCATTGTGTTAAATAACCGCCAAGAAAAGGACCCAAGGCGATTGATAGTGCTAATACAAAACCAACCGTCGAGAAATATTGTTTTCGTTCACTATCGGTTAATGATTCAAGAGCGATGGTTCGCGGTAAAATTGAACCGCAACTGGCAGCAAATCCTTGCAATAAACGAAAGAATAATAACCAGCCAATACCGCTGGCAATTAAACACAATAAACTGGTCAGGCTATAAAATAGGATGCCTGTTATCATCATTGTTCGTCTTCCCCAGTTTTCCGACCATCGCCCCCAGGCAAGCACGCCTAAAGCAAAGCCGATAAAGTAAATACTAAGTGTTCGTTGTACTAAATGATTATTTGTTTGCAGTAAATAGGCAATATTGGGTAAGGCTGGCGAGTAAATTGTTTCACTTATTTGCGGGAAGCTGACCAGCAAAAAAAGCAGCCATATGGGCGCGGATTGTCTGTTTTCAATCATAATTGTTTCAACAACTTGGTTGCGAGCGGGAGAAGTTTCTTACTTTAAACCTAAAAACTGCAGTAGTCCCTGAGCCTGTCGAAGGGACCACTGCAGTTTTTAGGTTAAAATATACCCATTAGTTTTTGTTTATTCAACTGACCTGGCTCAATTAATTTGCTATACTTTAGCAATTTTCAATTTGTGGAAAAATGTATGTTATTAATTACCGGTTCATCCGGATTCATTGGTTTTCATCTGGCAAAAAAACGACTGGCGATGGGCGATGTTGTTGTCGGGGTGGATAATCATAATGATTACTATGATGTCGGTTTAAAAGAAGCACGATTAGCGCGGTTAAAAGCACACGATAATTTTATTTTTGAAAAAATCGATATTGCCGATACGGCGGCGGTGCAGCAGCTTTTTAAAACATATCGTTTTAAAAAAGTCGTTAATCTTGCCGCGCAAGCCGGTGTGCGTTATTCAATTGCGAATCCGCTGGCTTATATTCATGCCAATGTCTTAGGATTTACGAATATTATTGAGGCGTGTAGCCATCATGCTGTTGAACATGTGGTATACGCCTCGACCAGCTCTGTATACGGCGCCAATACTTCGCAGCCGTTTACGGAATCACAAACCGTTGATCATCCCTTAGCTGTTTATCCAGCGACAAAAAAATGCAATGAACTGATCGCGCACGCTTATGCCAACATTTATCAATTACCAGCAACCGGTTTGCGTTTTTTTACTGTTTATGGTCCTTGGGGACGGCCAGACATGGCTTTGTTTAAATTTGTCAAAGCGATCCTCAAGGATGAACCGATTAAAGTGTTTAATCATGGCAAAATGAAACGTGATTTTACCTATGTGGACGATGTGGTGACGGCAATGGCGAAAATCATTGACCATCCGGCGACACCTGATCCAGATTGGCGTGGTGATCAGCCTAATCCGGCAACAAGCTACGCGCCATACCGTATTTATAATATTGGCAATTGTCAGCCGGTTGATTTGCTTATTTATATTAATATGATTGAAGAATTATTGGGTAAAAAAGCAAACAAGATCATGATGCCACTACAAGACGGTGATGTCTTAACAACGTTTGCCGACACGACAGCATTACAACAGCAATTTAATTACCGCCCACAAACGCCGATAGCAACTGGTATTAAGAAATTTATTGACTGGTATCGAGATTTCTATACTATTTAAGATAATAGTATTCTGTCATTCCCGTGTGGGCAGTCTCTGATCTTGCTTGCCCTGAGCCTGTCGAAGGGTCGAAGGGTCGAAGAGTCAAAGGGTCGAAAGACGGGAATCCAGAAGAAAAATGTTTATGCCTGTGGTTTATTCTCTAAATTCTTGCTCGCGCGGGAATGGCGGGATTGGATATGAATGATATCAATGACATCAATTAATAAAATAAGTCTGGTTATTCCCATGTACAATGAGCGTGGAAACGTGGCGTCTTTGCTCAATGAATGCCAAGAAGCTTTACAAGCATGGTGTTTGGCGTTTGAGATTATTGTGGTTGATGATCATAGTACGGATCAAACCAGTGCTATGGTGCGGAAAATGCAAAGCCAGCTGGCAAATGTGGTCTTATATCGTCATCATCATAATGCGGGGCAAAGCGCGGCGTTGTATACCGGTGTGCGTGTCGCTAAGTATGATTGGATCGCGACCATTGACGGTGATGGTCAGAATAATCCTCATGATATTAAAAAATTAGTTGACTATGCCCAAGACCACGCCAAAAGTGGTGATTTGATTGCCGGGCGTCGACATAAACGTCAGGATAATTGGTTGCGATTGATGTCTTCTTCCATTGCTAATGGTATCCGAAGTAGATTATTGCGCGATAATTGCCTTGATACCGGTTGTGGACTTAAATTATTTACCAAAGCTTCATTTTTGCGCTTGCCGCATTTTAGAAATATGCATCGCTTTTTGCCGGCACTGTATCAACGTCAGGGGGGCGCGGTATTTAGTGTGTGGGTGAGTCATCGGGAACGGTTCAATGGTCAGTCTAAATATGGGGTGATGAATCGTTTATGGGTTGGTATTATTGATTTATTTGGTGTAATGTGGTTAAATAAGCGTTCTTGTTATATGTCCGCGGATGAGATTGTTGCTGAAAATAAAAGTGATTAGGTAAAATATGTTGAGTACAACCTGGATAATCATAGGATTTATTGGCCAAGCTTTTTTTTCGATGCGTTTTATTGTCCAATGGATCTGTTCGGAAAAACGTCGCTTAAGCTACATCCCGCTTGCTTTTTGGTATTTTAGTATATTAGGCGGTTTAGTCCTATTATCCTATGCCATTCATAAAAGAGATCCTGTGTTCATTGTTGGTCAAGCCTTTGGTGTGCTTGTTTACACGCGTAATTTATACTTTATTTATATCAATCGTAAACGAGTTAAAAACGTATAAATGACGACCATTAGCAGGGATTCTAAATTACCGTTCTTCATACTCACATTGCTTTGCGCTGTCATTTATTTCTCAGGATTATTTGTGCTGCCGGTGACCAATAGGGATGAAGCCCGCTTTGCTCAAGCCTCAAAACAAATGTTGCAAAGTCATAACTATGTCGAGATTAATTTTCAAGATAAACCGCGTCATTTAAAACCTCCGGGTATTTATTGGTTGCAAGCACTGAGTGTTAAACTTTTTTCAGCCAAGGTATTAAATCGTATTTGGGCGTATCGTCTTCCTTCGTTGTTAGGTGCTTGGTTATCCGTATTGCTGCTATTTGGTCTCAGTCGTAGATGGGTTGGTAATCACTGCGCTTTTTTTGCTGCGGCAGTACTGGCTGCCAGTCCATTGCTTGTTATCATGGGGCATCTTGCCACGACAGACGCGGCGCAATTAGTGGCAATGGTATTGATGCAATTTGGACTCATGCGCTTGTATTTGACTGATCATGCTAAAAAATCAAATTACAATTGGCTATTATTTTGGTTAGGTATGGCTTTGGGTGTCCTGATAAAAGGTATTACACCTTTAATCGGTTTGCTCACCTTGTTTACCTTGTGCATAATTGATCGGAAAAGTGGGTTGTGGCGCAACGTCAAATTTTTTCGCGGCGTGGCGATTGTTTTACTGTTAACACTGGCGTGGTTAATACCATTTAGTCTGGCTGGCAAGAGTAATTTTCTTTGGGATATGATTCACGGTGATGTCTTGCCAAAACTCGCGCATGGTCAACAAACACATGGCGCGCCGCCGGGTTATTATCTGATTATTTACTTTGTCTGTTTTTTCCCTTTTTGCTTAGCGACGACAGCCATGATTATCCACGCTATTAATTATAGGCGCCAAGCGATTGTAAAATTTTTATTAGCCTGGATTATTCCTAATTGGCTTATTTACGCCATTATTGTGACGAAAATGCCAGAATACATTTTGCCATTATTTCCGGCACTTGCCTTATTGATGGTCATGTCGCTTCGAGAACACTTGATAGTTAGCAAACTATGGCGAATTGTGTTTATAATTAACAGCTTATTATGGGCTGTTGCCGAGATTATTATCAGTTTCGCGCCGATTTGGCTAAATCATTTTATGCAGCATCGGGTCAATGTTATCACATGGATATTCGCTGTTATCAGTTTGGTGCTTTGTGTCGTCATCGCTACATTATTTATTCAGAGACGTTTTAAGTCATTTATAATACTATCCATTGCCAGCAATACATTGCTTTTTGTGTTGCTGCTTCAGTTTATTTTGCCAGCTATGGACAATTTATGGCTGACTGAAAAAATAAACGTGTTATTAAAGCAGCATACCATTCAGTTGACAGCGCAACGGCCCTTGCTGGTGAATGGTTCTAATCGTGGTTATGGTGAACCCAGTTTAGTTTTTCGTATTGGTACGGATAAGATTAAAAATGTGACCCTGCAACAGCTTATTGATGCGTTCAAACATAAATCCAATCAAGTCGCGTTGCTGAGCCAGAAAAGCTTAAAAACATTAAGCGCCCGTGGTGTTAATTATACTATCGTCGATTGTAAAAAAGGATTTCGTTATAATGGCGGGTATTTTGTGACGATTTGTTTGTTGAAAAATTGATGATTGTCAACTGCCTCTATTTTTCTTATTATTTGTTTTTTTCTTAGCATTAAATCGTAATCACATGAAAATAGCAGTTTTTGGCGCGGGCTATGTCGGGGTGACAATTGCCACATGTTTTGCTCACGCCGGTAATCATGTTGTCTGTATTGATACGGATAAACAGCGTATCAAACAATTAAATCACTATACATTGCCTATTTATGAGCCTGAGCTTGATTTGATGCTCAAGCAGGATACGGTGCAAAACAAGCTGTGTTTCACCGAGGATCCGCGACAAGGAATTAAAAACGCCGCGGTTATCTTTGTCGCGGTGGGTACGCCGGAAGACGCGGATGGTTCACCGAATCTTTCATCAATTAATCAGGTGGTTGAGACCATCGCGACTTATATGGATCATTATACGGTGATTGTTAATAAATCGACCGTGCCAGTGGGTACGGCTGATCTAGTTGAATCAATTATTAGCAAACAATTGATCTCACGCCGGAAGCAGGGTATCGAATTTGATGTGGTGTCTAATCCAGAATTTTTGCGCGAAGGGCGGGCCGCGGCGGATTTCATGAAACCCGATCGTGTGATATTAGGCACCAATTCAGCGCGTGCCATTAAAGTATTAAAACAACTTTACGCGTCTTTCAGTTTCAATCATGATAAAATAATTGTCATGGACAGGCGCTCGGCGGAAATCACGAAATACGCGGCTAACGCGATGCTGGCGACAAAAATCAGCTTTATTAATGAAATGAGCCAAATTGCCGAAAAAGTGGGCGCTGATATCGAAGCGATTCGGCGAGGTATTGGCGCTGATCCACGTATTGGCCATGATTTTATTTATCCCGGCTGTGGTTACGGTGGTTCATGTTTGCCTAAAGACCTGAGTGCCATTGTCCATTTTTCCAAAGACTATCATTATACCCCGTTGCTTATTAACGCGGTGAGTCAGGTAAATGCCGCGCAGAAAAATCTGTTGTTTACGAAAGCGAGCGACTACTTTCATGGTGAGCTCAAAGACAAGGTGTTTGCCGTTTGGGGGCTGGCTTTTAAGGCGAATACCGACGATATTAGAGAATCGTCGGCAATTAATCTCATTGAAAAATTATTAACAGCTGGCGCGATATTACAGTTATTTGATCCAAAAGCGATGGCGAATTTTGATCGATTGTTCTATAAAAAAGGTGGCTACCATCTTTGTGACACGCCAGAGCAAGCGGTTGACAACGCTGACGCGCTGTTTATCATGACGGAATGGTCCTGTTTTCGTTCGCCTGATTTTCAATTACTGAAAGCGAAGCTAAACACGCCAGTCATTTTTGATGGCAGAAATATGTATGATCTGGAGCTTATGGAAGTTGCTGGGATCGATTATTATTCGATAGGGCGAAGAGCTGTTTGTCGACAGCAGCAATAAATTCTCTCAAAAAAGGTTTAATCGCTTAATTCCTTAACGAATTGTCTAACCACTTGGTAAGCTTCATCAGGGGCGTCATTGTAAACTGGCGCGCCGGCATTATTGAATTCATGATAGGTGACTAATTCTGGCTTGATGCGGGTAGCCGCGTCTTTAGCGCTCTTGGGCGGATGTCCCGGACTTTTTTCACCTACCATGAACAAGGTCGGGCAAGCAATTGTGGCTAGTTTATCCAGATAATTCATGGTTTGAAGTTCATGTTGGTTGTAATGCGCCAGTATTTCTGGCCGTTGAACACAACGATTTATTTGTTCTTGGGTGTAAGCGTTTTTAGCAAATAAAGGAACACAATGTGCTTTATACTGCCGCGCGGTTTCCGCTGTGGGTGAGAAAAAATTTTGTCGGTATATCGCCGCGACTTCAGCGCCACCAAGCTCACCATATTTGTCAGCTATGGCGTCGACATCGAGTTTGGCTTCGGTATTACAAAAAATAATGCCGCCCGGATGTTGTGGATAACGGCTCGCGTACTCACAGATCACATGACCACCCATAGATACACCGGCGACAATTGGTTTATCAATACTAAGCGCGTCGCAGAAATCGTACACGTCTTGACCCCATTGCTGTAAACTCCATTCATTGGCGGAGCGATAATCACTGCGACCGCAGCCACGTTGGTCCAAGAAAATAACTTGAGCGATATCAGCGAACTGTGACCAGAAGGCGACGTACAGACTGTGATCAACAATGCCATGAGCGCCATGTAAAATCAGCAAGCTTGGTTTTTCTTGACACTGCTGTTGTTCAATCTTCAGGTTTGAGCCATATATATCAAAGAATAAATGGGCATCGCCTATTTTGATTTTTGGCATATCTGCTTCCTTATTTAAAAGAGGCTGGAGAACGCGATAAGGGGTTTATGGGAAAGGAGGGGCTCGCATTCTCCAGCGGTAAAAACCATAAGTTTAGGTATTGTTTGCTAGCACATTGAAATATGTCTACCATAACCATTAACAAAGTAATTTAGCCAATTATTTTACCTAAGTCAAGCGAAAATTCTAAAAAATGGGCATTACTTCGGCTAAACATTAGATTTTGTGTCTTTTTGCGGTTAATATAACCCTGCTATTTAAATTTATATTTAATGTGATGTATTACAATGAATTTCGAAAAAGCAGTTAAAGAACTTTTAAAGGAAGTCGCCGATATTGAGATAAACGGCAATCGTCCTTGGGATGTGCAAGTCCATGATAAGCGTGTTTACCGTCGTGTGTTGCATCAACAATCACTTGGTTTGGGTGAAAGTTACATGGAAGGTTGGTGGGATAGCCAACAGGTTGATGAAGTGATGGCGAGAATTATTCGCAGCAGACTGCCGCAAAAAATTAAACAAGTCAAATATCTTTACCCCTTATTACGTGAAAAGTTTAATATTGTTCGTGCCATGGCAATTAATTATCAGAATAAAAAACGCGCGCGTATTGTTGGTGAGAAGCATTATGATATCAGTAATGACTTATATCGTTTAATGCTTGATAAGCGCATGATTTACAGTTGCGCGTATTGGCAGAGTGGGAGTACAACACTTGATCAGGCGCAAGAAGCGAAGCTAAAACTTATTTGTGACAAGGTTGGTTTAAAACCGGGGCAAAAAATTCTTGATATCGGTTGTGGCTGGGGAGGGTTTGCCAAATACGCGGCGGAGAATTATGGTGTTGAAGTCGTGGGTATTACCATTTCCGAGCAGCAACTGAAACTTGGTAAAGAAGTGTGTCAGGGGTTGCCCATTGAATTGAGATTACAAGATTACCGTGACCTTAATGAAAAATTTGATCATATTATTTCCATCGGTATGTTTGAGCATGTCGGGGTTAAAAATTACCAAACCTATATGCGCGCGGCCTACCGTTGTCTCAAAGAGGATGGCTTATTCTTGTTGCATACCATCGGTAATTCCGATTCAGTATTAAAAACCGATCCTTGGCTGCATAAATATATTTTTCCCAATGGTGTGATTCCATCAATTAAACAGATTGGTAAGGCTATTGAAGGTTTATTTGTCATGGAGGATTTGCACAATTTTGGTGTGGATTATGAAAAAACCTTATTGTGCTGGCATGATAATTTTCTAAAAGTTTGGGATGAGATTAAATCTAAATATGATCAACGTTTTTATCGTATGTGGACCTATTATCTGCTCACTTGCGCCGGTTCATTTCGGGCGCGTGATATGCAATTATGGCAAATTGTCCTCTCTAAACATGGTTTAATAGGTGGTTATAAATCAATACGTTAAATCGCGAAATCCTGTTTTTTTAGTTTGTTTTATGTGAATTTTCATCTGAATAGAAAAAATTTTGACTTTTTAGTAGGATATTGCTAAAGTAATCGTCAACAGTTTACTTGGATGAGGGAAAAGGAGTATAAATGATGAAAAATTGTGGTAATCAATCTATCTGGTGTTGGATTAAATCTAAGCCTTGCGCATTTGTTAAACTTTGCTTGAAACTGGTAATAGTATCCGTTGCGACAGTAAGTTTTGTGTCTTGTAGTTCAAGTCAAGAACCAACAACCTTTAATGTTTCGGCAAGCGCAATAACGCTCACACCAGGTGGTAAACCGGTTGCCTTATCTGTTACCCTTGCCAGTGGAAGAATAGGCGGCGCGGTAAGCTTAATTATTAGTAATGCGAGCCAACGCGGTGAGCTCACCATAACTATTCCTGATAGCGCCAAAGCAGCCTGTAGCAATTTAGTTGCCGGTAATACCTGTATTTTTCAAATATCAGCGTCATCCAATACCAGTTCCGCCAGCACACCGGTTAGAGCCATTATCAAAGTCGCTAACGCCTTGCCAACTGAAGGGAAAACAGTTGATATCCATTTTGAAGATCCGAGTTTAACGATTAATACGCCGACAATAACCGATACATCAGCACATGACGGGAGTATTGTAAATAACGGTAATGCCACAATTTATTTGGGACAATTATCCATAGAAACTGCTTCTACATGTCATTCAGCGGATCCTTGGCGTATTGTTGAGGATAACTGTAGTAATACCGTATTGTTACCTAAGACCACATGTCATTTCAGTTTAAGCACCGGCATTTTCACTAAGGGGATATTGAATGTGCCTCTGCTCGGCGCTAATAACGCGGTAATTAAGACAATAACGAAAATAGTATTGCCGGATATTTCTTCTACTGCTATTGACGTTACTTTTCCGTTCGATAAGAGAATACTTATACCTGGTGAAGACCCAATTAAGATTGCTTTTGATAACAATTCTCCCTTTTGTATTCCAGCAACAAGTATCAATGCGTCATTTGATAAACAGATTTTTACCGATAATTCAACCGTTGCAGGTTCTTGTTTTGAGGATGGTGCCGCTGTTGGACAATCATGCGAGATTGAATTAAGTGCTAACGATAGTATCAGCGAAGAAGTTCAGGGATTATCAGATAATTTTTTAGTGGAGTTACTTAATAGTCAGGTCCTTGGCAGCAGATTATATACACTCTTAGACCCCAGCAGGGCGCTATCCACTTTAACAACAGATCTGTATTTTTCACCAAATAGCGCGCCAGCTAGTGGTGGGCAGGTAGTTTTAGTGAATGAGGTAAGTACACTACCGATAGTGCAACCCAGAATTATGCTTAAAGATAGCAACGATGACTCAGAATTAACCGCTAATTATCAAGTACTTTGTGATGGCGAGTCGGCGACTCCGGCTCCTGAGGGTACAACATATATTTGTCCTAATAATATTCCTGCAAATGGTTCCATGTCGATAACAGTCTATGGTGGCGCAAGTACAGCAACACCTAATGTTGGCTTATATAACTTAAATGTTGTTGGTACTGTTGCGGGTAATGATACTAATACCCTCATTATTCCTACTGAAGTCATGTACCCTGATTTGGATTTTGATTTACCAACTATTTCTGATACCAGCGCGCAACCGGTGACATTAACAAATACTACCCAAGTGCCGGCTAAAATTAATAGTATTGGTTTGACAAATACCTCTTTCTGGAGCATAAGTAACAATCAATGTACGTCATTGACAGATGATATTCTTCAGCCAGGTGAAAGTTGTACATTTGATGTTCAAAATAATGGTAGATATATCAATACTGTGATTACTGTCAACGGTGACTGGTTCGAAAGTCCCGAAACGACAGAGTTATTACCAGAATTTCCAACCTTCAGTGTAGTGCCTACTGGCGGTGTCACATTATCCAATAATGATAATGATACGTTCACTTTGACCAATGAATCAGCATTTACGATTCCCGCGATTACCGCTGCCTTTGATAATAGCAGTTTCGGTCAGAACAGTAGTGTGCAAATCGCCTTACTTAATTGTGCTAATATAGCCCCTGGTGGTCAGTGTTTTGTCGACGTAAGTGCTGGCACCATTGCCAACAGTGATTTGGGTACGTCGGCGTTTTTACAATTCAGATTGGATGGATCACTTATCACACAACGTCAGGTCACATTGGATAATGTGATCACCGCCCAAGCTGATCCCACTCAGCGTACCGGTGCTTATGAAAAATTACGTCTCACCTATACCGGTTCAAGTGGTGGTAGTGCGACAATAAGCAACATTGATCTCAGTGGTGTAGGGCAATATTTAGAGATTGCCGCACCATTTGGCATCTCACCCGATACTTGTACCGGTACGACACTGAATACAATGGTGCCAACATGCACAGTATGGTTGCATGCCTTAAAACAAAACGCGCCGACAAGCGATACGCATACCATCACAGTAGACTATTCTCCATCCACCGGCGAAGCCGACAGCATTCCTGTGAATGTTAAGACGACGACTTACTTATATGCCGGTGGTAATTTCAGTTTTACTACGGCTGGAGGTAGTGTCGCCAATCGCGTGGCTGCCTTTGACGGTTCCGCTTGGCAAGCATTGGGATTAGGTATCAGTTCTCGACGCGTGTATACCATGACAGTCGGTAAATACGGTAATTTATATATCGGCGGTAATTTTACACGATTAGGTCGAGCTGGTCCAAACTCAGCATTGCGCGTGGCGGTATGGGATGGTCTTATTTGGCGAGCGCTTAATGATGGGATGAGTGCCATGAATGAAGGTTTTCTGAACGGCACAGTGTTTGCTTCAGCGGTGAATGGCGAAGGCGATATTTATTTTGGTGGTAGTTTCACTCGATTTGAGAGTGGCTCAACCGCTTTTCGTATTGCCAAATGGAATCGTTCTTTCTGGACAACACCGGGCAATATTGGTTTCAGCAACGGCGCGGTTCGTGCTATTGCTGCCTACGGCAATGATAGTATTTATGTCGGTGGGAACTTCCGTAGGTTTAGTAGTCCTGTTGATTCAAGTAGAAGCGTTTATCGTGTTGCCCACTTCAGTGGTGGCGTATGGAATAGATTAGGCACTACACTATTTAATGGTGTAAATAGCACTGTTCGCGCCATTGCCGTAGATGAGAACGATAATAACGCGGCCTATATAGCGGGTGATTTTATTTTTACTGGAGGCAGTATTTTGCCATTTTTCCGGATCGCGAAATGGGATGATATTAATGGTAATGGCAATGGCGCTTGGAGTAGATTACCACCAGCATTAGTAAATGGTACTAGTAATCGAATTCGTGCTGTTGCTGTTGGTAGTGATGGCAGCGTCTATGTTGGTGGTCAATTTCTTTCGGCGAGTTTGGTGCCGGGAACACGGCGGATAGCAAAATGGAACGGTACGGCTTGGGAAAGCTTGAATGGCGGCATTACCACTGGCAATGCGGTGGTCAATGCTTTAACGATTGATGTTAACAATGATGTTTATGCCGCGGGTAATATTACGTCAATTGGTGGTGTCACAGTAAGTCGAGTGGCTAAATGGAGTAATTCTGGGTCTGCTTGGAGTAGACTTGGTACCGCAACATTCAACCGTCAAGTGTTTGCCTTAGCAATGGGCGCGGTTATTGAAATTCAGTAGATAATCATTCATGTTGCCCAGAATTTATGGTATTTTATAATTTGAATTTATTACTAGTCTAAGATAAATAAGTAACTAAGATTAGGATATAAGTCTGAATCATGGTTAAGCAAAATAAGGAAATAGACATATTGTCTTTTGATTGATTTCAATTATGCCAACCTCACCTGTCCTACTGCATTATCGGCATCCTCAAATGATGATAATAAGTCGAAACGTAAACGAGATGCCCAACTTTGTTATCAAGGCAAAGGTCGTATGCTGCTGCCAAGTGACAACATGAAAACCTATTAGAAACAGTCAAAATTGGTTATTGATTTTTTAAAGGATTGGATAAATACACATTGGATGAATGGCGCATATTCTAAATTGATAGGAATGTGTAATGATTATAAGATGCCAGCTTTCTCAATTTAAAGTTAATCATCAAAAGCTGGATTTGAACAACTGAGGTAATTTTTATGCATTATTTTGATAAAAATCTAAAATTAACTAAATTTTTAAAAAGTAGGTTTGGAGCTTATTTAAAAAAAGATTAAGACAATCGAATTCTTGTTTGCTTACTTTTAGATCAAATAGAGAAAAGATATAGATTGAAGATATTTGAAAAATTAGGCTCAGTAATAAAAACAGAGAACGCAGAAAACGAAAAAGCTAACATTGAAGCAAAAACAGAATTATTTTTTGATTGCATTGTTACCAAGATTGATCAGGTTGAAATATTTTGGATTCATTTTAATTTTGTAGGCATAGAAGGAAAAAAAATTTTTTCTATAGACTCTCAGGACATGGCAGAAATTCTTTTTCCCGACGTAAAACCATCATTTTTTAAAGAAATAAATGATGTATTAAATAACAAAAATCTCTTTAACAAAATTGTATTAGAAAGAAATAAAGCAATATATAAGCATTTACCTGGCGATGCGCATACTGATACATATAGTATTTTGATTACAAAAGACCAGGTGGAATCTATGTTAAAAAAAGTACAACCTTCAGGAAGAGATCAATTTTTGCTAACATTTTATAATAAACTTGAAAATCATGCGATATTTTATAATACAAGGTTAGCAATTGAGTCAGGTTTTGCAATATTGGAAAATAGAATCATAGCTGATAATAATAAATGTTTAAAC
>JBCCYM010000029.1:0-20643 GCA_039190005.1 Pseudomonadota bacterium
GGTTGATGAGATACACTCATCAACCAGAACCTATGATACATCATATCCATGCACTTGCTCGGTCATGAACCCAACAAGGCATGTGTGCCAACCTAAAATATAACAATAAATAATTATCAGTTATGATCATAAAAATTAACATTGAAATAATTAGCTTTTAATAGTTTTTAATACTAATAATTTCATTGATTAACGGTATTGATCAATCAGCTTTGCTTCAATAGAGGTCATATCTGCCTGTTCGATAATCAAATTCACTAATTTACGAATCGAAGGTTTTACATGCGTTGCCTGATAAATGTTTTCACCTGTTTCAATCAATCGCTTAAAATTAGTCGCTTCAATAAGATACGTTTTTTCACTTGTAGAAGTCGTTGCATCAGTTGTATTAGTCATAGTAATTTCCTCATGGGTTAAAGGGTTAAACTAAAAATAGTCAATAATTTGTCTTATTAGTCATTGGTTGTAAGTCGTCGATTAAAATAGAACGGTCATGATTCAATTGAACAGTTATGAACAAATAGATACGTCAATAAATCAATAGTTGTCATTGCTTTACAAAACAATAAAAATAAGAATGTCTTAATTTATAATCAATTAATTGCTTAGCGTTTAGATAGGCGTTACTTTCTCAACGATAAAATAGATTCAAGGTGTCAATTAAGTCCGTTCTTTTGAATAATCATTGACTTCATCTACAAATTAATACAAATACATGCGTCATTCGGCTGCTGGAATAGAAAAGTTATCGGTAATAACGGAATATGAACAATCAGTAAAAAATACTTATTAAGTTATGAAAAGAATAGCTCAACGAAATAGAACACATTATAAGAAATAGTCGTGATTCAAGGGTTAATTCTTATCAAATCATACAGAACAACTATTATTGTCAACAATAAACAGCATAGTAAAAAACCTATGATACAATTATTCAGTCATCGTCACCAAAAATCATCGATCATAACTATATAAAAAAAACAAGACGTATCAAAAATGATAGCCTTGCTAACGTCAAAGTAGCCTAAATGGCTAGTTGAAACTCCCTATCAAAATGATAGAGCTGATGGAATGCCCAATAAATAAATTTATTGAACAGGGTTGCCAAAGGTTTTTTACACCTCTCGCTACTTTCATGGCAGTAGCGTCTCTTGAATACAATGATACATTCGCTCATGTCGATAGACACATCTTTCATACAAGTATCCATCGGCAGGAAAGAACCTCTCACCGCGCTATATGGTGAAATTTTTAGCATGGCATCACGAAAAAATAAATCTAATCAATCGCTTAGCAATAACCAAATCCCGCGTCACTTTCCGTCTTCCAACCAGAAAGTGACGCGGAATGCTATACAGCAAAAATTATTCGCTTTTTTGCTAAAAATATGCAACCTTTTTCATTGCTGTTCGTCTTCTATGAATGAAAGTAATAACTGTTTAATTTACCGGAGAACACTATGAAATTTCATCTATCACTGCCAGTTAGCAATATTCATAAGACAGCGCAATTCTATCGTATTTTATTTCAAAGCGAAGCAACGAAATTGAAGGATGATTACGTTAAATTCGAACCAGAAAGATTAGCACTAACTATCTCATTTATTCAAAGTAAATCTTCTAGTATTGATACCTCTCAACATTTAGGATTACAATTTGTATCCTCTGAGAAACTCGATGCTTATTATCAATGGTTAGATAAACATCAGTTAATTTCCAAGACCAAATCACGGGAAAAAGCAGTCTGTTGTTATGCTAATCAAGATAAATTCTGGGTCAACGATCCAGATGGCTATGAGTGGGAGTTGTACTATCGCATTGATGACAGTGATTATAAATCACAAGCAAGTCAGTGTTGTAAATAACGTGGGTAATTACCATTATGAAAAATAATACACTCGCTACAATATTCTATTATGATATTAAACGTTATGTTGCTAATCGGGTTGATAATATTAATGACACTGAAGATATTGTACAATCAATTTTTTTAAAAGTTGTGCAAAGTCAAGGTCCTAATACATTAAGGAAACTTCGACCCTGGTTGTTTACTATCGCGCATAACACAATAATTGATTATTATCGCGACAAGAACAAAAAAACTTTGTTAGATATAAACATTATAAATAACGTAAGTACTCATAATCCGCTTAATACACAAAATAATTTCACTGATTGCTTACTTCTACTTATGAAAAAACTACCTTTAATGGAAAAAAATATTTTAATGTGGGTTGATATGCAAGAGCAAACGTTAAAAGATTACGCAAGAAATAATCAGCTTAATTACAACAGTGCAAAATCAACGATTCACCGCGCCAGAAAACATTTACAAGCAGCACTTACTAACTGCTGCCAGTTAACCTTTGATCGTTACCATATTCCAATTGGCTACAAACCTAAATCCAGAGCAGGACAGACTCACCTCAAAACCTCGTGGAATTCTCGTGGATGAGTACGCATTCGTTATCATTTGTACGCCATTTTAGTGCCATGCTCGCCCTAAAATATGCAAAAATTGATTAGTTAAAAAGTTTAACAAATAACTATAAGCCAATGATTTAAAAAGATTATTTATTTTCTTGTCGGATTTAGTGTTTTTACACAATTTTACCACAAGAAAACTCATAATCCGTTGGTCCTAGGTTCAAGTCCTAGTGGGCCCACCAATTATAGCCTCATCATCTCACACTTTTCTTTTTTGCGCTTTTGGCACACTAAACGTTTTTTCTATTTGTTCTAAAGACACGCCTTTAGTATTTGGAATTTGGAGACTGACAAATAAATAAATGATGCCTATCATCCCACAAATTAAAAACACGCCTTGCAAACCGACATAACGCACTAACGGTAAAAATATACTGGTGACAAACGCGCCAGACAAAGAACTTATTGATAAAGCAATTCCCATGCCAGTACTTCTTACCTTTGCAGGCAATAATTCTGACAATATTGTCCATACCAAAGCCCCTGGACCAATAGCAAAACAGACAATAAATCCAATTAATGAAATAATAGTGGAAAGTCTTTCAATGGCGGAAGAAAGAAACAGAGTATGTAATATACCCGCTGTTATTAAAAAGAACACGCATCCCAGCAAACTATTTCTTAATAAGACTTTTCTTTCTATTTTATCGACTATGAACATCGCGATAATCGTCATAACAAAATTAATCAGAATAATGATAAAACTAATTAACAAGGATAAATGATCATTGCCAAGGTATAACATTCTAAATATAGTCGACATGTATTGTATAAAAGCATTAATCCCTATGAGTTGATTCAAGGAAATCAGTGAAATAGCTAATAGTAGCGGTTTAATATACGCCTGGGGAGAAACACTCAGGTATGCTTTTTTTGGATTTATCCTTCCTTTTATTCGCTTTAATTCATCGATAGTCTGTCTAATATTTCTAATCGCGTATAAAGACTTTAACGCAGCATTATGTCGCCCATTGTTTATTAACCACCTTGGTGATTCATGAATAAAAAAAGCGCTCATCAACATAATACCTATTGGCAGCAATTCAAAGGAAAAAATGTACCGCCAAGAGTGGTAATGAAAAAGTAATAAGGAAATTATCGTTGATAACAATATTCCCAATGTTAAAAATAGTTGAAACGCGACTGTCCCTCTCCCTCTTATAGCAGCTGGAAGCGTTTCCGACAGATATAAAGGTATAACGATATTCAATATTCCTGTCGTAACTCCCATAAACGTCCTGGCAATTATTAGCATTATGATATATCTTGATGATAACAAAAGTATTAGCGAAAGAAGTGAACAAACAACGCCAATAATATATACTTTTTTTCTGCCAATTTTGTCAGCAAAATATCCGGCAAATGGCATAACAATAGCAATTCCGAATAGAAATGATGAGACAAATAAGGACAGCTGCTTGATATTAAGTAGCATCTTATTTTCCAAAATGGGCACTACACCCGTCATGGCGCCAAGATTATAACCATATAATAGACCACCTGTTGTTATAGACAGCATTATCAAAAGGTTAAAAGTATTGAATTTGCCACGCGCGATATACATGTTTGCCGCTTACATACCTCTCTAATTCTTTTAAAAAATACTATCGCCGCTTCAGATATAACAAATAGACCGCGTATAAAAATCTGCCAATAAACGCGCCGGTGAAAAGTCCGGAAAAGAACAATAGTAAATTTATCGTCTCAAATGAGAACGCAGTTTGGTTCCTAGCCAGCGTCATGCCAATGTAAAACTTCACACAGAAAGTCACAACAATGAGAATGGGCGTAAACATATTACCTGGAACATAAACCATATTTGCTTTATCGGCAGGCTTTACATCAAGCTTATGAAATGGATACCAACCCAAAATAGCGGCACCAATCACCATCCCAACAAACCATACCAGAATGTATAAAATCGTTGGTTGGATTACATGAGTGATCTCCACCACCGACATCCAAATAAAAATAGCTGGTAGAATAATTAATTTTTTCAAATGATAAGTACGTCCCTTAAAAGATTTGATAATCATTAAAATTAAATAAACCATGATTAAATAAACATACCATGGCACATGCTTAAGTAACTCTATCATTATTTTTACCTCTAATTATAAAAACACTAAAAACCCTACTAGCAAGTTTTTCTTCAGGGGTCCCTGAGCCTGCTTGCCCTGAGCGCCTGTCGAAGGGTCAAAGGAGATCGAAAGCAAGCTTTGGCTTCGACAAGCTCAGCCATCCATATCTTAAAGCTGTTCAAAGGGCGGTCCCTGAGCCTGCTTGTCCTGAGCTTGTCGAAGGGTCGAAGGGTCGAAGGACGATTTTTAAGTTTAATATAATCAATTAGTTTTAAGTTCAAGTTAAACTAATATCTTCAGTAATCATCGGAAGCATTATCCCCTTTCCGATATCCCGCCCCTGATTTACCTTTTTTATGTCAACAATAATTTCATTGACCATATTTTCTGTTAATTTAGGAAAAGCTGTTAACGTTGTATACTGATCATTAATTGGAAGTCGCCATTTGTTTAAAAGACATCTTGGCTGCGATGCTAACACAATCGTAATCGCGTGATCAAAACGCCAAGTTTCAATCCCATTTTCATTAAATATTTCAGCATATCTTTTCGCGTTTTGAATACATTGCTGTACAAACGTTTTAAATCCATCATAACACCTTTCGCTTTAATTTTAGACCACAGTATCATTGGCGCGTAACCAGAGCGAGAACCGGTTAATGTGCAGTCCATGTTATTGATATAGGGAATATTTTTATTAATCTGATTAATATGCTGACGGTGAATGAGCACAACACCACAGGGAGCTGAAGCGCCAATCAACTTATGACCGCTGATTGACACACTGTCTATACCATCAGTTAGCTTATAGGAATAAGGTGAGTTGATAAAAGGCAATATCATACCATCTAACGCGGCATCCGCGTGAATATATGAGCGAATACCGCAATTATTGAAAGTGGCCTTTATCCGCGCGACATCATCTAAAGATGACGTCATCGTTGATCCTAAGGTTACAAGAAAAATAGCATCCCTTCCCTTGTCAACACAACCCGCCATCTCATCATAATAAAGAACACCTCTGTGATCACAAGGAATCATTTTTAATTCAAGTCCTAATAATCGAGCAGCCTTATAAACAGAATAATGCGCTGATTGCGCACAATATAAAATTGGACGATCAAGTAATTCTTTACCTTGCCAAAGTCCAAATAGCGTTCCTTCTGTTCCGCCGGATGTCACATATCCCCAACCTGTTTCTGTATCTAATCCATATAATTTTAGAAACCACTTAACGACTTCATATTCATATTCATGTGTACTAAAAGGACTTTTCAAAAGAAAAGGGTCACCGATATTATTCATGTGACATGTTAGCAATTGATATAAATCACTATCTTCAAAATCGTAATTAATCGGATAACCAGCATGATAATTCATGTTATTTTTAAGTCTATTAAGAAGCTGGGAGAGTTGGTTTTTCATTCATACGCAAATCTGGAATTTATACTCTAATTTATTCACTTACTTCATTTAGAGTCAAAGGCTGGTATTTATGCATAAACAACATACTGACAAAAACAAATGAAGCACAAATTGTCAATAATATAAATTCATGGTGCAGGACAATATACCCCACCAAAAGACCAGCGGCAAACATACACACATTAACAACTAACTCAACTGATCCCATATTGATGCCTTGCTCACTGGAAGAAACACTGGATGAAAATAAAACAATAGTCGCGTTATAAGACAAACTAAAAAATAAATAAATTAACAATGATGATATATAGGTGATTACTAACAGTGCCGTATGATCCGCGTGATTAAATAATATATACACTGATATTAGCTGTATGAGAAGCGCTGTCAGCAAAGCAGTCGTCCCAACCTGTGCAATACCTTTAGTTGATAAGGAAAAATTACGTTGAATGTATGGCTGCAACACCATCACATTCATAATAGAAGCAATTGTCATAACTATATAAAAAAAGCCAATCTCACCAACATGATAATCAAAATATTCAGCAAGAAATAAGCTTAGCGACTGCATATACAACCCCAAACCAAACTGTAAACAAGCAAAACTTAACACTAACCTGCGAATCTGATAACGTGCTAACACACGAAATAAATCTTTAAAAATAGTTACTATCTTTTTAAAATTTAGTTTCGCTTTCACTTCGCCTGATGGTGATTGTTGCATTTTTGGCAAATACTTCTTGGCAATCAACACACATAAACATGCCATAACCGCGCCAACAGTAAAAGGAATCGCTAACGATAATCGCCCCTTTGCTAGCATTGCTGTTGTGGCTAACAAAGGACCAAGAATAACACCAGATAATGATGCCAGAATTATCCATCGTAAAAGATTAAGTCGCTCATCTTCGCTGTCAGTCATATCACCGACCATCGCTAATCCAACAACACCTGCACCTGAACAACCGCCCATTAAACATCTGGCAAAAATAAACAGCGCCATACTCACACCAGCAATAGCAAGAATACTAAAAGTATACGATAAAAAAGTGATCATCAACCCAACTATCATCATTAAACGTCTACCATAGGTATCAGATAAACCGCCAAACAAAGGTGCGCTTAACATATTAGTAAAAAAAAAGGCGGAAAGCGTCAAACCATAAAAAATATTAGCTGTATGCTCACTCGCGCCAATCAACAAACCAATATGCTGATCGAGAAATAATTCAGGCAATATGGGATAAATAACACTCTCACCAAGTGAAATAACAAAAGCAATAACACACAATGTCACCAAAGTGCTATTATTATTTTTACTAGCTAGCATTTTTAAAATTTCCCGTAATCTACTTAAACAATTCTAACAAACAAAAGCTTAATTTGTAAAGCACTGCCTTTTACGCATCTTGTCAAATTTCGCTTCGTGAAGTACGAGCAGGATATATCGCCCCTGAAGTGCGCGTTTCATAATCAACACGCAATAACAAGCCAATAGCCATACAAGTCAATAGAATACTACTGCCGCCATAACTCATTAATGGCAAAGTCAAACCTTTGGTTGGTAACATACCTGCGTCAACTCCCATATTGATAAACGCTTGCATGGCTATCCAAATCGCGATACCAAAAGCCATATAACCAGCCGCGAGAAAACCTGCCTGCTGCGCTCGTCGACCTATGTTTAAGGCACGCCAAACCAATAATACATATAGCGCGATAACAACTAAAATACCAACCAATCCTAATTCTTCCGCGAGTACCGCGAAAAGAAAATCAGTATGAGCTTCAGGTAAATAGAAAAGCTTTTGAATACTATCACCTAAACCAACGCCAAAAATACCACCTCGACCAAAAGCGATTAAAGACTGTACCAACTGATAACCACTGTGATATTGATTTGCCCAAGGATCAAGAAATGTGGTTAAACGTAATAATCGATACGGGGATGAAACAGCTAAAATTGATAAGGCGACAACAGCCAGTAATAATAATACAATAAACAATCTTAGCCGCGCGCCAGCTAAAAATATCATACTAAATGTCGTTAAACTAATGACGACAGTCGCGCCAAAATCAGGTTCAAGTAACAATAAACACGCCATAATCATTAAGATAAATAATGGCTTGAGAAAACCACTCAATTGTTGCTCAACTTCCTGACGATGACGCACCAGATAACCTGACAAATAAATAATCATTACAAACTTGGCATATTCAGATACTTGCAATCGCAAAGGTCCAACACCAATCCAACGGGCGCTACCGTTGATACGATGACCAACATGTGGAATCAACACTAAGATTAGGAAAATAAAACTTGAAAGTAATAAAATACCACTAATATTTTCCCAGAAAAGTATTCTAATCCGCAGCACCACGATTGCCAATAATAGACCCAATATAATATAAACCAGTTGGTGGAAAAAAAAATGAAACGGTTGATGATATTTTGCTTGCGAAATCATCATGGATGCCGAAGCCACCATTGTCAAGCCAATAGCTAACAGCGCTAAGGCGGCAAACAGTAAATATTTATCATATATTAGTTTTGTTTGATTCATTTATAACTCATTCACTATGCGCGCGAATTCACTGCCCCGATGCGCGAAATTATTAAACATATCAAAACTAGCGCACGCTGGCGATAATAAAACAACATCACCACGTATTGATGCTAAATCAGCAATTTGTACGGCTTCAGTTAAATCGGCAGCGTAATCAATACTGACAACACCAGAAAGTACACGACCAATCTGTTTGGCTGCCGCGCCAAATAAAATCACTTTACGAACAAAATGTTTGACAGCCAAGCGTAACGGTAAAAAATCAATACCTTTAGCAAGACCGCCAACAATTAGTACAATTTTACCTTGAAGATTTTCAGATAAGCTTTGCAATGCCGCCAGTGTCGCGCCAACATTGGTAGCTTTGGAATCATTATACCAATAGACGCCACTTAATTCACGTACTAATTGACAACGATGCGGCAGGCCATTAAATGTTGTCAGCACATCGCACATTGACGATAGATCAAAACCATAATGATAACCAACCGCTAACGCCGCTAACATATTAAGTCTATTTAACTGACCTTTAATTTTAATTTGATCAGCGCAAATGATTTTCTCTTTACCATAAACAAGATAGATTTGATCTTTTTCTTTAATGACGCCAAAATGATCGGACTTAGGCTTATCTAAACCAAAACTGATCACAGGTGTAGATTTATCATCCGGATACAAACGTTGATCATGACGATTGACCACAGCAGTTTCACAATCATGATAAATTCTTTTCTTAGCTGAAATATATTCATCCATATCGGCGTGACGATCCATGTGATCTTCACAAATATTAAGAATACTGGCAACACGGGTTTTTATTGATGATAATGATTGCAGTTGAAAACTGGATAACTCTAAAATATAACCATCACACGCAGTATTGATAATATCCAACACTGGCACACCAATATTACCAGCGACTGGCATAGTTTTACCTGCTTGTTTCGCCATTTCTCCTAGTAAATTTACAACCGTACTTTTGCCATTTGATCCGGTAATGGCCACAATCGGTTGTTTTACTTCACGCGTAAATAATTCAATATCACCAATCACTGGAATATTTTTTTCTCTCGCGGCGACAACAATAGGATGCGACAAAGACACACCTGGACTGACAATTAACGTTGTGGCATGTTCGATTACCTGCTCAGATAACTGACCAAATGTTGTCTTGGCATCTTTTACCAAGGCGTTTAACGCGTTAAGCTGTGGCGGTTGTTCGCGCGTGTCAATCACGGAAAAAGGAATATCACGCTTTAAACAATAATTTATACAGGACAATCCTGTTTTACCAAGCCCAAAAATAACATAAAAATCTCGTCGCGTCATATACTCATTGTACTCCAAGGTGGGTCACCGTACTTTAAGTGTCGCTAAACCTATTAATACCAAGATAAATGTGATAATCCAAAAACGCACAATAACCCGTGGTTCGGGCCAACCTTTTAATTCAAAATGATGATGAATAGGCGCCATCTTAAAAACACGTTTACCTGTCAGTTTAAATGATGCCACCTGCACAATAACAGATATAGTTTCGACAACAAGCACCCCGCCCATAATAAATAATACAATTTCCTGGCGCACCACAACCGCGATCACACCTAAGGCGGCACCTAAGCTTAATGACCCCACATCCCCCATAAATACCTGAGCGGGATAGGTATTAAACCATAAAAATCCTAAACCGGCGCCAACAACCGCGCCACAGATAATGGCCACCTCTCCAACACCAGGCAAATAAGAAAATAATAAATAGCTGGCAAAATTTTCATTACCAAGCACATAAGCAAAAATACCTAATGCCGCGCCTATCATCACTGTTGGCATGATGGCTAAACCATCAAGACCATCGGTAAGATTGGTGGCATTACTACTCCCGACAATGACAAAATAAGTTAATACAATAAAAATTGGTCCTAAGCTCAAGGTTGCGTGTTTAAAGAAAGGAATAATAAGATCTGTCTCTGCCGGCAATGTCGCCTTGTGATAAAGAAATAACGCGACAATAATTGCCACAAGCGACTGACAACCATATTTATATTTTGCCGATAATCCACGGCTGTTTTTTTGATAAATCTTCAAATAATCGTCAACAAAACCAATGATACCAAACGCCAAAGTTGTCAATAACACCACCCAAATATAACGATTATCAAGATTCGCCCATAATAGACTGGCTACCAGAATAGTAAATAAAATAAGTGCGCCACCCATTGTTGGTGTGCCATTTTTTTTCAGATGGGACTCAGGGCCATCATCACGCACAACCTGCCCGAATTGCCTACCGGCAAGACGACGAATAAAAAAAGGTCCAAAGCAGAAAGACAACACTAAGGCGGTTAAAGTGCTCAAAATGATACGGAGCGTAATATATTGAAATATATAGAAAATATTATGGTGATGCTTGGCGATTAAATGCAGTAAATAATATAACATAATGTCGCCTTTTTTAACGTTTTTTGCGTGATAAAGCAAGTAATTTTGATAATTAATTGATAGCATTTATCAAAATTCAATAGTATGTTATCATTTAGCAGTAATTTAATAGAAAATAAAGGAAACCATGAAAATCAGCTCCAATGATACCATTGTCATTCGCATGACACTTGCCGAACAAACCAAAATATCAGCCATTATTGAAAAAATTTCAGCGCTGCAAGGTGACATAAAAGGCATAGATACGGTTAAAGTCGAAAATAATAATAGTATTCGTGATATTACTGTAGATGTGATTGATCAACAGCATACGGATAAAATTATTTACGCGATTAAACAAATGCCTGGGGTAAGCATTGAATATGTGTCTGATCGCGTTTTTCTATTTCATCTTGGCGGTAAAATTGAAGTTATCAGCAAAACAGCGATCAAAAATCGCGAACAATTATCAATGGCTTATACACCGGGTGTCGCCAGGGTTTGTATGGATATTCACGATACGCCGGAAAATGTTCATAAATTAACGATTAAACGTAATACGGTTGCCATAGTCACCGATGGCAGCGCGGTATTGGGTCTGGGCAATATTGGTGCCGAGGCGGCATTACCGGTGATGGAAGGCAAAGCCATGTTATTTAAAAATTTTGCCAATGTCGACGCCTTTCCTATTTGCTTGGCAACACAAGATACCGAAGAAATTATTAAGACCGTTAAAAATATCGCCCCCGCCTTTGGTGGCATTAATCTGGAAGATATCGCCTCACCACGTTGTTTTGAAATTGAAGACCGACTTAAAGAAGAACTCGATATTCCGGTTTTTCATGATGATCAACATGGCACGGCTATTGTCATGGCGGCTGGATTTATCAATGCCCTGCGTCTGACAAATCGTCAAGTTGGTGATCTTAAAGTTGTCTTTAGTGGCGTTGGCGCCGCTGGCGTTGCTTGCACTAAAATTCTGCAAGAACTTGGCGTGAAAAATATTATCGGCTGCGACAGTAAAGGCGCCATCTCTAAAGATCGAACCGATCTCAATCAGGTAAAACAAAATTATGCTGAAACAACCAATCCTAATAATGAATCTGGCAGCTTAGCAACCGTACTTAAAGATGCCGATGTCTTTATCGGTCTTTCCGGCCCAAATTTACTCAGTGTTGATGACATTAAAACCATGAAAAAAGATCCCATTGTCTTTGCCATGGCCAACCCAACACCGGAAATTATGCCAGAACTCGCGGCACCGCATGTCGCTATTATGGCAACTGGTCGCAGTGACTATCCCAATCAAATTAACAATGTATTGGCATTTCCCGGCTTATTCCGAGGTATTTTAGATTGCCATGCTTGTGATATCAACAAAGAAATGAAACTTGCTGCCGCACATGCTATTGCCGATACAATCGCTCCCAACGTTTTATCGCCAGAATATATTGTCCCCAGTGTGTTTGATCAAAAAGTTGTTGAAGCGGTCGCCGCCGCTGTCAATAAAGCCGCTCATGAAACCGGCGTTTGCAGAAAATAATTATTGCCGTTTTATGCATCATTAAAACATTTATCTCTGTGAGAGGTACTATAATATTAATAAGGGTAAGTTATTTGTATTATAGGAGGTGTGAGATGAGAACTTTAAATAATACAGAACTGAGCATGATTAACGGGGGTGAGACTGTTTGTACAGAGAGTGTATTTGTTGACTTTTTTGGCATTATTCAGCTTAGCAATCCAAAACCATGGGTTGTAAAAATTGCTGAAAGGCTCTCTGCAAGATTAGGATCCGATAAAGTAAATGTGATTAAAACGGCACAATGCATATCTTGTCCCCCTACAACAATAGATATAATTGTATAACATGCTATTTTCGTTCAAGGGAGGCTCTTAGGGGCCTCCCTTTTTTAATCTAAATCACCGCTTTTCTATCAACCAATTTAAATTGCCCGGATTGCAATTGATAGACTTTATCACTCGCATTCAACGTTTCCAATCTCTGGGTGATATGAATAACTGTGACATTCAGTTTGGTCAAGTTTGCCATAATAGCGGTTTGTGTTGCCAAATCGAGTGAGCTTGTCGCCTCATCAAGTAATAAAATTTTAGGTCGATTTAACAATGCTCTGGCAATTAATACCCGTTGGCGCTGACCACCCGAGAGTGTTTTGCCGCCTTCGGTTAATATGGTCTGCATCCCCATTGGCATAGCTTGTATGGTTTCTTTTAGCATCACTTGTTCGGCTGCCCACCAAGCTTGCTCTTCGCTATATTGAGATTGAAAGCTCAAAATATTGTCAATAATTGTTCCTGGAATAATCGAACTGTTTTGCAACACAACACCAATTTGTTTGCGTAAAGATCGCACATCAATATCATGTAAATTTTGACCATCAAAATAAATTGAACCATTTGATGGCATTAAAAATCCTAATAGTAATTTTATAAACGTTGATTTACCGGCGCCAGAATGACCAATAATGGCAATATGCTCACCCGGTTTAATCGTTAATGATAAATCTTTAATCACTAATGGCTGATCAACATGATAACTGAATGAAAGATGATTCATAGCAATTTCGCCATTTAAATCCCCTATCGCGAACTTAGTGTCAACACTCTCTGGCTGTTCTTGAATAATGGGTTTTATTCTTTCATATAATGGAATAACTGCTATGGATACCGCTAATGAGCTTACTAATTGATTAAGCGCCATCATTAACTGTGCGAAGGCCGCGTTAAAGGCGACAAATTGACCAAGACTAATCTTGTTTCCCAATGAATAAACAACCACAAAAATAAGCAATAAAGACAACAGCATAAATACTGAATTAAATGTCGATAAGATCACATCAATTTGACCTGAAATCAACATAAGTCGATTTTGACGGGTAAATTTACCTAACCACTGATTAAATCCATTTTTTTCATTGGAAGTACTACGCAGTTTAATCAGGCAGTGAATAAGCTGCAATAAGAAACCATCAATCTCGCCTTTAAGATGATAAAGCTGGCGTTCATAAGTCAGTTTTATCCACAGTATAAGTCCATTCACAACTATAAATAGTAGCCCTAACGCTAAAGCGACAAAACCTAATCGCGCACTGTAATAAAACAGTAACACATAAATGACAATACTCATGATACCACCTACGGTAGAGGTGATAATATTACCGGTCATAAGCTGTTGAATACTATCAATACCACTGGCACGATCAACAATATCGCCGGCGGTAAAGCGTTGAAAAAATTGCACCGGCAATCGTAACAAATGATCCCATACCGCTGTTTGAACTTTTACGGTAAGTTTAAATCGCAAATTAATCATCGCGATGGCTTGTGAAATTGAAAAAAGCGTAATAACACCGGCATTCACGACTAATATTATAATAAATTGCGTCAATAAACTCGGATCAGCATTTGGAATCGCCCGATCAATGACCATACCGGTGATAATCGGCGTCAGTAAAGCAAAAAGGCTGATCAATAATTGTATGGATAAAATCCGATAGACTAAACGCCCATGACCGGTAAACGCGAAATACAATATCGATTTTAAGCCTATCGCTTTGCCTGGCGTATGCGGAAATGTTTGATGGAAGACATAGGCTATCGGCGCGATTTTACTGACCATTTCCGCCGAGACTTCTTGTTTCTCACCATTAATTAACAGTTGGTAGCGCCCTTCACGTTTACTAGGCAATACAGCACAGGGTTGATTATCATAAAAAACCAATAAAGGACCATAATCTTCTTTCCACCAATTACTTTTCAGTTTAACTAAACGCGCGCGTAACTTGTAATGCTCCGCTAAAGCCATGACTTGAGCATAATGATTTGGCAATTCAGCGGCATGAGCTGGCGGGTGAGAGAGTGTTAAGTTTAATGTGCTACCAACATCACAAAAGGCCTGCCATAGTTGATCGAAACGGATACCGTCAGTCATTGCTTTCCTCCATGCCTATAATAGCTTGCAACGCGCCAGCTTGCTTCATTAGACTATCAAAACTACCCTGCTGAACAATTTTACCTTGATCCATCACCAATAGCTTTTCACATTGTTTTAGCAAGCTCAAACGATGGGTAATCATGATAATGGTGCAATTCAATTGCTGTAGATTTGCCACTATTTTTGCTTCTATTTGTGGATTAATTGCTGAAGTGGCTTCATCCAAAATCAGTATTGAAGGTGTCTGTAAAAATACCCGCGCCAATTCAATACGTTGCTGCTCACCGGCACTAAAATTCACGCCACCCTCTTCTATTAAAGCATGTACACCACCTCTAGTGCTCAAAAAATCCCAAGCACAGGCTTGCTTGAGCGCGTGTTGTATGGCATTGGTATCATATTGCTTATCCCATAAAGTCAAATTATCCAAAAGCGTGCCTCTGAAAAATGAAAATTCTTGATCAACAAAGGCCACAGATTTTGTTAATACCGATCTTGGAATATCTTCTATCGCTATATTATCGTACTCAATCTTACCCTGCCAAGGTGTGTAAAGCCCCGTTAATAAACGTGCCAAAGTACTTTTGCCACTGCCACTCACGCCAGTTATAATCACATTTTCTTGTCGATGGATATTTAAATTAATAGCAACAATCATAGGATCATCATAGATAGCAAAACCAAAATGGACATTTGTAAGCGATATTGCCCCCTCTAAAGGCTGTATTTGTTGATTATCGGCTGTTTTAGTAGCAAAACCAGCTTGCTGCGGCGCCGCAAGCACATCATCTAAACGGGTTAAATCACCATGAATCTGCTGCACTGAGTTCCATAAATTAATCAGCGCGTTAATAGGTGTCAAAAACGACATCGCTAAACTCTGTATCGCCACCAATGTACCGACTGTGAGATCACCACGCATAATCTGCCAAGCGCCAACGCCAAGTACCGCGATATTAGATAAAGCAAACAGTAACTGTGGACCGATTGTCAGAATTTGATTATAAACCATCAGCATCCATTGACTATTAAGTGTCATAGCATATTGGCCTGACCAACGACTAAAAAAAGCTTGCTCATTATTGGAAGATTTTAATGTTTCAATAATTTGCAATCCATTCATTTCGATACCGCTGAGTTTTCCTTGTTGTTGTAGAAAGCGTCGACTTAACTCAGCAATTTTCAATGCCACCAGACGAAACAAAATAAAACTCAGTAAGGTGAACATAAAGACAATACAAGCTAATTGCCAACTCAGCAATAACATCACTATCGCGAAAAAGACAATACTGATTAAATTAACAATATTAGCACTCAAACCTTCTGAGAGTAGCTGAATAATCCGGCTGTTGGCGTCAAACCGTTCAATAATATCACCGGCAAATCGTTGAATGAAAAAATTTAACGGCAAGCGAAGTAGATGCCATAAGTAATACGTCGAGGTTGACAAGAACAAACGCAATTGCAAACGCAATAACATTGTCTGCTGCAACCATACTAATAAGCCACGCAATATCGCGGTGAAAAACATTCCCCAGACAAGCGGCAATAACCAATTGCTTTGATTTTTTACTAAAATATTATCAATAAATATCAGACTAAACCCAGGGACAATAATGCCCGGCAAGACTAATAATAATGTCGCGAGGATAATGAATTTCAACCAATTTCCTGATCCCGACAATCGACTTTTCATTGCCGCCCACAAAGAAGCAGGCCTACCTTGTTTTTTAAAGTTTTTATTAGGTTTAGCTGTTAAGCAGACACCGGTAAAACTGTCACTGAATGATTTTCGATCTAATACATAATGACCATGCGCGGGATCATTCATATAAAATTTATCTTCTCCTTTGATGCCCTCTAAAACAACAAAATGATTGAACTGCCAAAATAGAATAACGGGGCCTGTTAAGATTTTTAACTCATCAATTTTATCAACCTGCAATCCTTGCATGTCAATACCATACTGACCGCCAGCTTTGACCATATTTAATGCTCGCGTGCCATCACGACTGACACCACACGCAACACGTAATTCTTCAAGAGATATATGACATTGATAATAAGCAAGCACTATAGCTAAAGCGGCAGCACCACACTCTGCCGCTTCCATTTGCAGTATTACAGGAGTTTTATATCGCTTTTTGCCTATCATTTACGTGTTGATACCGAACAGTTTCTTTAAGGTTGGAATCAGTAAAGTAATCGGCGCCTGGTGGCGAACGGTTATCCACCCATTCACTAATGTGCCCGGTGTAATGACATCGCTTACACCTTGAGATGAGGTCCACTGCAAGCCACTCGGTGTTGAACTGTCTTGACGCAGTTTAATGCGAATCATAATGGGTGGCGCGTTATTATTAATAAAATGTTTAATTAAGGTTTCATTATGGAATAATGCCTGCATAGCTTGTTGACTCATCGGATAATCCGATAAATCAATGACTTCACCACGAATACTGCCATATTCCTCACGTTTAACATTCTCAGGCACAATTAAAGCTTCCATTTTTGATTTAACCTGCTTACCATCCCGTGGCAAAACAAAAAGCAAAGCATCCAATCCATGACCCGAACTGGCAATCGTCGCGACTGCGTCACCCGGCATGATATGACTACCTACCACACCACTGATTGCAATAATTGTACCATCAACCGGACTGACAATTTGTTTAGAAAGATTTACTTTTTGTTGTAGATTTTCAAAATCAAGCTCTGCCTCTTTTATTCTTAGTTGTAGATCACGCAATCGCTGTTGCCAACTGTCTTCAAAGGTTTGTTCAGCCATTTCATTATCAATAATTCTCTGTTTCGCGTGAGCGATCTCGCGTTGTGTGCCATAATAGTCTTGCTGCGCGTTTATCAATTGCAGCCTTGTGACAGTACCTCGTTTTTGCGCTTCGACCAGATCATCAAATAATTTTTGCGCGTGCGATAAATGCTCATTTTCTGTTTCAATGATTTCACCGAGTAAATTATTTTGCCGTGTTAAGCGTTGCTGACGCTCAAACAATTCCTGTTGAAATTGCGTTTGATAATGATCATATTGCGCTTGTAGCTTAGTGAGATAATTTTTACTGGCTTCCAGTTGCTTGTTTAAACCAATATTCTCCAAGGTGGCAATCTGCTGTCCTTTTTTAACGGTTTGTCCTAAGGTGACTTTAATCGCGGTAATTTGTCCTTCGGCGTCAACCGTATCCGCTTGATAAAGTTGCCCACTTGAATTCAATAAAATACCTTTTCCTTCAACACGCGTGGCAACCGAACCAAAAATTGACCACAGTAAAACAGCCAGCACAATAATCGTTAAGGTAACAAGCGTCAACCACCATTTGTATTGTATGGTGTGAACAGCTGTTATAAGCGATTCATCATTAAGTTGTTTTTTCAGTGCTTCCTGACGAAAAATAGTTTTCTGAGCTGCCATTTTTTATATCATTCTCACATTGATTAATCATATAGATACTAAGAAATCAAGGTACTACATTATTCACCAAATTTCAAAATATCACTTAAGAAATTTTACTTTTATCGCTATTGCATCTCTTGAATTATCAAAACTCGACCCTATATAAATTTTAGGTACAATTAATTTAGGAGAAAAAAATGAACAAATTAACACTCTATAATCGAACTCATCCTTGGGGCAATCTCATGCGTGATATGCTATCAGACTGGACGGATGAACGCTCCGACAATGAATTAAGCAATTGGACACCAAGCGCGGATATTCATGAAACAGATAACGCGTTTATCATTAAAGCGGATATTCCAGGTGTGGATAAAAATGATGTTGACATCACATTTGACAATGGTGTATTAAGCATCAATGGACATCGCAAATATAAACATGAAGAGAAAGAGGCCGGTAAAGTTATTCGCTCCGAACGTTTTGAGGGTGAGTTCCGTCGCAGTTTTGCGTTGCCCAAATCCATTGATGTTGAAAAAATATCAGCAAAAATGAGTGACGGGGTATTAGTGATCACCGCACCGAAATCTTCTGAGACAATTGCTAAGGCAATTAAAGTTGAGTAATTAATTTTATATTCATACCACCCTTCGGCAGGCTCAGGGACCGCCCTTCGACCCTTCGACCCTTCGACAAGCTCAGGGCAAGCAGGCTCAGGGAACAAACCACATAAAAGATGGCTGAGCTTGTCGAAGCCAAACAATACACTCAGCAAACTCTTTACGCCCTTCGACCCTTCGGCAGGCTCAGGAACCAACCCGCATAAAAGATGGCTGAGCTTGTCGAAGCCAAAGTACACTCTCAGAAAATTTATGATGCTTTTCAGCAAGCTCAGGAACTAACTTTCGTTCTTGCTTGTTTCACTTCCTGCTTAGCCTCTTTTATCCAAGTCAAAAATTCAGGCTCAGTATTTAATCTTGCTACCAACGCGGCACCCGTGATTTTAGGGGCATCAACATCGCTTTGCCAATGGGCACCGCAGATCACGCGACTCTGACCATATTCATAACCTCGTTTAAGAATTTCATTTTGTCTTTTTGGATTGATCTCAGCCAAAACTAACGCGGTTGCCCAACCGATAGTAGCATGTCCAGAGGGATAAGCGCCACTCTTACTCAATATCGAATCCGCTTCAGGGGAACATGAAGACTGATGAAAAAAAACATAGGGACATGTTCGCATATAATGTCTTTTCGCGCTTCTGGTTACAAAAGAAGAATCACGCTTTATCTCTTGTAAAATCCTATATATATTAGGCCTTGATTGTTTTGTGATTTCAATCCCGAAAGCATTGTCAAACTCAGATGCCAAATGATTAACATCCGATCAAACACTCCACTGGGCATCCTTTTTGGCTTGTTCCCATCTGGGCATCCCCTTTAAAGCGTATCCGGCATGATACGCGGCTTGATCTTGTAAAAAAGCGACACTGTCATAAGCAGGTGGTTTCGGCAATATAGCTAAACTGCTTGGCGCGTCCGCGGGTGTAAGTAAATAATGTAGTTTATCATTTGCCGCTTTTATTGTCTGCAAAGCAAAAAATAGAAATAACAGCGATATCAAAAAGATGTTTATTTTTTTCATAAGCAAATTTCTGTCGGTAAACGCGTCCAGCCATGATTCATCGTCACAACTCAATCTATCAAAAATTATCTGATTAATCTAGCTAAAATATTTTCCTATATCCAAAAAAGAAGATGAACGCTTGCAAAAGAATTAATACTAAAAATAGTAAGGCTAATTGAAATAAGTCAGTAATGTGAATATGACTGATAATAAAAATGCCTGTTGAAGCCACTAATAGCAGAAAAGCTAATTGGATTGCCATAGCTATGCCCGCGCTATGTGGAAATTGTTTTAAATTTGCTCCCATGACATTTGGAAATATAAAACCGGCACTCATACAGATTAAGATAATGGGTAGCATAATTGTGATTAGATCCAATTTAAATAATACCGCGAATAAATATATGAGTACAAGCCCAAGTAATAATGGCGTAAATCCCAAATAACACACATTTTTAGGTGACATAAATTTTAATAAAAATCGGTTAATTAATGTACCGACTAAATAGCTAGCGCCGACAATTAACGCGGTATTGCCATAGACCAGAACGCTTTTATGTAATATGTTTTCAATAATAAATGGACCAAGCGTGGGATAAGTCATAATTTGTATCTGTATCAATCCCGATATGACCATGCCGGCAATAAATCGACGATGCTTTAGAACAGCCACACA
>JBCCYM010000030.1:0-20401 GCA_039190005.1 Pseudomonadota bacterium
GTAATCTAAGTTAAGTTTTTGCTTGAGTACTGGAATAAGTAAATCATTAAGGGTAATACCAATACCCATAATAATTAGCAATACAATAATACTGCTGAACAGTTTCCAATGATCGGTCAGTTTTGCTTTCACATGTTCCTTTTTATCTAATGCTTAAGTTTAGTTTGGCTTACAATAGTATTAGTTAATTTTAACAACTGCAATGAATTTAAGAATATGATATAATTTAGCACATTATGAGTAAGCAAACTAAGATGATGAAAGTCACAAAAGCCATTATAACGGCTGGTATTCTATTTTTTTTATTTGATACTGCTTTGGCAATACAACTGACCTCTCGTCAATATGGGTCGGAAACCATACCCAATGTACAATTACAAAGTGGTGATCTCGCGCCGCAAGCCAAGTTATTGGATCGTCACTACCAACAAGTCACCATTGGTGGTTCAAGTGATAAAGTGCAGATTATCGTGACAGCTGAATCACTTTATACACCGCTATCTAATGATCAAATAACCACACTGAATGCCAATGCCAGTAAATTAAACGCCACGGTGGTTTATGTGGTCACAGCGAATCAACCTATTATTGTCAATATGTTTGAAAATACCCATAAATTTAATACTATTCAGTTCTTGTCGGCGTTCAACAATCCGGCGTTTGGTTTATCTTATGGGGTGCAAATTATTGGTGGCAAATTAACGGGTATTACCGTACCGGCAATTTTTGTTGTTAATCACCAAGGTAAAATTGTTTATAAAGAAATTGCTCATAAGCTTGATCAGAAACTCAATATTCAAGCCGCCATTACTGCGGCGGAAAATGTAGAAAAAAATGGTGGATCAACAGTTATTGAATAAGCTCATGCGTTATACTTAACGATTCGTCTTTAAAAATTAGTCTATTGTTATAGTTGGATAGATGAAGTTTGTCTTACGCTGAGAATGGGGATGTAAATGATTGCAAAAAAAACTATTCTTTATTTTAAAAATAAAATTCTTGGTGACGTTCAATTTAAATATCAGTATGGTATTTCTAAAAAAATCAATAGAGAAGTTGAAGCATTAATTGCTGTTGTCGTATGCAATGATGCTCAAAGCTATATGGCTAGTGTCGTTGGCATTTTTCAGCGAAAAACGGTACTAGCCAGAAAATATTGGGTAAATCTTTTCATGATGTTTTTTATACTTATTTTATACTCAAATTTGCATGCCAATATCGAAAAATTCAAAACTGTACATCTGAAAGGAAAATTAGATCCGCCCAACTACGTGCTTCAAGTAACAAAAGAACGAATTATAGCTTCAAAGCTACCGTTTTACAGCTACCAAATTGTTAAAGAATACAAACAACCGAGTCACAAGTGGTTTCTTGAAGGGGTATTACTTTACAATGACTCACTTTATGTCAGTACAGGGCACTTTGGTGAATCAAAATTAGTGAAACTTGGCTTGCCGTATATGAATATCATTAATGAAGTAACGTTACCAGGTCACTATTTTGGTGAAGATATTACTGTATTAAATGGGAAACTATACCAATTAAGCTATAAGAGCCATAATGGTTTCATATATGATCCAGAGACATTGAAATTGTTGGGTAATTTTTCTTATAAGGGGCAAGGCTGGGGACTGACAACTGATGGAAAATATCTCATAAAGAGTAATGGTTCACAACATATCGATTTTTTGGATCCTGAAAAAAATTATATTGTGGTAAAAACTATAACGGTTAAAGATCCATACGGAGACATAGAAATGTTGAATGCCTTAGATTACATGGATGGTAAAATATACGCTAATGTTTATTTAACTCCTTATATCGCCATCATTTCCCCTAAGGACGGCGATATAGTTGGATGGATCTCGTTGCAAGATTTAGATAGAAAAGAGTTTAATATTGTAGAGCATCATGTCCCAAATGGGATAACGCATAACAACAAAAAAGAACTTTTAGTTGGTGGCAAAGATTTCTCAAAGATTTACCAAATAAAATTAAAACCTATCGTGCTTCCTGAAAAATAGACTCATTTAATGCAGCGGAGTGCGGAAAAATATGGGGTATTAAATTCGTTGGCATGGGATCCTAATAAATAAATAGTCGTCTTTCATATATTTCTCCTCGCTAAAGTGAAACAGGAAGCGTTTGGCTAGACATAATCTGAAACGCTCTTAAATCAAATGCTTTGAGTGCCGCCATTAAATGATCAAAAATGTCCGCCTGAATTTCTTCATAACGGCCCCAGTTGGTATCGGTGGTAAATACATAGACTTCTAAGGGTAATCCGGTTTCTGTTGATTGCAATTGTCGGATAAGAAAAGTAAAGCGTGGCGATTTTTGGATTTTTGGATGATGTTGTAAATATTGCTTAATATATTGACGGAAAAGTCCGATATTGGTCAATTGTCGGCCGTTAACAATGCTGCGTTGATTAAATTGATGTTTCTGATTATAGTCAGTAATTTCTTTGGTAATGCTGTCAAGATAGGCTTTCATATAATCTAAACTTTTTATGTTTTCTAGCAAGGCCGTGTCACAGAATTTAATGGAATCAATATCAATATGAATGGCTCTTTTAATACGTCGTCCGCCGGCTTCAGTCATGCCTCGCCAGTTCTGCACGCCGGTGGTCATTAGGTGAGCAATAGGAATGGTCATCACGGTTTTATCAAAGTTCTGTACTTTTACCGTGTTGATTGAAATATCCAACACATTACCATCAACATGGTATTGCGGAATGGTAATCCAGTCACCAACACGGACAATGTCATACACCGATGCCTGAATATTGGTGACAAAACCAAGTATGGTGTCTTTAAATACCAACAGCAGCACAGCTGACAAGGCGCCTAAGCTGGCAAGAAATGTCCAGGGTGATTTATTGGTTAATACCGAGGCGATAAGAATGAAGACTATGATCCAGATAAATAATTTAATCACTTGCAGATAACTGCGTATTGGATGGCGTTTATGATTAAATTGATGGCGATAATGATAATAGATGCCATCATTAATCGCGCTAACCAGGTAGGCGAACATGATGAGCATATAGATTTCAGCAAGACCTTGCAGTATTTCTGTTAATCTTGGCATCCAATCTATTTTTGATAAACTGAATAAACCAATGCCGAGATAAAAAATCAAACCGGCAATAAGATAAGCTAATCTGAGAAACACACGGTGGTTTTCCATCGATTTGACTAAATTTTCCGATTCATCGGCGACGAGTTTGCGGGTGAAATAAAATGTTAAATAGCGCAGGATATAGACAGCAATGAAGCTGATCATGAAGAGTACGACTATGCTAATGATTGTGGCCATAATATGGGCGATATCAGGCCTGATATTTGTTAATGTGAGATAATGTGTAATGGTATCAATCATCTTATTTCAAGGTGTTGTTGGTCTAATCGATCATAATAATGATGATGCAATTGTTCTACTTGTTGACGCAGTTGCGCTAAATTACCGCTATTATCAATGACATCATCAGCGTGTGCTACGCGTTGTTCACGCGATGCCTGCGCATTTATAATGCGATCAATTTGTTGGGAATCAAGCTGGTCACGTTGTTCAACCCGTTGTTTTTGAATCATGGGATCGACATCGACGACTAAAATCCGATCTACCAGCGGGTTAGGAAGGTTTTCAATCAATAAAGGAATAACAAGGATACAATAGGGGGCATCGCATTGTTGTATCAGCTGCTTCATCCGCTCGCGAATGCGTGGATGCAATAATTCTTCCAGCCATTTTTTTAATTCGGCGTCTTTGAAGATAAGCTGGCGTAATTTTCGGCGATTAATGCGTTGCTGTTCATCAAGTATGGTATTACCCAGTTTTTGAATCACCGCGGTGTAGTTTGGCTGCTCTGGCATGAGTAACGCATAGGCAAGTTGATCGGCATCAATAACCAGCGCGCCTAATGCTTCAAATAAAGCGGCGACTTCACTTTTGCCGCTACCAATTCCGCCGGTTAATCCAACAACAAGTGGTTTGTTTCTATGACTATTATTGTTTTTCACTCGTTTGATTTGTTTGCCGCGGGTCTTTATGTGATGCGTTGTGCTCAAATTCTGATAAATATTCACCATAGCCTTCAGCTTCCATGTCAGCAACAGGAATGAAGCGTAAGGCGGCGGAGTTCATACAATAACGTTTGCCTGTTGGCGCTGGACCATCATCAAAGACATGCCCTAAATGTGAATGCCCATAAGTGGATAAAACTTCGGTGCGTTTGATAAAAAATAATTTATTATCAGGGCGAGTCTGAATATATTTTGGATCAATCGGTTTGGTAAAGCTGGGCCAACCAGTGCCGGAATCGTATTTATCAATAGAGCTAAATAATGGTTCACCGGATACAATATCAACATAAATACCGGCTTTTTCATTATCCCAATATTCATTGCGAAACGGTTTCTCAGTACCGCCTTTTTGCGTTACTTTATATTGTAGTGGAGTGAGTTTTTGTTTAATTTGTGCTGGTGTTAGTTTTACAGTGTAATCTTTTGCCATCATTGAAACTCCCATGACTGAAATTGGTACAATTAAAATGAATAGTAACAGTTTTGCGGTTTTATTCATAGTTTAATACATCATTTTATATTGGTTATGATTCGCCCCAAATTTCCTTTAATCGTTTATCACGACCGCAGCGTAGGCGATAAAACTTATAGCGTATTGAATGGTTTTTATAATACTTTTGATGGTAAGCTTCGGCGGGATAAAATTGAGTTGAAGGGAGAATATTGGTATAAACGGTTTTAGCTAATTTTTTCTTAACCGCTTCTTTTGAGTCCTGAGCCATTTGGTATTGCTGTTGATTGAGATAAAAAATAGCGCTACGGTATTGTTTTCCTCGATCACAGAACTGACCGCCTTTATCCAAAGGATCAATGTTGTGCCAAAATGTAGTCAGTAATTGTTGGTAGGATACTTTTTCCGTGTCGTAAATAACTTTTACCGACTCGACGTAATTGGTCTTGCCGGAAGAGACCTTTGAATAGCTGGGATTGGGCGTTGAGCCGCCATCATAACCTACTGTTGTAGAAATAACGCCAGGGATTTTATCAAAATCAGCCTGTAAACACCAGAAGCAACCGCCGGCAAAAATAGCCGTTTCGTTTTCAGCTAAAGCGGTACTGGTGCCGATAAGCATTGCGATGAGGCATAACAGTGAAGCGAATTTTTTTAATACCATGTCTGTGACCTTTTCCTGTTGATATTACGATACAACCATGCCCAGTTTAAATATCGGCAAATACATTGCCAGTAAAAGTATACCAATTAATACCCCTAAAATTAGCATAATGATAGGTTCAAGTAAATAGTTTAAGCGTTTTATGAAACGTTGAATATCATCATGATAATACTGACTAAGCTGCTCCAGCATCTGACATAGCTTGCCACTTTGTTCGCCACCGGCGGTCATTTCCACCATCAAAGTGGGAAAAAGATTGACTTCCGTCATACTCGCCGCCAGTCCCAAACCTTGCTGGGTTTTTAAGTGTAATTGTTGGTAAGCCCAATAAAATACTTTATTATCAGCAACTTGTGAGCATATTGTTAATACTTTAGGTAAACTGATGCCCGCTGAAAACGCCATTGAAAATGTCTGTAAACAGCGGGTTAAAATGGCTTTTTCAATCAATTTTCCGAAAACCGGCAGTTTCAGCAGTAAAAAATCCAGATATAAATTGCCATAAGTCGAATATTTCTTTGCCAAGTATATTGCCAATAGTAATGCCAGGCCAAGAATGATGGCATAACTACCATAGGCTCTTGTCCATTGTGACAGCGTAATAATCACCTTGGTTAAATAAGGGAGAGTAATATTACTTTCCGTAAACATGATGGCAAATTTAGGGATAACAACAATTAATAAGACACTCGTGATAGTTATGGCCGTGATCACCAGCATGGATGGATAAAGGCAGGCGGAAATAATATTGCTTTTTAATTGTGCGTAGTCACGCCGTTGTTTGGCGGCATAATGAAGCATGGTGTCGAGCTTGCCGCTTTGTTCGCCGGCGGCAATGAGTTGACAGCTGAGAGGGTCAAAATATTGCGGATAGGTGTTGAGTGACTGAGACAGGGAAAGACCATTTTGCAAGGCGTTAATCACAGTACTCAGCATTGTCGCCATGACTGATTTTTGATGTTGTTTTGCCAGCATTGATAAGGCGGTGATTAAATCAATACCGGCACTGAGTAAATGAGCGAGTTGTACAAGTAATGTGGTAATGTTTTCTGCTTTAATCTTGCCGGTTTTTCGCCAATGACCTTGTCGCCAGAGTGATTGTTTTTTTAGCTTATAGACGGTTATGCCTTGTTTGCGCAATAGCAGTAATGCCTGTTGATGGTTTTCGGCATGGATAGTCCCTCGACAGATTTGTTGTTGTTGAATGCCTTGCCACACAAAATAGAGTTGTTTTGATGCTGTTTTCATGTCGCAATGACGCGTTTAACTTCGGCTTTTGAGGTAAGGCCTTGTGTGATTAATTGATCAGCCTGATCTTGCAGTTTGTCTATTTTTTGCTGTTGAATTTGGTGAATGATAGTCGAAGACGATAGGGAAGCAAATGCATTATTATCAATACTTAATAATTCATGCACGGCAAGACGGCCTTGGTAACCGTCAAAACAGTATTGGCAATTATCGCTATTATTTTGGCAGTGTTGGCATAATTTACGTAATAAACGTTGCGCAGTGATGAGACGAACACTGCTGATGAGATCATAGAGATTAATACCGATATTGATTAAACGTGTGATCGCTTCTTTACTGCTGTTGGTGTGCAATGTTGATAATACCAGATGACCTGTTTGCGCCGCGCGTATGGCAATTTCCGCTGTTTCAAGGTCACGTATTTCGCCAATCATAATAATGTCCGGGTCTTGACGTAATAAAGCGCGTAAGACATGGGCAAAATCTAATCCCGCTTTTTTAATCACATTCACTTGATTGATATCGGGGAGCGTGATTTCTATTGGATCTTCAACAGTGCAGATATTTTTATGTTCACTGTTCAGTGATTGTAATGCGGCATACAATGTGCTTGTTTTACCGCTACCCGTGGGACCAGTCACCAGAATAAGTCCTTGTGGTTTATTGATGGCCTCAACAAATACTTGTTGCTGCTGTGGCGTGAAGCCTAATTGGTCTAATTCGCGTAAATGGTGTTGATGGTTAAGCAGGCGAGCGACAATTTTTTCACCATGACGTGTTGGACAGCTGCTGACACGCACATCAATGGCTTGATACTTGAATTGACCATCCTGAGGTAAACGCTGTTCAGCAATATCTAGTTTTGCCATAATTTTTAGACGAGAAATAATACGTTTGCTCATTTCTTGATTGGGTTGATACAGGGTATGCAATAGACCATCAACGCGAAAACGAATTCTGAAGACATGTTGGCAATGTTCAAAATGGATGTCGGTAGCCTGTTTATCAATGGCTTGTTGTAATATGTTGTTGACATAAGTGATAATGGGGCCGTGTTTATAATGGTTATCCGCTGTTGTTTCAGCGACTTGGTAAGTATGCAAGTGTCGCTCTGAACTGTTATATTGTGTGATTTCTAGTTTTTTTATGACACTCATCAGTTGAGAATAGCTGACAATAACTGGTTTAATATACTGTTGCACCTGAAAACGCAGTTGATCAATGTTGATGAGTTGAGCTGGATCATAAATGGCGATAGATAAGGCGTGATTATCCTGGCGTAGTGGCAATAGTTTTAACGCAATAATTTTTTTGATACCAACACGCTTAATAAGTGCATCATTGATTTTATACTCACCAATGTCCTCAGTAGTTAACTTAAATACATCACTGATGACTTTTGCTAATTGTTCCGCGGCAATAATATTGTCATGAATTAACCATTGACAGAGATTGCTGTTGCCGTTGCTAGAATTGTTTCGCGCGATAACAGCCTGTTGTTGATTGATAATCTTATTTTTTAGCAGGTGCTCAATTAATTTTTGCATAGACTGGCTTCCAGGCAGGTGCCGCTTACCGTCCATCGACTGCCGGTGCTGTTAGGTGTCAGAACATAGGTATAAGCGCCCGCGCGTGCTGTCGCGGTTGCTGTAATAATGCCATTTATGACCGTTAAACTTTGCAGATTATCAGTCGGTTCCGGTGCAGCGGGAATGCCATTCTGACCGATATTAATCTCCGACAAATCAATGCCGTCTTGCAAGGCTAAGCTGACAGCGGTTTTATAAGGTGAGGTTGCCAGCATCACTTCAACAAAGCGTGAATTTCTCAGATAATGCTGATAACTGGGCAGCGCAATGGCGGCAAGAATGCCAATAATGGCCATCACAATCAGTAATTCTAATAGCGTAAAGCCGGTATATTTTTTTCGCATGGTATAGTTTCCTAAGTTGAAATAGTAGAAGTTTTTGACTGAACTCATGATTAAGGTTGGGCTAATATGAGTTTAATTTACATGAAGTTTTATTTTTATTTATTTGATTTATAATGATTTAATGTAATTATCTGCTGTTGATGAGATATGGAGAAAGTTAATGAAATGAATGAGTTACTATTATACTGATACGATGATTTCGGTCAATAAAAATAATGTATTATTTTACACTAGCAGGCAAAGGCTCGTCTAAGGATTTCAGTTCATAGTTGGATTGATCAATCGGCAGTTTAGAAATAAGGCTCCAAAGTATAATGATAATACTGAATACGCCTATCACTATTAACGCGCTTATGCCAGATAAAACACCACGTCCATCACCATAAGAACCGTAATATGAAATAACACCAATCCCTATAAACCAAACCCACATCCAAATGGAATAACGGAAATCAAGCGGCATGTGTTTTTTTTGTACAAAACCGTGATAAATAATGGTAAATGCCGCACCTATAATAGCGGCACCGAGAAAATATCTAATGGCATCCCAACCACACCAGTAAATCATAAAATTAGCGACAATAAATGCTAATACAGAGAAAACTAAACCAAAAGGTAATTTAAATGTGCGAATAAAGTCAGGATGTTGATACCTTAATGATAATAAACATAAGGGCCCAACTGTATAATTAACCATCATAATAGATGTTAAATTATTAACCATTTTCCCCCAGCCTTGTCCTAAAAATAACGCAATAATCAGTGAAATAATAGTGTTGAAAAATAATGCCAGATGGTAAGTTTTAAATCGATTCTTATGTTTGAATAAACTGGGGATGTAACCAAATTTCGCACTTCGATAGACAGCGGTATTGCTTGAAGAAAGGTTAAAAATATTGGCCGCATAAGGTGAAGTAACAGCACCAACATATAAAATAAATATCAGCACATCGACTAAAGGTGTTTTCGTATTATAGATCATATCCGCAAATGGTCTGATATTGCTGGCGATCAAGCTGGCTGTGGCATTGATGTTATAAGTAAATTGCAAGAGTACGTACAGTAGTAAACAAACTAACAGTGAAATAAAAAGCGCGAAAGGAATGGCATAGGCTGGATTTTTTGCTCGACCGGCATTGGTGCAAACAGATTTAAAACCATTAAAAGCAAAAATAATACCTAAAGGAATAGCACTAAAAATACCTCTGACACTATGTGAATGGATAATCTCATGCCGGGGAATATGTAAACTTGCGTAAGCGCCATAAATGATAACACATAAAGGCACACCAATCTTTATGGTAATAAATAGGTATTTATTTAACCAGGAAACCCATTTAATACTAAAGTAATTAATAATGCTAATAGAGATAATCAGCAGTATAATGACTATTTTGCCATTGCCTGTTAAATGGCTATTGGCGTAAATTAAGTTGGGATAGAAATGGCTTAAATATTGTATTGTCGCTTGCGCTTCAATCGGTACCAATGCCAGCCATGATAACCAACTTAAAACGCCAAAGATGCTTGATACCAGGTAGCCGTGTGTAATTCTGGGTAACACAGTTGTCGAGCCATCACGGGGGATCATGGAACAGGTTTCAGCAAAACAAAGGGCGATGAGCAGAATCATTAAAAAGGCGATTATCCAAGAATAGATCCCATAAGTTCCGGCTTGAGAAAAAACGAATCCGGGCGCTAATAGCCAGCCTGATCCTAAAATAGTGCTAATCGCGATTAAAGCTAAGGGGAGGGCGTGTAATTCTTTTTTAGCTAAATAGTCTGACATATATTTACTCTGTGATTAATTCTCTGCCCGAAAAAAAGAAAGATACAAAAAGATAGGTTTTTTTGCAATAAAAACATTGATGATTCTTTTCTTTATTCTTATTTGGTATCCACTTTCTTTCTGTGTTCGCTAATTAATTCATGCGTTTTGACATTGTAATGATCACGTAATTCATCAATAATCGTGCCTTTCCATATGGGTATATTGATAAAATAGGACGCACGGGCGATCATGTGCGCGCCGATAGGTACCGTCATAAAGATGAATATAATGGTAACTAAGGATTTGATTGTGGCTTCAACTGACATAAAATGGAGCATTACCCCGATTAGAATAAGACCCACCCCCATAGTGCCGGCTTTGGTCGCGGCATGCATTCGCAGCAATAAATCTGGAAAACGGATGACGCCAATCGCCGCTATCAGCGTAAACGCCGCGCCCAATAACATAAATATACTACAGATAATGTTCATAGCTTTTTTCTCATTTAGAATTATTTTTTTGTCCAAGTTGCCATTCAATAAATTGCGCGAAAGCGATTGTGCCTAAAAAGCTAATTAACGCTAAGGCGATAATAATATCCAGATACAGTGGTTGTTGTTCAACCACTGAAAAGATACTGATGACACAGATAATCATCATTGAGATCGCGTCAAAAGCAATCACGCGATCGGGTAAGTTAGGCCCTTTAAGTAAACGAAGAAAAGTGATAATAATGGCTGAACTGAGTAATACCATAGAAATTATCAAGCTGTAGTGTAGAAACAGGTATGAAAAGTGACTGTTCATCGCATAATCTCCAACAGTGGTTTTTCTAAATTTTTCTTAATCGATGCTTTTAATTTATCAATATTATCGGCAAAAACAGTGTGGACAAAAATAGTATGTTTATCGGTGGAAATATCTAGGGTTAAGGTGCCCGGTGTTAATGAAATTAAGCTTGCCAGTATCGCGATTTCGATATCGGTATCACTGCCAATATCAATGGCGATAACGCCGACTTTCCCTTTAATTCGACGCGTCAGGACATCTCTAGCAATTTTTAAGCTGGAAATTGTGATTTCAAAAATAACGTAAAGTGCGAATATAACCAGTAGCACAAATTTTCTTAGATAGCGTATTAAAGCCGTCATGAGATACCTCTTAATACTAAATTGATATATTGTTGTGGGTGCAATAACTGCTCACTAATCATCCGAGTAAAATTAAAAAGTAATACCGGATCCAGACTGATGATGACAATTAAAACCAGTAGGATAATGGTGGGGATGAAAAGCAACAATTTATCTTGTTGAGATAAAGCGGGTTTTGGCAGTTGTTTTTGCTGATCACGTAGAAAAATCTGTAACCATATTTTTTTAATAATATACAGTGTTAATAAGCTGACAAACAGCATCACAATAATCGTGATAGAGGCGTTTTGTCGAGCTGCCGCCATAATAAGCATCACTTTAGCCCAAAACCCCGATGATGGTGGAAAGCCGGCCAGTGCCAATGCTGGAATTAAAAATAGAATGGCGAGCCAAGGGTGTAATCGGTACAAAGCCGATATTTTTCTAAGACGATGGTGGGCCGCGTAACGTTCAATAATACCGGCGGTCATAAATAGGCTGACTTTCACTAATACATGTTGAAACAAATAAAATACTGCGGCCGCGATGGCTAAAGGTGTGCCTATCACCAGACCAACAATCATATAGCCAATATGACTGATCAAGGTGAATGATAAAATGCGCCGCAGATTTGATTGATTGATAGCCCCCAGGATACCAATAATGAGTGTCAATAAACCTAAAACCCACAACATATTATGGATAAGCGTGTTATAGGCAAAAACCAGGGTGCAAACACGGATCAACGCGTAAACACCTAGCTTACTCAGTAATCCGGCAAATATCGCTGAAGCGGAGAAGCTTGGCGTATGGTATGACGCCGGCAGCCAGAAAAATAATGGAAATAACGCGGCTTTTACAGCCAATGCCAGTACCAGTAACAAGGATATTGCCGTGATGAGACCATTGGACGGCATGTTGGCAATATCTCTGGCGACATCCGCCATATTTAAGGTGCCGGTAACGCCATAAATGAGGGCGATGGCGGTAAGTAAAATCAGCGTCGCTAACAAATTAATTACCACATATCGCACCGTGCCATCAAGTTGAATTTTTCTGCCGCCACAACTCATCAGCACAAATGAACCAATGACAGTGACTTCAAACCAAACATAGAGATTGAAAAAATCACCAGTAGCAAAAGCGCCACAAAGTCCGACCAGTAGAATACAAAAAGAAGGATAGAAACCACTGGCGATATGCTGATGGTTGAGATCGGCGCAACTATAAATAGCCACACATAAACCGACAATTGCTGTGAGTAATAGCATCATGGCGCTGAATTTATCAACAACTAAGGTAATGCCAAATGGTGCCTGCCAGTCACTGATATAGGCAATGAGTATTTGATGGCGTGATACTTCATAGAGTAATAATAAACTGACACACAGCAAAATAGCGCAAGCTAACACCGTCGCCAGTTTCTGTATACGGTAAAAATGCCAGCATATAAACGCGACAATACTGGCGAGTAACATAATAATAATCGGTAACGCGGGTAGATAATTGGTAATCACTGTGGCTTATTTTCCTGAGGTCGAGGTTCAGCTTTTAGCATATTGTCAACATTCATTGTGCCGAGTTCTTGCCACGCTTTGGTAATCAGAATAAGTGAAAAGGTAAAGACACCAAAACCAATCACAATAGCGGTTAGAATTAATGCTTGAGGCAGCGCGTTGGCGACACCAATGGCTTTTGTCGCGTGCTCCGGCACAAAGGCTGGATTTTTTTCGCCGAGACGACCTAGGGTAAAAATAAGTAAGTTAATGGTCGTGCTAATCAGTGTGATACCAAAAAGTACCCGTACTAAATTACGATTTAAGAGTAAATAAACACTAATACCAAAAAGTAACCCCAATCCCCAACACAGTAATGTTTCCATGTTCAAGTCTCCTCCAAGGCTAAAATAATCATTAGAATTGAACCCAATACAACACAATACACGCCAATATCAAATAATATGGGCGTGCCTAATTTTTCATCAGTTAATGGCAGGGTAAACCAGATACCGGATAGAAAAGGTTTATGGGATAAAAATGAAATAAGGCCACTGCTTAACGCGAAAATCAGGCCTATCGCGATGATATAACGCAAATCAATACGTATCAGTCGACGAGTAGCTTCAGTGCCATAGGCGATAAGATAGAGTGAAAAACCGCTGGCGGCAATAAGTCCACCGGAAAACCCACCACCGGGTTCATTATGTCCTCGCCATAAAATGAATAAGGAAAAAAGCAGGATCAGCCAGATCAAAAATTTTGTCGCGACGCGTAAGATGATGGAATTCATGAGTTTGCCGATCTCCTGCCAGGCTTTGTTTTAAGTAAACCGTATACACCTAAACCAGCAAGTGCCACCACTAAAATTTCGCCCAAGGTATCAAGGCTGCGGAAATCAACCAGGATCACATTGACAATATTACGACCATGCGCTAAGACGTAGGCGTGATCAACATAATACGTTGTTACTTGGCGATTAAACGGTACACTTGTGGCGGCTAATAACAAGATGCTGATCACTAAACCAGAGATAGTCGCTATAGTGGCGTTGCGTAATAAGGTGGTTTTTCTGACATGTTGGATTTTTGGCAGTCGGGGGAGGCGATAAAGTGCCAGGACGATAATCACAATGGTTAGAATATCAACCAAGAGTTGGGTAATGGCAACATCAGGCGCGCCATAAATTAGAAAAATCAGACTGGTACAGATGCCAATCACGCTAAGCAGTGTGATATTGGTGAGATAATCTTTGCTAAGCGCGATAGCTGTGGCAGAGATCAGCAGTAGTAGAATTAATAACCAGTCAAACCAGTGGGCTGTGCGAGGTATGATCTGTTTAATCGGATAATTATGATGCTGGAATAATATCACGCCAACAGAAATCGCGATAAAAGCGAGTATTGTGGCTAAATACCGCGATAAATAACCGCTTTGTATTTTTACGGTGACAAAGTTAGCAAAATACACAAAACCTTGGCAGCATCTATCCACTGTTTTTTCAATACTCCAAGCGCGAATGGTTTGTAGTATCATATAAATTTTCTTATGCCCCATAAATAAGCCGATACCACAGAGTAATGTGATGACACTGAGTAAGAAAGCCGGTGTGATACCATGCCATAGTGATAAATTTGAATTTATGGTTTTACCCGTGACCACAAATGTTGCGGGATAAACCAATTCATTATCAATAAGTCGCGGAAATAGTCCCAGAAATAAACTACCACCTGCGAGCACCAGCAGCCCCAGCCATTGTTGCCAAGATTGTTCATGTGGTTTATAAGGAAATTTTTCTATCTGCCTTGAAAAAAAAGGTTTTATTACAATCATGATTGCGATAATGACAAACACAATATTACATAATAAGGCAATCAGTAGTAACATACTTTTTTCCCAGCCAAGATTGAGTTTAGCTTCGTAAATCAATTCTTTACTGATGAATCCCAGTAATGGCGGCAATCCCGCCATTGAAGCGGCACAGAGTAATGTTCCAATCAGTGTAATCGGCATGTATCGATATAAGCCGCCCAATTTATATAAATCACGCGTGCCAGTGGCATGGTCAATATTGCCGGCGGCCAGAAACAAACCGGCCTTGTAGAGCGCGTGCGCGAAGAAAAACAACATCGCCGCGTTAATAATCAAACTATCGTCTGAAGCGAGAAGAAAAAATAACATGCCCAGTGCCATTGTGGTTGAATACGCCAACATGCGCTTGATATCGCTGCTCTGTAATGCCAGTATCAAGGTGCATAACATGGTAAAACTACCAAACATAACGAGCATGGTGAACCACAATTGTGTGTGTCCTAAAAGTGGTGTAAAACGCGCGATAAGATAAACGCCCGCTTGCACCATAGTTGCTGAATGAAGATAAGCGCTCACCGGTGTTGGCGCCTGCATCGCGTTGGGTAACCAAAAATGAAAAGGGAATTGTGCCGATTTTGTCGCGGCGCCAATCAGTATTAAAAGAGTGATCAATGTATACCAGTGATGGCGCGCTAAACCATTAGAAAACGTCTGTGTTAAATGGGTGAGATTAAAACTATGGCCGACAATTTTTAGCAGAATAAAACCAGTCAATAATGCCAGTCCACCGGCGACAGTGACTAATAAACCCTGCAAGGCCGCTCGACGCGCGGCTTTTCGCTGATGGTCAAAGCTAATCAATAAAAAAGAAGAGAGACTGGTTAATTCCCAGAAAATAAACAGACTCATTAGATTATCCGCTAACACAACACCAAGCATCGCGCCCATAAAGAAAAACAAATAAGCGTAGAAACGCCCCAGCTGTGGGTTGCCGCGAAGATAAGTGCCGCTATAAAGGACAATGAAAATGCCAATACCACTGATTAGCAAAGCAAATAAATTACTTAAACCATCAAGATAAAACGATAATTGAATGCCAAGCGCGGGCAGCCAGTTCAGGCTACTGTAAAAGGTATGATGGTGCTGAATCGCGGGTACAAAACGGATAAAATAAATGAATAATGCTAATGGCACGAATGCTAGACAATTGCTTGTCCATTGAGATTTCCGTAGTATTGCCGGACAGAGACAGGCAATAACAAAACAAATTATAATTGTTGCCAACACTGAGCTAAACCATTCTGTAAATCGCTAAAATAGCTATTCTACCTTAGCGATAGCTAATCTCAAGCACTTATACTGGTTTTGTTGCCAGTATCCTTAGATAAAAATGGTAATTTGACCCGCTCAGGGCAAAATCTGAGTTTATATGATCATCAACACGCCAATAGTAAATATCAGTACCGCGTAGATTTTTTTAAGGCCTTTTTGTGGCAATTTAGTACTGATTCTAGCACTCAGATATCCGCACAAAGAACTGGGAATGATGGAAAATGCCAACAATAGCACATTGACAAAGCCAATATTGCCATGATGGACACCAATAACTCTCATACCACTAATTGCCAATAATATACCCGCTACCGCGGAGAAAACCGTGCTGGTCAATGTGGCACAGCCGATGGCGCGATGGATATTGATTTTACATTTGTGCAAGTAAGGCACAGTAAATACCGCGACACCAAGTAAGAACCATAGTAGACCGATAAGCGTTGTAAACAGATGATTTTTTAATGAAGAGAGTTGCCAGAATCGGCAGTCTTTTTCTGAATTATAAAACCAGAACCAAAAAGCCACACTAATTACTACAATGCTAAAAAGTTTTTTTAGAAAAGCGCTGGGAATAAGATTTAGTAGTAAAACCGCTAATAAGGTGCCAACAAAGATACCGGGGAAAATAGAACGAATGACCTGCCAGTCAATATTATTGCGCTGCCATTGCATTTTTACGGCAGAAATGCCTAAAATTGCGCTCGCGGCACAGGTGGTGGCAATGGCAATTTGCATTTGATATGTGCTCAAAGCGCTAAAATGACGCAGGATATAATAAAAACCAGGTGTCATTAGCATCCCTGATCCACCACCAAAAACGCCATATATCAAGCCCGCGCCGGCAGAAATGAGAATACAGTCTGTAATAACATGTATAATATCAATCATAAAATATAGCCTATCACCAAGAATTAGCTTGATTATATTAAAAGATTGTATTGTCTACAATAACATGTGAAGACAGAAAAAGTTTACTATACTTAATGTAAGTCAAATAATAGGGGTGGAACATGAAAATTTGTTTATCTACATGTGTATTGTTGATTTTATCTGGCGCCGCTGTCGCGAATGTTAACCATCAATTTGGTGGAGATAGCCAGAGTAATGATGGTTCACAAGCTAGCGCGTCTCATGCGTACTATAGCGCCATCAATTTTAGTAACGAGACAAAGCATAAGGTTAAATTTCATATAAGCGATAGTAAAGCTGGCAAAACAACTAATCATAAGTCGCAAACTATCGGGCATTGCTCTTTTTCAGCGACAAGCGTCACGATTGAACCTGGCGGTACGGATACTATTTTCATCAATGATCCAAACGATGGTTATGGCAATGGTTGCCTGCAATTTTCTGTTGGTATATCTGGATTTGGCAATGTAAGCAAAGATGTTGTCGATATTCATTATCTTGCCTATGGTGGATCAGTCTATATCGTGCATCAAATTAAGCATCATCATATCATCCCCATCCCATCACGTATTTCTGTTAACTGGCTATGGCATGGCAACCATGATATAGCACCATCAATTAGTGTTTCAAATTAGACGACTATAATTACTTGCTTATTGCATTTAGAAACGGTTTAAGTTATCTTAGTTTCTATGAATAGCAATCGATTATTACAGGTATTTTTAACGTTCTTAGGGCTAATTGTGCTGCAATCCGCGTCGGCGACAATTAACCTTGAATTAACTCAAGGGGTAGGGCGCGCAATTCCCATTGCTATTGTCCCGTTTCATGGTGATAGTTTAGGTATATCGAAAGTTCTGCGTCAGGATTTATTAAGTAGCGGTATGTTTTCCATTACCGCGGTCGATAAACTGCCCAATAAACCTGGCACTATTGCCGATGTCCAGTTTGGTGACTGGCGCGCTATCCCCGTCAATGATCTTATTATTGGCACAATTACACCTGAAGGTAATAATTATCATGTCAGTTTTACCTTGCTTGATACCTTTAAATCACAACAGTTCTTGCATTTTTCTTCGTTATCGCAGGCGACTGTCAACGCGAATTTGAACCCTGTTTTAGCGCACCAAGTTTATACCATTCCTAAATCATCAGTCCGTTTCTTGGCTCATCATATTGCCGATATCATTTATAAACAACTCACTGGTGTACCGGGTGTATTCAGCACTCGAATTGCTTATGTTGCCGTCAAACGGTTTCCGGATCGTCCGACAAAATACGCGTTGGATATTGCCAACGCCGATGGAGAAGATCCTCAACCATTATTGCAGTCCAATAGTCCGTTGATGTCACCAGCCTGGTCACCTGATGGCAAATCTTTGGCCTATGTGTCGTTTGAAAATCGCCGTTCAGCCATTTACATTTCCGATTTAAGTACTGGTAAACGGCGTTTGGTGGCGCAATTTTCGGGTATTAATAGCGCGCCAGCCTGGTCGCCTGATGGCAAAGAATTAGCATTGGCTTTGTCTAAAGGAAAAGTAAATACCAATATTTATATTCTAAATCTGGTCAATAATAAACTTGAGCAGCTCACCACGGGTAGTTTTATTAATACCAGTCCAGCCTGGTCACCTGATGGTAAATCCATTATTTTTACGTCCAACCGTGAAAAGGATCAACCGCAGATCTATAAGATTGATTTGGCGACAAACGCGATTAAACGTATAACGTTTAATGGTAACTATAACGCCCATGCTTCTTTTACGCCGGATGGTAACAATATTGTGATATTGCATCGCGATGGTGGTAAATTTGAAATTGCCATACAAAATTTAGCCACAGGAAATTTAAAAGTATTAACGGATTCAGGATTAAACGACTCGCCAAGTATTTCGCCTAATGGTCAAATGATTATCTACGCTACTTATTATCAAGGCAAAGAAACGTTGGCGAAAATAAGCATGAATGGTCTGGCAAAAACGCACTTGATTTCTAATGACAGTTTTATACAATCTCCGGCTTGGGGACCTTTGGCATCATGAATAATTTGAGGTACGAACTTTGAAAATAACGCAGCGAACTTTCTTTATCTTAAGCATTTTAGTCGCATTAATCCTTAATGGCTGTGCTTCTCGTACCATGCCAGCAGGCATTACTGACGCGAATCATTTATCCACGGGCGCCACGGGCGCGCAAACCTATTCAGTTAGCACATCGCCGGATTTTAAGCAAGCATTTGCTGCCGGTCCTCATCAGGGATTGTTAGGCGCGCGTCAATTTTATTTTAGTTTTGACAAATTTAATCTCGCATTGCGTTGTTTGAGCCCTATCTATTTGGATGCTACCCAACAATCAACTTCGGCGGGTAATTGTTATCAAGCGCTTAAATCTCACGCGCAATATCTAATACAACATCCACAGCAATGTATTGTATTAGAAGGTAATACGGATGCTCGAGGGAGTCGATCTTATAACCTTGCCTTAGGACAAAGACGCGCCCAGGCAGTGGCTAGTCGCTTAGAGAAAGATGGTGTGCCGGCTAAACAGATTCGTACTGTAAGTTATGGCGAAGAGCGTCCTGTCGCGTTGGGGCATACTTCGGCGGATTACGCGCGTAATCGTCGAACAGATCTTATTTATGAAAGCTGTGGTCAGTAATGTTTGGTTTACTTAAAGCTTTATTGGTATTTCTGCTAGTAGTATTCGCGGCAATAGCGCAAGCAAGGGCGCCAATTACCGACGCGCAACCGGTGGCGCAACGACAGCTTGATTCATCATCAGAACCTTCTTCAAGTTCAATGGTGTCTTTACCTGGCCTGCAACAACAGATTAAGAAATTGGAGGCGTTGTTAGCGCAACAGCAACAGCAGATGGAAAAGCAACAACAACAGATTACAAGCTTGCAAAAACAGTTGACTACTTTGAATAAACAAGTTGTCACGCTGCGTCATCATGCTGTTGCTGCAAAAAAACCATCAGTCGCGTCAAATCATCACAGTAAAGTAGTCGCGGCGTCGACAGTTAATACCAGTGAAACAACTGTTGTCAACCATCAGCCAAAAACAAGCTCAGCTACACGTACCGCGACACCAACAGTAACTTCCGATAAAAATGCTGATCAAGCTTATAATGACGCTTTTGCTTTTGTTAAAAAGCAACAATACGATAAAGCGATAGAAGATTTACAAGTATTTGTTAAACAATATCCGCATAATCAACATAACGCTGACGCCTACTATTGGTTGGGACAACTTTATACAATAAATAACAATACCAATAACGCTAAAACTTATTTTTTACAGCTTATTAATGAATATCCCACATCTGAGTACACGCCAGACGCGATGCTTGAACTTGGCGTGTTAGCTCTTGAGCAGCAACAATGGCAGGAAGCGAAACAATGGTTTAACAAAATTATAAAAAACTATCCTGACACAAAAGCGGCAAAACTGGCTGAGGCTAAGCTAAAGACATTGAGTTAGATAGTAAAACACGTTTGTTATGTCAGTATAGTTTTTTATAATTTTGTTAAACCATTGTTTCGCTTCCTGCCATTGTTGCTGCTCA
>JBCCYM010000031.1:0-20271 GCA_039190005.1 Pseudomonadota bacterium
ATGTAAGCAAAAGAATGTGTCTCTGCGAGAGGTTGGAGACCATGATACAATTCACGATCGACTCTTATCGTATAATAGTAAAAGCATGAAAAATAGAAGGTTTCATAATCTCATAGACATAGAAGAAAAAAATGTATGGTCTTCTTGGATAGATTTACTGTTAAAAAAGAATTTATCTCAAGATGAGGATAATTGGATAATTTCAGCTAAGGACGTATACATAACAATAAAATTTCTCGTAGCACCCTCTGGGCTCCTTCCACCGGAATTTGTATTAGAAGAAATGAACGGCAATGTGACATCTATTGGTGACACATTTTTAGGTTGGGGTGGGATACTAATAGGCACTGCCCTCGCCGCAAAAATTTACAACAAAAAACTTAGCTATACAGGCACAGACGTGCGACTTAAAATTCAGCAATCAATGATGGGAGTACAGCATTTGACAAAAAATTTAAATGCATGGAATCCCAAAAAAGCACAAGTAGAATTTAATTTACACGATGAAAAAGCTGAAGCAATTGACTTAGAAAAAAAAAATGAGAGATTCGATTTAGTTATCTTTGATCCACCTTATGGCAATGGTGGCAAGAAAAAATACTCCTCAACAGAAATATATCCAGCGAGCCCTAATTTACAATCAGCAAATTGTTATACAGATCCACACGATTGGTTGGATAACTTTATGCTCGCGGCAGCTCATAATTGGGCGAGTCACCTGACAAAATCAGGCAGATTTATTTTGATCTTCTTAGATGATAAAAATCATGAGCTTGTTTTTACACAAGAATTTATTAAAAAATTCACAAAAAGAGGAAGTCAATATCAAATGGAAATGGTCAGTATCAAACTGTTAAAAAGAAATATTTCACCTAAATCCAAATTGATACCCATAATTACTTTTGTCAAGATGGATGTGATGCTAAGAAATGTTCGACAGAACATTACCATCATTGAAAATAAAAATAAAAAAGAAAAGGATGCGCTATCTAATAGAATGCAAAAAATTATACACCATAAAAAACTAAAAGGTAACAAGGAAAGTGTAGTTTTACCTATGCAGATTGATGACGTTATTTCGCCAAATAGAACAAATAATAATTCATTACGCTTTCACAATCCTCTGTCCTCTCAGCCAGCAACTAACAACAATGATTTATTCACAAATATATCTTTATTTGGGAATAAAGAAATTGACATAAGCTTAGATAAGCTTTCTAACAATCGCTATCCCATACAATCAAATGCCAATAATATGTTGGTTGATCAAGACAACGACGATATAGATATGGATATGGATACTAATAATTGCCATCACAGCTCCTCAAACGACAAAAAAGGAACAAATGCTGACATAACTATGAACACTCATCCAAATGTAACAGATCGTTCATCTAAAAAAAATAATAAAAAAAGAATTAGAAAGAAAGATGCTGAATTAAACAAATATTTCACAAAACTTCCAAATAAGGGCGGATATGAATGTAAGACATGCAAAAAAATAATTAAAAATAAAAGATCTACAAATGATCATACAAGAAGACATACAGGTGAAAAACCTTTTCAGTGTGAGTATTGTCAAAAAAAATTTGCTCGATCATTTACTCTTACTAACCATAAAAAAATACATACAGGTGAAAAACCTTATCAGTGTCAGTATTGTCACAAAAAATTTACTCAATCAGGTAATCGTAATGATCATGAAAGAAGACATACAGGTGAAAAACCTTTTCAGTGTCAGTATTGTCAAAAAAAATTTGTTACCTCACAGGAAATGGAAAATCATCAAAAAAGAATTCATAAGTGATTTATTTGATACATGTCGAACAAACCAACTACATTGCTGAGTTGACTCCTCTAAGAATCTGTTTACAGTTTCTACTATTGTAAATTCTATTGATAAACGCTCAGTTGAATTGACACATCGTTGCGTTTGCGAGATATGGCAATTGAATCAGGCACATAAAATTGATCGCGTTTGGGCGGTGGTCACGCCATATTATCCTGAATAACTTAACAATCATATTTCGATGTGCGATGAAACATTGGTTCTATTTTTGCGTTATGGTATAACCATGTTATGTTTATGCGGAAAAAAACAATGTTGACACACAAACACAATCCATTAACACTCACCTTAGTCGTCGGCTGTGGCATGTTTTTATCGACACTCGATTCAGGCATTACTAAAATCGCCCTACCAACCTTAATTAAATCGTTTAACACCAATATCGCGGTAGTGATTTGGTCGGTAACCTTGTATGCTTTGGTTTTAAGCGCCAGCATTTTACTTTTTGGCCATTTAGCCGACCGACTGGGGCGACTGCGAATATATGTGTTTGGGCTGATTTTGTTCGCGTTCAGTTCTCTACTATGCGGCGCGTCGCTTTCTATCGGCATGTTAATTTTTTGCCGCGGCATACAAGGTTTAAGTGCCGCCATGATGCAAGCCACGTCTATCGCGCTGATTACCACGCGCTTGCGCGCGGCTGAGCTTACCAAAGCGATGAGTATACTCGGCATGTTAATTGGACTCGGCCCCATGTTGGGACCGGTGATAGGTGGGAGTATTTTAAGTACCTTGGGATGGCGCTGGATTTTCTGGATCAATATTCCCATTTGTTTATTAGCCTTATATGGCTGTCGTCGCTTGCCTGCTGTCGATGAAACGCGGCATAAAACACCTATTCATTATCTCAATCTGATATTAATTACCCTGACCTTAGCGATGTTACTGCTGGGCATGAGTATGCTTAGTGACAAGCAGTTTTATCTTGCTTGGTTTTTGTTTGCGATTGCCATAATAAGTTTCATTTTCTATCTGATATTAGAATTGATAAGCAAACACCCTTTAATTCCTCTCGGGTTGTTCAAACAACGCCGTTTTTCCGCGCCTATTTTGGGCATTATGGCTTTTGGTGGTGGGACGGCAGTAATATTTATGATGCCACCATTATATTTTGAACAACTACGTCACTTCCAAGCCTGGCAAGTGGGATTAATTTGTCTATCAGCACCTTTGGGCATTGTCATTTCAGCACGAACGGCGTCGAAAATTATCCATTATATCGGTACAGCAACATCAATGATTACTGGCTTGATTGTGATGTTGTTCAGCTTAATTATATTAACGCAAATAAAAGTGAATTGGTCCGTACCGTTCATTTTCCTGTTATTGCTGTGTTATGGCTTAGGCGGTGGTTTATTTCAGACACCTTGCTATCTCAATATTATGGCGCAATTTCCCGAACATCGACAAGCTTTTATTGGCGCCTTAGTGCGAATGCTACAGAATGTCGCCATTGTTTTTCAATCAGCGGGGGCCGCGCTAATCCTAAGTTTGCAAGCACGTCATTTGCTATCAGGTATTCAATATGCCTGGTGGATGTCCGCTATTATCATAGCAATAGCATTGATTGCTTTTTTGCCGCGCGCCATTGTGAGTAAATAACAATGATCGCGCTTGAACAAGACATATCGCGTATTGCCAGCTTGATTGGCGATAAAGCTAGAGCTTCTATATTAGTAGCTTTGATGACCAGCAAAGCGCTGACAGCGGGAGAGCTGGCATGGCAAGCGAATATTTCAGCGCAAACTGCCAGTAATCATCTGAAAAAATTAATGCGGGCAAATTTAATTATCTGTCATCCAAATGGTCGGCACCGCTATTACCATTTGGCATCAGCAGAAGTGGCTCACGCGCTCGAATCATTAGGCGTGCTTACAAAAAACATAAAACCGCCACAACATAAAACATTGGATAAAGCGATCTGTTTTGCCCGAAGCTGTTACGATCATTTAGCTGGCGAGTTATCCATTAAGCTAAAAAATATATTGATCAAAAAGAGATTTATTGAACAGCAGGAAAATAGTTTTATGGTTACACCATCGGGAGAGCGATTTTTTAATCGTCTGGGCATAGATATCGCGGCACTGAAAAAACAAAGACGACAGTTTGCCAACCCCTGCCTGGACTGGACGGCACGCGAATACCATATTGCCGGCAGTCTGGGCGCGGCAATACTTGATTATTTTCTCGACAATCGTCTTGTCATTCGGTCTAAAGAAAAACCAAGAGTTGTTGTGCTGACCGCAAAGGGTAAACAGTGGATTAATCAAGTTTCGACTTACCCATCCAAGCTGAAATAATCCTTTTAAAGCTAAAAACCGCAATGATCCCTGAGTTTGTCCTTCGACAAGCTCAGGGACCACGGGCTCCATCGCGGTTTTTAAATCAAACCCAAGGCTTTAACAGCATCACGCTCCGCTTTGAGTTCTTCTTCAGTTAATCTGAGTTTTTCCTGGCCATAAGCATTATGGTCAATACCGGTGATTACATTGAGTTTGCCATTTTCAACCCGCGTCGGATAAGAAAAAATTAATCCCTCTTCAACACCATATTCACCTTGTGAGTACTTGCATACAGAAAAATAATCATCCGCGGCGGTGTCATGTGTTAAATTGTACACTGTTGCCACAGCGGCGTTAGCGGCACTGGCGGCACTGGACGCGCCGCGGGCTTTAATAATCGCGGCACCTCGTTTTTGCACTGTTTCCATAAATGTGGTTTTAAACCAGTTTTCATCATCAATGACATCGCTTGCCGTTTTGCCGGCAATTTCAGCATGATAAAAATCAGGATACTGCGTTGATGAATGGTTGCCCCACACCACCATACGTTTCACATCCGCGACAGAAACACCGGCTTTTTTAGCTAATTGTCCGCGCGCGCGTTTTTCATCCAGCATGGTCATGGCAAAAAACCGGTCTTTGGGCACATCCGGCGCGTGGTGCATGGCAATCAAACAATTGGTATTACAAGGATTGCCAACTACCAGCATTTTGACATCATCGGCCGCATTATCGTTGATGGCACGCCCCTGCGGCGCGAAAATGCCGCCATTGACTTTAAGCAAATCATTACGTTCCATACCAGCTTTACGCGGCACAGCGCCAACAGACACCACCCAATTCACACCAGACATGGCGGCATTCAAATCAGCCGTCATGACGACATTATTAAGCAATGGAAAGGCGCAATCATCTAGCTCCATCACCACCCCTTCAAGTGCCGGCAATGCCTGCTCCAGCTCAAGCAAATGTAAATCAATCGTCGTATCATTACCAAACATTTGCCCCGATGCGATACGGAATAACAGCGCGTAGCCAATTTGTCCAGCCGCGCCGGTAACAGCAACTTTTACGTGTTTTTTAGTCATATGCGTTCCTCTTTTAATTTAATTTTAACCCAAAAATCGCAGTGATTCCTGACCCTACAGTTCCTGAGTTTGTCGATTTACTGTGGCCTTTTTAGGCTTAATTGTAGCAATAAAAAAAATAGTTGACCAGTAATGTCTGTGTTGGCTAATTCAATGGCGAGCGCAAACTCTCCAAAGACCAACGTGGCAAAGCACGGATAGTTAAATCATCACTTTCACCGCGACAAAGTCTTTGATAAGCGGCGTAGGCGATCATCGCCGCGTTATCGGTACAAAATTGCTGACGAGGATAATACACGTCGGCGTCAAGCTGTGTTTTCAAACATTGTCTTAAAGCCATATTGGCCCCGACACCACCAGTAATCACTAAGCGTTTTAAACCGGTTTGTACTAAAGCACGACGGCATTTGATGAATAAGGTTGCCACCACAGCGTCCTCAAAAGCACGCGCGATATCGGCTTTGCTTCGCGCGTCAGCATCTGTTTTGCTTAGGGTATTAATGGCATGGGTTTTTAAACCACTAAAACTGAAATCCAAACCGGGACGATCGGTCATGGGACGCGGGAAGTTAAAACGTTTAGGATCCCCCTGCTGTGCCAGTTTTGCTAAATGCGCGCCACCCGGATAAGGCAGCCCTAATAATTTAGCAGTTTTGTCAAAAGCTTCGCCGGCGGCATCATCCAATGATTGCCCCAGTATTTGATATTGCCCGATGGCTTTAACATGTACCAGCAAGGTATGACCACCCGATACCAATAACGACAAAAAAGGGAAATCAGGTTTGTTGTCTTCGAGCATGACGGCTAACAAATGGCCTTCCAAATGATTGATGCCAAGCACCGGAATATTCAGCGCCATCGCTAAACTACGAGCAATGGACCCAGCAACAAACAAAGCGCTCATTAAACCCGGCCCGGCGGTATAGCCAATGCCATTGATCTCATGAATACTGATAGCCGCCTCATCCAACGCTTTATACACCAAAGGCATGGCTTTACGTAAATGATCGCGAGAAGCGAGTTCGGGCACCACACCGCCATAGCGGTTGTGTAATTCAATTTGACTGTAAAGTTGGTTGCTCAGCAATCGCGCACGATCGCCGTCATAAATGGCAACACCGGTGTCATCACAGGAAGTTTCAATAGCTAACACGTTCATTGGCGCGTGTTATTAAGCTGCTGTTCCAGTTCGGCAATACGATGTTCTAATGTTTTAATCTGTTCAGACGCGCGTTCTAATACCTTGTTTTGCGCGTCTAATTCTTCACGACTCACTAAATTCAGCTTGTCGGCAACGCTAGTGACAGCACAATGAACCGCTTTGTCGATGCCGGCTTTACTTTGACGTAAATCCATCGGCAACTTATCAAAGATTTTTTTCGCGATACTATCTAGCCAGATTTGTTTATTCATAGTGATGGTTTGCTTTAAAAGTCAATTGTTAGTATCATAATTGATATGAGCTATGAATTAAAGTGTTAAAATCGCTTTTTTCCTAATGCTTGTACTATTGATAATAGTCCATTACAATAAAGTCGATTAGCAATAGATGGCTTATAACCCAAAATCGTAATTAAAGGTAACCCGCACAAGAAAAAGGTATTGATACGCGATGATAATTAAACGTAATCTACAATGGATATCCAGCGTCTGTTTGATGTTTACCTTATTATCAATCAGCGCTTGCGCCTCTTCCACTGCCGGCAATCAACAGCGACCACAACAGCAACATGTAAAAACAAGTCAGTCATCTAAAACTACCAACACTGCCGCGACAACTGATCAGAGTTCCAGTACCGCCGCTAGCGCGAATACTAACGGTGAGCCCAAACCACAGGTTTTTAATGATCGCTTTGAAAAATACAACCGTTTTATGTTCAAGTTTAATAACGAGTTTGACAAGTTGGTGGCTAAACCGATTGCCACATTTTACACCAAAGTAATGCCTAGGCCTTTACAGCATGGCGCGGCTAACATGTTTGATAATGTTGATATGACGGTCGTGATTTTTAATGACCTGTTACAGGCTAAATTCGCTCAAGCGGCTTCTGATACTTGGCGTTTTGGTATTAATTCAACAATTGGCTTAGGCGGTTTTTTTGATCCAGCAACGCATTTAGATTTGCCACAACATACTGAAAATTTTAATTTAACACTTGCCTATTGGGGCTGGAAAAATTCCAGTTATTTTATTTTGCCATTCTTAGGACCCAGTACTATACGTGGTACCGTTGCTGTGCCTGTTAACTGGTTAACCTCTGTTTATTCTTATCTGCCGTTCAACTATTTGTATACCTATGGTATCGTTGCTTTCAGATTGGTGATTGTAAGAGCACAATTGCTAGAATATCAGCAGTTCTTAAATCAACTCATGCTCGATCCTTATGTGTTTTATCGCAATGCTTATCTACAACGACAAGCCTATCTTATCGGGCAAAATGAAAGAAGACAAACCATATCAGATAACAATAAAGCTGTATCGACAGGACTGGGATCGGTTATAATTAGATAGTGTGTTTCATTTAGTACTGTGCCAACCGCAAATTCCACAAAATACCGGCAACATCATCCGTTTATGTGCCAATACCGGTTGCACGCTACATTTGATACGCCCCTTAGGTTTCGCGCTAACGGATAAGTATCTTAAACGCGCCGGCCTTGATTATCACCATTTGTCTAAGCTCGTGGTACACAATTGTTTTGATGATTTTCGCGCCAATGTCTCCACCCAACGTATTTTTGCCATTGAGACTTGCGGCACAAAAAATTACGATACGATTTGTTATCAGACCGGTGATACATTTTTATTTGGTTCGGAAACACGCGGATTGAACGATACGATACTCGCCGGTATTGATCAGGCTAATCTCATCAAAATCCCAATGCGCGCTGATAATAGAAGTTTGAATTTATCCAATGCCGTGGCAATTGTGACCTATGAAGCTTGGCGACAGCATGGTTTTCAGTAAGTAAACGCTATTCTTTATTGTTTTTTTGTTGTGCTATCCAAGTATCAAGTTGATACTGTCTTATTTTGCTGCGCAATGTGCCTCGATTTAAGCCCAATATATATGCCGCTTTGGTTTGTTTAAAGTCCGCCTGTTGCAGTACGGTTTTAATGACCGGTCGTTCTACTTCCGCTAACACCATATCATAGAGATTGGTTACCGGCGCGTCACCAAGCTGATGAAAAAAATCATCAATCGCCCGCTGCACACTCACATGTAAGGGCTGCTTTGGTGATTCATTGCGTGATTTATCTTTACTCATAGTTATCACAATATATTATAATTTCTCCGCCACGATAAGCGCCCACGCTTCCTGGCTACAAACTGTGTCAATATTAAATTCTGGCTGATAGGCGTTGACAACGCTATCCATCTGTTCATTAAGAATACCCGATAGAATCAGCTTGCCATGTTGTTTGAGCAAGTGTATAAATTTTGGTTTTAGCTCAATCAGTGGTTGTGCCAGTATATTGGCAATCATCACATCCGCGCTTATATCGGGTAATTTTTCCGGCGAGGCAATCGTCAACTTAACTTGATTACGGGTACAGTTTTCGGCAGCCGCTTCTAAGGCTTGTGGATCATTGTCAATAGCAATCACTTGATGGCAACCCAATTTGGCCGCCGCAATCGCGAGAATACCGGAGCCACAACCGTAATCAATTACGATTTCATCACCCCGAAGTGATCGCGCTAACCATTGTAAACATAAGGCGGTAGTCGGATGACTGCCTGTACCAAACGCTAATCCTGGATCTAAAAGCACGGCGACATCTGAGTGATTAATATGTTCCGGCGGTTCCCAGCTGGGATAAATCCATAACCGTTCGCCAAAGCGCAGTGGATGAAAATCATTTTTACACACTTCTAACCAATTTTGATCCGCTAAGTCAGAGCAGGTACTATACATGATTTTGTCCGCACCGAAAACTCGCACTAATTGTTTTTCTAAGGCGGGTATATCGTATTGACGCGGAAACAAGCCTTTAATTTTTACTGACGACCATAACGGCGTTTCACCGATGTTGGGCTCAAACAAGGCTTGATTTTCAGCGTCCACAAGGCTGACAGCCAACGCGCCGGCTTCCGATAAAAAATCACTGATTGCTTCCGCGTGTGCCTGATGGACAGTCACACAAAGCTGTTGCCAGGCCGGTTGCTTATGAGACGGCGGCGCGCTATCGGTGATGGTTTTTCCCATTGCCACAGCATTAATCATCTTCTGCTTGCAACATTTTTTCGAGAAAATGAATATTGGTGCCGCCAGCAATAAATTCTTTATTTCTGAGGAGTTTTTTATGCAGTTCCGCGTTAGTCGAAATACCATCAATAATCAATTCTTCCAAGGCTTGGCGCATACGTCGAATCGCTTCTTCTCGGGTGTGCCCATAGCTGATCACTTTGGCGATCATCGAATCATAGTACGGCGGTACTTTATAACTGCTATAAAGATGCGAATCAACACGAATGCCTGGACCACCCGGCGCGTGAAAATGTTCCACTTTACCCGGACAAGGAATAAAAGTTTTAGGATCTTCGGCATTGATACGACATTCAATCGCGTGACCGGATAAACTCACATCTTCCTGTTTGATGGCTAAAGGTAAACCCGCGGCGATTTTAATTTGTTCTTTAATCAAATCCACACCACAGATCATTTCGGTCACTGGATGTTCAACCTGTATTCGTGTGTTCATTTCAATGAAATAAAAATGACCGTCTTCATAGAGGAATTCAAATGTGCCCGCGCCTTTATATCCCATTTTTTCACAAGCCTGAACGCACTGCATGCCGATTTTATGCCGTTCGGTTGCACTAATGCCGACCGCGGGCGCTTCTTCCAGCACTTTTTGGTGACGACGTTGCATAGAGCAATCACGCTCACCCAAATAAATCGCGTTTGTACCATCAGCCAATACCTGAATTTCAATATGCCGCGGATGCACGAGAAATTTTTCCATATACACTGTGGCATCACCGAACGCGGCACTTGCTTCCGTTTGTGTCATGGCAATTGTATCAATAAGCGCTTCTTCATGGTGAACAACACGCATCCCACGACCACCACCACCACCGGCCGCTTTGACAATAATCGGATAACCGATCCGACTCGCCATGGCTTTGTTTTCTTCGGCATTATTGCTGACGGCACCATCGGAACCCGGCACACAGGGGACATTGGCGGCTTTCATCGCTTGAATAGCGGATACTTTATCGCCCATGGTACGGATGTTTTGTGGTGCCGGACCAATAAAGACGAAGCCACTATTTTCGACTTGCTCGGCAAAATCGGCATTTTCAGCTAAAAAACCATAACCCGGATGTATCGCTTGAGCGTTGGTAATTTCAGCCGCGCTGATCACTGCCGGAATATTGAGATAACTATCTGCCGGCGCCGCCTGACCAATACAAACAGCTTCATCGGCAAAATGAACATGCATCAGATCACGATCTGCTTCCGAATAGATGGCAACTGTCTTGATATCCATTTCTTTACAGGCACGTAGAATTCTCAAAGCGATTTCACCACGATTGGCTATAACAATTTTGTTAAACATGAGTGTCGTTCCTGCTTATTTTAATTATTCGGGCTATTCGATCATAAATAACGGTTGACCAAATTCAATCGGATCACCATTTTCAACAAGACGCGCCGTGATCTTACCAGAGACATCCGCTTCAATCTGATTAAACATTTTCATCGCTTCAATAATGCACACCACATCGCCCACGTCAACTTGTTGACCAATTTCAACAAATGGTTTCGCGCCCGGTGACGCTGAAAGATAAAATGTGCCGACCATCGGTGATTTTAAGGTATGTCCACTGGGCATGTCTGTTGCCGCGGCGGCATGATGCGTATCCTCTTTAGCCGATTGTGGTGCCGGCCCTGCTTGTTGCGGTTGTGGCGCGTATGGCATTGCCGCGGGTACGGCTACTTGCGTCGTGCTGGCGGCTTGAAGACGACTGAGACGCACTGATTCTTTATCTTCAGTGACCTCAATTTCAGTGAGATCTGTTTGCTCCAACAGCTCTATGAGTTTTTTGATTTTTCGGATATCCACAGCTTACCTCTAATATTAGCAATTGATCGTTTACAATTTTTATCGCTTACTTTAAAACAAAGCAAAAACCTTGTCCAGCAAAAATTGTCAATTACTTGCAAATTGAGCGGAGATAGCCACATTTTAGTGACTTTTCCTCATTTCGAACCGATTATTCCAACAATAATTATGCCGTAAAACGATGAATGGTTTGATATCGGTAGACATCGCCGGGATTTAAACGACTGTCAGAAAAATGCGGATAATGCAGCGCGTCAGGTGAATACTGTGTTTCTAAACAAAAACCACTTCTAAAATGATACTGGCTGTTATTTTTTCCACAATGAATATCGGTCAGATGATTCCCCGAATAAAACTGTATTGCCGGTTTGTCCGTATAAACCGCCATCCCAATACCTGTTGATTCAGAATAAGCGTAAGCCGCCAGCTCACAAGCCTGCTGATCTTGTTTATTGAGAAGAAAATTATGATCATAGCCTTTGCCAAAACGTAGTTGTTGATGATCGGCATGGATGTCTTGAGCGATTTTCTTATCCTGACGAAAATCAAAAGGGGTGCCACTCACTGATAAAATTTCACCGGTAGTCAGCTGTTCAGCATCCGTGGGTGTGTAAAAATCAGCATTAAGTCTCATGGTATGGTCCAGTATATCGCCAGCACCCGATAAGTTGTAATAGGCATGATTGGTAAGATTCAAACAAGTTGGCGCATCGGTTTTAACACAATAGTCCATTGAAAATTCATTGCTTTGTTTTTTCAAGCTGTAAACAAGCTCAATCTCCCGATTACCAGGAAACCCTTGTTCACCATCAACGGCAACATAGTTTAAAATTAATTGTAAGGCGTCATCCGTTTCCTGAGTACGTGTCCGCCACACAGCGTCATTGATACCACCGGCGCCACTATGTAAACAATGTCGACCGAGATAGTTTTTTTCCAGCGCGTAGGTTTTGCCGTCCAAATTGAACTCGGCATTGGCAATACGATTCGCATAGGCACCAACAATGGCGCCGAAATAGGTGGCTTGATCGGCAACATAGTCTTCAAGCTTGTCGTAACCTAAGGTGACATCCACGGGATTTCCCGATCTATCCGGCACAATCATGGTGGTGATAATACCACGGTAGTCAATAATTTCTAAGGTCATGCCACAATTATTAGATAAACAAAATTGTGTGACGTCTCTTCCGTCAGATAATTTACCAAATGGTTTTTTGATGATGTTCATGGCTCTTCTCTCAGTATTTATTATTGCTAATACAGACTGCCATTTTTCACTTTATTTGTCGAGGGTTAATTTAACCTTAAAACCGCGGTTGACGATAAGATGAGATCCCTGAGCCTGTCGCAAGGTTGCATTCTCACCTTATCGTCAACCGGGGTTTTAAGGTTTATAGCACTTACCTAATCGGTTAGTATATTACGCACATAATTTATGATACTCTAAGCGAAACGGAAAATTTTTGGATTAAAAAATAAGCCAATGAACACTGATAATTTCCTACATACCGCCATTAATACGTATCGATCTCAGCCAACTCGACACGCCATAAAAACCGCCATGGCCGCCATCATTACAGCTATCATCTGTCATTTCCTGAATTTTCCGCGCAGCTATTGGGCTGTTATCACTGCCGTTTTTATCATGCAATGTAATATCGACAGCGGTAGTTTTGAAATGACAGTTAAGTTTGCTTTTCAACGTTTGCTAGGCACTTTATCAGGGGCGATTATAGCGTTCGCCGTGCTGCTGTTGATTTCTCCCACTTTTTGGCAACTGCTTATTATTTTGTTTTTTGTTATTTTACTCGGTAGTTTTTTAGTAAAATTTTATCAGGGATTTACTTTACTTGGTCCAACAGCAGCGATCATACTGCTTCTTGGTCATCAACAAGCCGTTACTGAAAATCTCGCGTTGATGCGATCTATTGAAATTTTTATCGGCGCGATTGTCGCCATACTCATCACACTGTTTATTTGGCCATACCGCGCGATTGATCATTTAGAAAACTATCGCAAAAAAATATGGTCACTCACAGCTGATCAATTCAACAATCTCATTCCGGCATGTCGCGAACAAGAAATCAGCGGTGATTGGCGAAAAAAACAAGAAGAGTTAATGGATTTAGTCAAAAGTGAAAAACCTTATATCAATACATTTAGAAAAGAATCGAAAACAAAACAACAACACACATTTTATATTGACATACGATTGATGAAGCTACTTTCTCGATTAGGTGAAGCACTGCCTCAATTACCGCAAAGTTATTGGCAATTTCCTCAGTTACAAAAACATACCTTATCGGTAATTACCCTGTTAAAGCAAGCGACAGAAAATCTAAGTGAAAAAAACCCTAAAGCTAACGTTTTTGATCAAAAAATAATGAATGAATATACCATGGTTTTTGAAGATTACCGCTTAGCTCGCCGGCAAACTGTCACCACCAGTGACGAAATTGAAGGCGTCTATCGAATCTTCATGGTTTTTCAAGCGCTGCAAGAGTGTGTGGAGATTGTAGAGACAATTTATCAACAGCGAGTTAGGTACCGTCAATAAATGAACAGAAATTTTATTTCTCTAATCAACGCGGGATCATTTTTAGCTGCTTTTTTGTACGGATTTTCTTTCGTTCTCCCCACCTACATGCATAATCTAGGTGGAAATGATTTTGATGTCGGTGTTTTTTTATCCATCAGTGGACTTAGCACTATCGTAACTGTTTTATCAATTAGAATTTTTTTTCGTGTAATGACCGCGCTGTCTGTCAGCATTATTTCGGTATTATTTTTAGAAACAAGTATCGTATCATTAGGCATAATTCACCAATTTGGATCAATACTTTATTGTTATCGCCCTCATCATGGGATTCGGTTGGGGTGGATTTTATATCTCCGGCCCAATCGCGCTTTCTAATAATCTAAACGAAAAAAATCGCGCCGTTTATTTCAGCTACCTAGCGGCTTGGAACGCCATGGGCTCGGGATTATCGCCTATTGTTTTTAACTGGCTGTCCTCGATGAACCTTTCCACACATACTTTATTTAAAACCAGTATTATACCCTGTATTTTAGCGATGTGCTGTTTTCTCTATGCCAAACGATATGATAATGCTTTGCCTATCGTGAATAAAAAAAGAGAAAAATTATCCACTGTTATTTTTAACAGAGAATTTTTTAGATCAAAAGCCATCTATCCGATCGTGATGGTTTTAATAGGCGCGTGTCTTTTTTCAAGCATGATGAACTTCCAGGTGAGTTATGCTAAAATCAATCATCTTAATTATTCTTGGTATTTCTTTTTTTATACCTTGGTCGTGATCGTATCGAGATTTACGCTCAGCAAAGCCATAGCAAAAATTAGTCACGCAATTATTCTGCCCAGTCTAGTCTTTATCATGATCGCCGCCATGATCATTTTTATGTTTATTGGCTATGGTCTTGTCATATATATCATCAGCGCGATACTATTCGGTTTAAGTTATGGCTTGATTTATCCGCTCATTAAAGCAATCGCTGTTAATGTGATTAGCAACAAACTGCATGATGTTTCCCTAACTTATTTCACGCTGTCTTATTTTATTGGTGTCTATGTTTTTCCTTTTATCAATGGCTTTATGTTAACTTATACGTCATATCACTTCGTTATCTATATGCTCATTTTTGTCGCAATTTTATATCAAATAACTGTGTTTTTATTTTTAAAATCCACAAATCGTTCACATGAATTTGAAGCTATGTAAAACATAGTTTGATAGTTCTTATTTAAAAATGTTTAAAATTTTCAATGCATCTTTTGTCCGTTAGGCACGTCGGCATCAAAACTGACTAAGCGAATATCATTATTTTCATCGGCAAAACCGACTAAAAGAAATTGCGATAGAAACCCGGCAATGTTTTTTTCTCCCAAATTAACACAACCAACAACATTTCTGCCGATTAAATTTTCAGGGGTATAATGCACTGTTATCTGGGCAGATGTTTGTAAAACCCCAATTTTTGGACCAAAATCCACCCAAACTTTATAGGCTGGTTTTTTTGCTCTAAGAAACTTTTCCGCCTTTACAACTGTCCCAGAACGCAACTCAACACGCTCAAATTCTTCGTAGGCAATGACTGTCATTTGATTTTCTTTCATATTTATCATACTCCTGACAAACAACGATACATAGTATTGATTGAGATTCTACTCAATAAAAAACTTTGACATTATAAATATTTTCGCTATTATTGACAGTCCAATCTAATTGCAACGCCGGTGTAGCTCAGTTGGTAGAGCGACTGATTTGTAATCAGTTGGTCGGGGGTTCGAATCCTCTCGCCGGCTCCAGTGTTTTCAACAAGTTATCACCTGTTTGCCGCACTGACGCATCCTGCCCTTGCGGGAGTTTTGCGGGAGCTTGTGCTGATTGACAATATTTACGCACCTGTAACAATGTTGGACTGCTGCTTTGTCGATCACAAATGCGATTGACTGCCGCTAATAGCGATTGCAGCTCTGCCGCCGAGTAATGCGTGGTTATCCGTCCGGACTTATGACCCAGCAAATCTTGACGATCCTCTAGGCTTACGCCTGCCGCACGTAATCGTCGACCAAAGGTATGACGAAGATCATGCACACGCACCTCTGACAAACCGGCTTTCTTCCGCGCCGCTTTCCAGCCATTGGTATTCATGTTATACATGGGGCGCATTTGATTGCAATGACGATGTGCAAACACAAATCGAGTGTCCCGTCCACGTTGACGCTCTATGACCTGCCTTGCAATATCGTTTATCATAATCAAACGGTCTTCCCCATTTTTAGTTCGCCGAATCAGTTCACCATTAACGCCTTTTTCATAGCCCGGAATCACAAACACAATTGTGTCTAATTCCGCCACCACAATTTCCCAGCGCCATTGTAATTGGCAAACTTCTTGATTACGGCAACCTGTATTGACCGCAAACAACATCATTTCGCCGAGTAACGGTGGCAGTCCCGCAAATAAGCGATCTTGCTCCGACCACGAAATCGGACGTGGTTTGCGATTATCATGCATCGGCAACAGTTTAATTTTAGGCACTTGCGCTAACCAAGGACGACCTTCCTGATCCAGCCATTCACTGGCTGCCTGGTTGAGCAAGTGGCGTATTACCGCGAGACTATAATTAATCGTGCGATTTTTCACACCCTGTTGCTGTCGATGGGTGATAAAGGCTTGTAAACTTCCCATGTGGATAGCTTCAAGCGTTTTTTGTGTCAGATAAGGACGCAATAACGTTAATTGGCGAATATCCTCTCGGATAGTCTGCTTCTTAGCATTCATTTTCACGTACTGCTGTGCAGCTTGCTCAAATGTATACTGAGGACGCGCGCCAAATTTCCTTACCTGTCTTAATGTTTCGACCCGGTACGCGAGGTACTGTTCAGCTTCTTCGAGAGATGCCGTGCCAGTACTTTCGCAAAGCCGTTGTCCGAAAACACATTTATCAATGTGCCAGACTCCACCGCGCCGGTAGAGACCTGGGATTTTCTTTTTTGCCATAATGAGTTTCTCCGCAATGCTTTTGTCGCAGAAATCCCATTGCCATGCTTACCGTAGCTCAGCCAGTTATCCAAGTCAAGGACATCGAAGCCAATACCGCGCGATCCGATGCGAATACAGGGCAATTGGGGGCGAACATGTTGATTAAAATACTTACGCGACATGCCCAGGTAGGCTGGGACATCTTTTAAGCGAATAATACGAGGGGGAATGTGGTAATCAGAAGCCATATCAATAAAGCGTGTTAAGTTTGTAGTATGAAACGGAGCGATTTTTTGTTATCTTTTAAACAATGCAAGTACAGACATTAGAGAGATAAACAAACCACCATGAAAACGGACATCAGTTATTTACCGGTACAAAAGCAACAAGAGCTGACATACCTCGTTCAACTCATTCAGGATACCGCGCCGGCGGAGATGATTATCCTGTTCGGCAGCTATGCTCGTAATGACTGGGTAGAGGATAAATACGATGAGGAACATTTTCGCTATCAAAGCGATATGGATATTTTAGTTGTTGTGGAAACTAAAAGTGAAACAACGCAATCCAAATATCAACTGGATATTAAACATACCATCCGCCAAGATGAGACGCTTAAAACACCGGTGTCTATTATTGTCCATGATATTGAATTCTTTAACCGCCGTTTACGTAAAGGACAATATTTTTTTAGCGACATTAAAAAAGAAGGTATATTTTTATACAACAGCGGTAATTACCAATTAGATGAAGCGAAAGAACTGTTGCCGCTGGAACGGCGAAATCTTGCGTTTGAGGATTTTGAGTATTATTTTAAAGAGGCTGATGAATTTAAAGAAATTGTAGATTTTTGTTTGAGTAAAAATAGACTCAATAAAGCTGCTTTTCTACTCCACCAAACTGCCGAACGATTATATGCAGTAATATTACTTGTTTTCACGCGCTACAAGCCAAATACCCACAATTTAGAAATTCTAAGAAAACTCGCCTACTCCGTGAGCAATGAACTCGCGCCGGTTTTCCCACTCAGCACTGATGAAAACCGCTGGCTATTTGATTTATTGGTTAAAGCTTATGTTGATGCTCGTTATAAGCCCAGCTATAAAATTACCAAAAATGAACTTGAACAGCTCATCAAGCATGTTGAATATTTACGCAACGTTGCTCATAGTATTTGTGAGAAAAAGATTGAAAGTTTTGTTTAGATTAGAACAATCTTTAAATCCGGTATAATACATTTGCAAAACTTTTGACTACTATAACTATTTTCCAGATAATTGTTTAATGTTAAGTAAGTTTGGTGGCATAATCTCTTTAGTTAAACCATCAAAACTTGGTTCAAACAATCTATGCATAACTTGTTCCAATGCTCTTTTTTGTTGATCGCTTGCGCCTTCTTTTAATAAAGCTAAATAAACCTGCACCATTACTTGCTTCTGCTCTGCTTCATTCTGTAAATGTTGAAAAGACAAATAAACTTTAACACAAATATATACAAACCAAATTATAAAAATAGCCAAGAAAACACAAAATGCTAACTTATAAAAAGGTAATGTACTAAGTGTAGTATTCATTTCTACATAAGCTATACCTAAAAATCCCAATACAGCAATACTAGCAGATACTAATGTAATAATTAATGAAAGTTTTTTATTCTTCCTAGATTTTTTTATTCTTTTTTTCCAATATTTTACAGGAGCTTGAAGCTGTATTTCTTCATTATATGCTTTTTTTAAGTTCTCAAATTCTTCCTTTACTTTTTCATTAAATTTTCCCCATCCTTTTTCAGATGTTCCATACAACTGATTAAATTGCTCCTCTTTTTCTTGTTTTAGATCTTCAAACTGCTGTGCATTAGTATTTAATAAATTGCGGATATCTTCTTCTATACTTTTAACATCATCGCCACTGGTTTTTATTTCTGATATTATCTTATCTGATTGAGTAGTAATATTTTCGATAAGTGTATCAAACTGTTCTTCCTTTGCCTGAACTGCTTCCTGACCTCCCTGAAGATATTGGCTAACCTCAATAATTACCTCAGGTGGAATATTTTTCTGGTCTACCGATGGCTTCCGGACATTTTGATTAATTGATTCAGGATATTTAACAGATCTTAGTAACAGCCACGCATATCCTTGATAGCATTGTGATTTGTTATATCTTTCATATAACTTTATCAAAAATTTACCATCAGCAGACTCTGATGACACGTATAGGCATTTTCTATAATTAATATTAATAGCACGAATTAATCTTTCTATTTGAGATTGATTTTGATCTTCTCGCTCTATAAATGATTGATTAATATTTACCAGAGACATAAAATCCTTATCACGGTACATACAAGCCAATAATCCCTGTTCTTTAAGTCCCCAAGATCTCAACGCCTGTAACGACTCGAATTCTTTTTTACCAATATCAGTAACAATTTCATATTTTGCCATAATACTATTATCCTTTAATGTTCATTCGATTAATAAGATTATCTAACCAAATAGTGCATAGTAAGTTAGAACATATTGTAATCAATATAACATAAAGCTTAACCAAAATCACTTTTTTACTAATCAACCTAGACCCAAAAAAATTTTAACAAATAAAAAAACCAGCATACAGCGTACTGGTTTAATGCAATGGTTATTACCATTATTTATCGAGTATACTCACTCGTTGAGTTGTTTATATTTTTTTAAGTAGTTAATATCAATCAACTGGCAGGATAGCCATTCCTCGCGCAGGACAGCGCAGTTGTTACTAACTCAAAGTTGTTTTTATAAAAGTAGTTTTTTCTAGCTTAGTAGTTAGTGTTTGTTAAGTTGTTTGTTTACGGCTATACCTATTACAGAAGTCATGACAAACAGAAGATAATAAGCACGGCACAATCCGTTAAGAAACAGCATGGAAAAAGTAGAAACGTCGAAGTAAAGCGTTACCAGAATAATGCTCAGTTTAGCAGATTTTCTTTTTTTGTCAAGTGCGTTTTTTTAATTCACTGCCCTCCATGTGGCGAGAAGCGGCGAGCTTTTGTACAGTCTTGGATTGAGCCGACAAAAATTTTTCAACTTTTTTTACTTCTCTTGGAATTCATAGCGAGAAGCGGCGAGAACTTGTAAGCATTTGTATAGCCTACTTATAGGCTAGTATTATGATCACTAATTTTAGATTTTCTAATGGGTATTTTGATGATTCACAAACACGTATTCATCTGTTAGTTTTGGTGGTTAACGTCATCGTTAAAAAATAATCATACGCTTATTGGCGTTTCCATCAACGTTAAGAAAACAAAATCCGGAAACTTTACCTTAACCTATTAAGATCATTAATTACGCTGCACAAGTAATAGCATAGCATCGACAAAGACAAGGTAAATGATAGAGGCACATGATAATACTCTTGTCAGTTAAGTTATCGCACAATGCTATCATCCGCTTGCTGTAGAAGTCGCAAAAGCAAAGAATCAAAAGAATCA
>JBCCYM010000032.1:0-19749 GCA_039190005.1 Pseudomonadota bacterium
ATTTACTGTGACTTTCTGTAGATTTCTTTTTGATTGAAACGACATTGAAATAAAAGAATCACCGGTCAAACCATCAGGACTAATCTGTACTTGCAAACCTTGTCTGACTAAATTTTTTACTGTGGTATCAAAATTTAGCTGATTATTTGGTCCGGGAATATTATCAGAATTGATTGCCATTAACACATAGATATAAGCAAAATTATTAAAATTATTCATGTTTTTAGTCAGCGCTGGGTAAGCGCTATTGATAAATTGGATTTTAGTGACTCTGCCTATGGGCACACCATTAAATTTAACCGGTGATCCTACCGATAAACCTTCTACCGATCCTTTAAAGTAACTTTCGATATAAAGTGTCTTATTAGGATTTCTAATTGAATCAGATATCACTAAAAACAATATCAGAATAATTACGGCTAAAATAACAAATAGACCCGTATAATAATATTTTCTATTTTGATCGATCATTACTAAGTCTCTCCTGGGATAAAAATTGTTTAATCCAATCATCCTCAGTCGTGTTTATTATATCTTCCGGTTTACCGGACGCGACAATACCTTGCTGCTGTTTTTTCAATAAAATAATCCGATCAGCAATATTAAACACACTACTGATCTCATGACTGACTATAATAAAAGACAATCCAAGTGTATTAGACAACATTAAAATTAATTTATCAAGATAATTAGAGGTTACTGGATCCAAACCCGCGGAGGGTTCATCCAATAAAATCACTTTCGGCTCCAACATCAATGCTCTGGCGATTGCCGCGCGCTTTAACATGCCACCGCTTATCTCAGAAGGTAAATAATGCGCGAACTGTTGTAAGCCAACGAGTTTTAGTTTTTGCAAAGCAATGTGTTCTAATAGACCTTTTTTGAGTTTTGTGTGAACTTGTAATGGTAATATTAAATTTTCCATTAAAGTCATCGAACCTAATAAGGCGCCACCTTGGAAAGTCATGGCGACATTTATTAAACCCACATCATTTTTGAGCAAATCTTCATCAAAATCGATGCTGCCTTTATCAGCTTGATTTAAACCAACCAGCAGTCTGATCAATGTACTTTTACCACAGCCCGAATCACCAAGCACCATTAATATTTCACCCTGATATAAATCAAAAGAAAGTGATTTAAATAGCACAAGATCACCAAATCGCATGGATAAATCTCTAACCTTGATGATTGCCGGCGTACTAGTCATACTATTATATCCCCAGTTTATAAAAGACCACTGAGAAAATACCATCGGCGATAATAATCAAAACAATACTTGTCACCACTGATTTTGTGGTCGCCATACCCACCGCGCCCGCGCCTTTTTTGGCATTTAAACCATAGGCGCAACCGACACAGGCAATAATAGCGCCAAATACCGTCACTTTGACTAAGCCACCTATCAAATCAAGCAATAAAAAAGCTTCTTTAAGGTGACTGTAGTAAAATTCTACCGGATAGCCTAAACTTACAAAAATAACACCGCAACCAATAATACCAAAAAACAGCATATACAGATTTAATACGGGAATGGTTAAAATAATGGATAAAATTTTTGGCAAAATCAGAAAAGACATTTTGTCAATTTTCATGGTTTGCAAGGCGTCAATTTCCTGATTGACATTCATTGAACCGATTTCCGCGGCAAACGCGGCAACAGAACGCCCGGCAACAATAAACGCTGTCATCAATGGCACAATTTCACGGGTAAGCGCGATCACGACCATATTTACAACATACACTTGCGCGCCAAATAAAGCTAAGACAAGGACACCTTGATATGTAAGAATAACGCCAAGAATAAATCCCATTAAGGCGGTAATAAATAAAGCTTTTGGACCGGATTCAAAAATTTCTTTCGCAAAAAATCCGAGAAAATTTTTAATACGCCAACTTTTTAACAGAAGCTCGCCAATAAAAACAAAGCTTTGCTGTATAGTATGCCAAAGATTAATGGCTGCCATACCAACTGTTTCAATAATGCCTAATTTTTTGACTTTAGTTAACGCTTCATCTTCTATTTGATCATAGAGGTTAAATAAATTAATAAGCGCATACTGTTCAGATTTAAACTTAAATTGACTAGATCGACGTTGCTGTACTGTTTTTAATTTACACAGCAAATGAACAAAAGCGTCGCTGTAATTATTGACAGCGTCAAGGTCTATGATTAAGTTGTGAGGATGATAATGTTCAAGCAGACTTAAAGATGTTGACCATATTTCTTGCACATCATGAATAGCAATATCACCGGCATACTTGAGCACCAGAAGATTTTCTTTATCCGTATAATGATAGCTTAGTTGCTTTTCAGCTTTGTTTTTTATTACCATGACTATACTATTCCTAATTCAGTTAGCATAAAGGTATAAAGTTATAAATGCAAGTTAGTTCTAGTTATTTCTACACCTTTCTCGGTAATTCCTGACTTCTCCCTCGTCATTCCCGCGCAGGCGGGAATCCAGAGAATACACCACAGGCATACACATTTTTCTCCTGGATTCCCGCCTGCGCGGGAATAACGAAAGCAAACAAAAAACAATTACAACAACTGCTCAATGGCGTCAAACAATTTACCGATAATATCAATCGGATAAACCGCTTCTATTTCTTTGACACAGGTTGGTGATGTGACATTAATCTCAGTAATTTTATCGCCTATCATATCCAAACCAGCAAATAATAACCCTCGTTTTTTCAGTTCCGGCGCGACAGCTTGGGCAACACGTTTTTCATCATCACTTACCGGCATCGCGACACCACGACCACCGGCGGCAATATTTCCACGAGTTTCTCCCTCCGCCGGAATACGCGCGAGGCAATACGGCATGCACTCACCATTGACGATATGGATGCGTTTATCACCTTGAGTGATTTCAGGCAAGTAAGTTTGCGCCATAATATATCGACTTTGATGCTGTGTTAATGTCTCAATGATGACACTGATATTATGATTATTCGCGCCTAATCTAAAAATTGAACTGCCGCCCATGCCATTCAAAGGTTTGAGAATAATATCACCATGTTGCTGATGAAAAGCACGAATCTTGGCCGCCTGGCGTGTAATCAATGTTGGCGGCACATAATCGGGAAAAAATGTGGTGAAAAATTTTTCATTGGCGTCTCTTAAACTCTGTGGTTTATTGACAACCAGCGTCCCTGATCTTTCTGCCAACTCCAAAATATAGGTAGCGTAGATATATTCCATGTCAAAAGGCGGATCTTTGCGCATCAATATCACATCAAGATCACTCAATGGCTTATCTTCTTCTGATTTGAATTCAAAATAGTGATTTTGATCCTCTTGAACAACAAGTGATTTCATGGTGCCATAAGCGATACTGTTATGCACATACAGATCTTTCATTTCCATGTAATAAGGCGTATAGCCACGTTGCTGCGCTGTCATTAGCATCGCGAAACCGGTATCTTTTTTGATGTTAATGGATTGTATCGCGTCCATAACAATCCCTATTTTTAGAGTCATATTTTTTCTCATATCGTTAGGATTTTACTGTTTCATCAGAAAAACTTTTTTATATTAAAACATAGGATATAACTAAAAACCATTTTTCTCCTGTCATTCCCGCGCAGGGCCCCTCCCCGCGAAAGCGGGGACGGGAATCCAGGAAAAAACTACAGACATAACCATCCTTGATACTGCTGAAACTGGCAGGATAATTCTAATACATGTCTTGCTGTATTAACCAGAGAGAAAACCACACGCATACACATTTTTCTCCTGGATTCCCGCCTGTGTGAGGATAACAGAATACATGAACATGGGGTGAACGATGGGACTCGAACCCACGACAACCGGTACCACAAACCGGGGCTCTACCAACTGAGCTACGCTCACCATAATTAACCTTATTGGCGCGCCTGGCAGGATTCGAACCTGCTACCCTCGGCTTAGAAGGCCGATGCTCTATCCTGATGAGCTACAGGCGCTATATGTACCCATCAAATCATACAATACTAACCCGATGGATTACCGCTATCCAGCCAAGCTGGTCGGGGTAGAGGGATTTGAACCCCCGACATCCTGCTCCCAAAGCAGGCGCGCTACCAGACTGCGCTATACCCCGAAAAAGAAGCATCATACCTGTCTAAAAGTAAATTGTCAATCTGTGCCTAAGACACTTTAGCGTTTACGCCAAATTGTTTTACCGGCTTTATCTTCAAGAATGATTTGCCGCGCGGCCAGTTGATCGCGAATGCGATCAGCTTCAGCCCAGTTTTTATCCGCGCGCGCTTGATCACGTCGCGCGATAAGCTGTTCAATTTCCGTTGCCGTTAAATCACTCGCTTTGCCACTCAGTCCTTTTTTAAAAAACTCGGCTGGATCTTGTTGTAAAATACCTAACACACCACCTAAGTACCTTAATAATGCCGCGTGCGTTGCCGCCAATTCCGGCTGTTCTTGTTTATGGCGATTGATTGTTTTTACTAAATCAAATAAAACCGATAACGCCAATGGCACATTAAAATCATCACACATCGCGGCGACAAACGATTTCTCAAAGTCAGAATCCGCTAATGGTTCACGCGCCTCATCAAAATCCATAAGCGCGTTATACAAACGTTCTAAGCCGGCATGCGCTTCAGTGATACCCTGAGTGCTGTAATTGAGCGGGCTGCGATAATGAGTTGTCATCAAAAAATAACGCACACTCTCGGGCGCGTAGTCAGCAAGAACATCACGAATAGTAAAAAAATTGCCTAAGGACTTGGACATTTTTTCTTCATTAATCTGTAAAAAACCGGTGTGCATCCAGATATTCACAAATGGTTTTCCCGTAGCCGCTTCAGACTGAGCTACTTCGTTTTCATGATGAGGAAATAATAAATCCATCCCACCACCATGAATGTCCACTTGATTATGCAAACATTTAATCGACATCACTGAACATTCAAGATGCCAACCCGGCCGCCCGCTTCCCCAAGGCGACGCCCAACTCGGTTCATTAGGTTTTGCCATTTTCCACAGGACAAAATCCAAGGGATCTTCTTTGTCACTGGCCACGGCAATACGCTCACCCGCGCGCAAATCTTCAAGTTTGCGATGTGATAATTGACCATAGTTATCAAAACGACTGACATCGTAATACACATCGCCATCTTTGCCTTGATAGGCGAATCCTTTATCAACCAAGGTTTGAATCATGACAATCATATCATCGATATATTGCGTCGCCCGTGGCTCTTCTGAAGGCGATAACATACCGAGTCGCGCAAAATCTTCATGCATGGCATCAATCATTGACGCGGTTAAGGTGTCAATTGGCTGTTTGTTTTCATCTGATCGCTTAATAATTTTATCATCAATATCCGTAATGTTACGGATATAATTGACTTTAAAACCATAAAACTGCAAAAAGCGATAAATCACATCAAAGGCGGTAAATGAACGCGCGTGACCAATATGGCAGTAATCATAGACGGTCATCCCGCAGACATAAAGATTCACTTCACCGGGTTTATGTGGTTTAAAATGCTCTTTTTGTTTTGATTTACTGTTATATATCATTAACATAGAGATATTTCCTAATTTGATGCCGCAATATCTCCAGCATGCTCCAAACGCCCTAATATATTCTCTTTACCCAGTAGATTGAAAATACTGCCCATATCAATGCCATGTGATTGCCCTGTTAAGGCTAAGCGCAATGGCATAAATAAGCTTTTACCTTTTACACCCAACTGTTGCGACAAGCCATTTTTTAACGCGGTAAAATCAGTGTCATGCTCATTGACCAAACGCGAAGCACTAATAAAAAATTCCACTCCCACCTGCTGAATGTCCAGTTGATTTTGTTTGGATAAACTCGGCATTTCTTGGAAAAATATGTCTATCATATCCTGTACTTCTTCAGGAAACGTACAGTTCTGCTTGATAATTTGAAAAAATAATGCTTGTTTTGCCACCGGAATTTTTTTAATCGGCTCATCACCTAACCAACGCGTTAACGCGTTATCCGTTAACTGCATCACCGCTAATTTCTGCCAATGCAGCAACTGTTTTTCATCATAACAGGCTGGTGCGCTATTTAATCTATCCGTTGAAAAATGATCGGCAAGCTCTTGTAAAGACATAAAATTATTTTCTTTATAATAATGCCCCAAACGTGCCATATAATTGACAATCGCGCCCGGCAAAAAACCGGCATCGCGCAGTTCCTGAATATGACGACTGCCATTGCGTTTAGATAAAGGCGCGTTATCCAAACCTACAATTAAGGACAAATGCCCATATTGAGGCGCTTCTAATTTTAGTGCCGATAAAATCGCTAATTGTCTTGGCGTGTTGGTGAGATGGTCATCACCACGCAATACATGGGTGACTTTCATCATGGCATCATCAATGGCATTACAAAACATGAAAGCCGCGGTGCCATTAGCGCGTCGAATGATAAAATCACCAATATCATCACTATGATATTTCTGCGCGCCTTTAACCATATCAACAAATTCTATCATGGTATTCTGCGGCATTTTAAAGCGCAAAGTAGGCTTAATGCCTTGAGCGATTTTCTGTTCACATTCTTCCCGGCTAAGCGCGCGACATTTACCGGAATAACGTGGCGGTCTGCCACTGCTAAGCTGTATTTTACGCTGAAGCGCCAAAGCTTCTTCACTGCAAAAGCATGGATAAGCGTTGCCGGCTTCAATCAATTGTTGATAGTATTTGTCATAGCTATCGAAACGCTGTGACTGGAAATAAGGGCCATAATCACCAGAACATTCGGGTCCTTCCTGCCATTCCAACTCCAACCAACGCAAATCTTTTTTGAGTTGCTCGACATAGATCGATTTTGAACGTTCATGATCGGTATCTTCAATACGCAATAAAAATGTGCCACGATTAGCTCGCGCTAATAAAAAATTAAACAACGCGGTACGCACATTGCCAATATGTATCATGCCGGTTGGGCTGGGTGCAAAACGAGTCTTCATAGTGATTATTGTAATGTTTTCTTAATAATTAAGCAAAGAACTTGTGCTAATAAAATTTGCCATTTATTATTATTGACTATGAAAATAATTAAAAATATCATCGCCTCACTCTCGCGCAGCTATGTTTTTACTGTTCGCAGCGTGGCCTTTTTATATCAGCATAAAAAATTATTACTATTACCTGTTTTTTGTTATCTTTCATGGATTATACTGTATTTTATATTGAGCGTAGTTGTGAGGCATTACGCCAATAAAGTATCCATAGGCGCGGCGCTGGCTGGCGGTATTTTAATCGGCTATTTTTTATTGTGTTTTGTATTCATTTTTTTTAACGCGGTGGTCATTAGCTGTACTTTATCACAATTGCAAAACAAAAAGACTTCAATCACTGGTGGGATAGTCACCGCGCTTAAACGACTAGGCAAACTATTGGGTTGGGGCTTGCTTAATACCACTTTCGGTCTGATTATGTATCTACTTGATTTTTTTGATGACACTATTTCGCCAAAAATTCTCGATGTGCCTTGGTCTCTATATAGCAATTTTGCCATTCCCATGATTATCTGTGAAAATATCGGCCCAATTGACGCCTTGTGTCATTGTCGCAAATTATTTGGTCATAAATGGCATCATGTCAGCAGTATTAATCTTATCTACATTATCATTATTCTCGCGCCCTTATATTTTCTTGTTTATATGTTGAACTATAATTCAACCTTATCTGTCATTTTAGCGAATGTGGCCTTATTATTACTGCTATTATTTACGCTAGCTATTATTGTGATTTATCCAACCCTATTAAACATTATCCGCAGCGCCCTTTATTTGCATCTAGCCAAGAAAGAAACCATTAGCAATTTTGACGACGCCTTACTCAATCGCGCTTTGATCGCGAATGACCAAGATCAACACTAACCATGCCACACACACTTTTTATTTCTGACCTGCATCTCGATGCCACTCAAGCTGACATGGCTGAAAAATTTATCAATTTTTTAGCGCGAGACGCGATGAAAGCCGATGCCTTATATATACTAGGCGACTTATTTGAAACCTGGATTGGTGATGATGATGACAATACATTCAACCGTGGCATTATCAAGGCATTGCGCATGGCATCGGCGGAAATACCGATTTATGTCATGCACGGCAATCGTGATTTTCTACTGGGTGAGCGCTTTGCTAACGCGTCGGGTTGCAAGCTCATTGATGATCCGCACTGTATTGATCTTTATGGCAGAAAAACAATAGTAACGCATGGGGATTTATTATGTTTAGACGATGTCAAATACCAAGCGTTCCGTCGCCGGTCACGTTCTAAACTGAGTAAAACACTATTTTTAAGTCTGCCAGTAAAAATAAGACAACATATTGCCAACAAAGTCCGCAAGGGCAGCAAAAAACATATAGCAAACGTTACGGCGGCAACCATGAATGTCACACCTGGCGAAGATTTGAAGATAATGCATAAATATCAAGCTACCCTATTGATTCATGGTCACACACATCAGCCGGCAATCCATCAACTTGATAATGATTATGTTCGCGTCACCTTAGCGGCCTGGCATACACAAGGCAATGCTTTAGTATATGCCTGTGATCAAAATAAACATGTCACTTACGAATTAATTTATTTTTGACTCCCCTGCCCTTCGACCCTTCGACAGGCTCAGGGCAAGCAGGATCAGGGAACAACCCACATATAAGATGGCTGAACTTGTCGAAGCCAAACAATACGCTCAGAAAACTCATTAGGCCCTTTCCGACCTTTCGACACGATCAGGGCAAGCAGGATCAAGGAACAACCCACATATAAGATGGCTGAGCTTGTCGAAGCCAAACAATGCACTCAGAAAACTCATTAGGCCCTTTCCGACTCTTCGACAGGCTCAGGGACCACCTGCGCAGGCATGACAAGAGACGAAAACACGAACACATAAATATTAATTTTATGTGTTATTCATCTGCAACGCCAAATAAGTACCATGCAAAACTAAATCAGGGATAATCACATCAAAAACATCGGCTTGTTCAAACAAATTAACAAAACCACCTGTGCCAATTACTAAAGCCGGACTACCTTGGAAAGCTTCCTCGATAATATTCTTATTGATTTCCCGCATAGCACCCAATTGCCCATAGTATAAACCGGATTGAATACATGGCTCACTGGATCGTCCCACACACTGTTTAGGTTTAACAATATGCACTGCCGGCAGATTAGCGGTATTCTGTTGCAAGCCTTTCATCGATGTGTTAATACCATTTTGTATCACCGCGCCGAGAAATTCTTTATCACTGTTCACCACACTGTAAGTTGTGGCGGTGCCAAAATCGATAACAATAATATTCCTATCGGGAAACTGCTTAATCGCGGCAATAGAACCCGCTATTAAATCAGCACCAACTTGATTGGCACGGATTTTTAAACCGGTTTTTACACCCGTCTGTAAGAAAAATGGTTTTATATTAAAATATTTAATACAAGCCGAAGCCAATGAATGATCCAAACTCGGTACCACTGAACTAATACTGATATGTTTAATTTTTAATGGATCAATAGTATTTTCACGTAATACCATACGCAGAAAAACACCTAATTGATCTGAAGTGCTTGCCTGCCTGGTATCATGACGAAAACGAAATATAAGTTTGTCTTCAACGAAGACGCCAGCAAAAATATGTGAATTTCCTACATCAATACAAAGTATCATCATTACCTCTCATTATTTTTCTAAAGAATTTTTTCGATTAAACATCACTATCACAAAAATGATAAAACCAATACAGCAAAATACAACTGATGCCTGAAAAGGCAGTTTTACATTTTTATAATTCAAATAACCGGATAAAATGCCTGAAATAGCAAAAGCAAAACATAAAATCGCGTAACTGACACCCATTATAAAGCCTTGCGCTTGCTGCAAAAAAGCGTTTGAAGCCGCCGCTTTTAACGCCGGATAACAGGTCGCGACCGCTAAGGCGATTAATATGCCAGCCAACCACTGTCCTGTGTGTCCAGCAAAAAAATAAGCGGCTAAATACGCTACAATATTAATCAATAAGCCCAATAGAATGATTTTATGCAAGGTCATAAATTTCAAACTTATCCGTAAAATCACTAACAAGCCTATAGACATCACTAACATCACGCCATTAAGAAAAAAGCCCAGCATAGCATTACTGTAATGCAATTGTTTAGTCAAAAATAATGGAATGGATTGCACATATAAATTCCAGGCCAATTCAAAAAAGAAAAATGATAATAAGACGAAAATGACATAATGATTTTTCAGCAACTGTTTCATGCCATAGGCAAAATGATAATTGTTTTCTTGCTTTAAACGATGAACCGAGGTCTCTTTAAGAAAATAAAACATCATCATAATACAAATAAATGATAAGACCGCGCCGGCATAAAATGGCAAAGCGTTATTAAACCAACTGATGAGTGTTTTATCAGACAACACACCACCCAATAATGGACCGAATAGCAATCCCAAGGTCATCGCCACGGCAATAAAAGCGATATTAATCGCGCGTTGTTCACCATGACTGATATCCGCCATAGCCGATTGCGCTACCACTAAACTACCCGAACTGACACCATTCACCAACCTTGCTATCAGCAATAAGATTAAACTGTTTAGTGAAAAACTAAATGAGTAAATCATAAAACTGACAAAGGCGCCGCAAGCACAATAGATAAGTACTTTTTTGCGGCCAATACGATCCGATAAATAACCGAGTAAAGGCGCGGCAAAAATTAAACAAAACCCGGTAATACTCAAGATAACACCATACATCAAATGTTTATTGGCGTCACTCAGATGATGCCCAAGTATATTCGCGGAAGTATTCACTAAAGGCGCCAATACCGGCAAGACAATCCAGATGCTCATCACATCCAGTATAATAATAAAGAAATAAGGAAGAATCAGTCTAAACTGATAGTTTGTCGCGTTAGGTGCTTGTCTCATTGATCAAGTCCTCGTCTTAAATGGTTTAACAGAAATTGACAATTGCTAGTCGCAATTATTGATTCTAAATCTAAAAAATATTGGTTTCGTAAAAGATCACCATATGTTTTTAATTTAGAATACGGTGGGAATGATATAGTAAATAATGAGGAAAGTCAAAATCATTTCCGGTCACCTCGTCATTCCCGCGCAGGTGGTTCCTGAGCTCGTCGAAGGGCGGGAATGACGAGGAAAAAGCGAGAACGACGGACAGATTACATCCACTTCTGCAAAATGGCGATAATTTTTTCCGCTTGATCTTTACTAGAGATATTAAACTTTGATTTTTGCTGATATTGACCATTGCGTTTTTGATAACGCCGTATTGAAAACTTGACTGGACCATAGTCATTCGAATTACGATCTAAATCCTGGTATTTATACATCACTGTCGCCCACGCGCCTTTGGTCAGTATTTCTTTTTCCAGTTGTTTGACCGTAGTCACACCACTTTCAACATATTCAATTGTTAAATCATTTACATTTTCAGCCATTTTTCACCTTTATTTATAAATTTTTTGGTAATTCTACCATGATCAGCTTACGATTCAACTTAAAAATCACAGCCCTTCGACCCTTTGATACTTCGACCCTTCGACCCTTCGACAAGCTCAGGGCAAGCAAGCTCAGGGCAAGCAGGCTCAGAAAACAACCCACATAGAAGATGGCTGAGCTTGTCGAAGCCAAACAACACACTCAGAAAACTCATTATACCCTTCGACAGGCTCAGGGCAAGCAGGCTCAGGGACCATCTTGGTTTTTAGATTCAACTGAATGCTCAGATTGCAATCTAAAATCAAGATAAGGACGACAAATTATGAAAACAATCAGACCTGACACACTAAAAACAATTGCCGGCAAGGCCAAAGGCAGTGTTGAAGAAACCGAACCGTAAATCAAAAACGCGCCTAATATCGCCGAAAACGAAAATTGGCAAGATGTCAGCAAGGCGGCGGCAGCCCCCGCGCGTCTGGGGAAAGGCGCCATCGCGCCGCCATTTCCCGCGCCCATACAAAGTGTGCCACCGGTGCCAATTAACAACATCGGCCAAACAAAGTTATCAATCGTCAATCCTACAATAAAATACCAAGCCGCCATGATGATACCGCCTATTAATGTCACAAATAATCCCAAAAGAACCGTACGATAAATACCTATTTTATCGACAATATAACCGGACAACATACTGCCCATGAAAAAAGAAATGCCCATAAAACAGAAATAAAATCCATAATCAATCTCAGGGATATGCAGTAATCGGATAATAATATAAGGTGAAATTGAGCAAAATAAATACAAATAGGATAAACCCATTGTGGTAGAGATGGTATACATTAAAAAAACAGGATGCTTAACTATCTGCCCATATTCTAACAGAAAAGTAAGTTTCATTTGATGACGTCGCGATTTCATTAGTGTCTCTGGCAAACCTAGCCCAAGTGTTATAAACGCGGCCAAGGCAAGAATAAGTAAAAATAAAAAAGTTGAAGGCCAGCCTAAACTCACATCAAGGTAACTACCAATAAATGGTGCCAACATTGGCGAGAAAGCCATAATGCCGCCCAAAAAACTATAGGCTTTGGCACTTTGTTCACCATCAAAAATATCACGAACAATCGCCCTGGAAAGGATTAACATACCGCCACTGCCCAATGCCTGTATAATACGATAAGTAACCAATTCATAAATTGAATGGGCGAAAGAACATAATAGCGTGCCGGCAGAAAATATACTGATCATTAAAAGGCCAAGACCTTTACGACCACAATGATCAGATAATGGACCAAAAAATAACTGCACCACACCAACTGTTAGCATAAAAACCGTCAGCGTTAACTGCATATTACCCGCGGATACTCTAAAAATATGCGCGATTTGTGGCAATGCCGGTACATAAATATCCATCGCGAATGGCACACCCAATGCCATAGGCGTTAATAGCAAAACCACTTGTAATATTGATTTTTTCACAAACAAACCCCAACAATACCCCTATTAATCCTTGAATTTTTATTTAAAGTTATTTAGACTCCATTGTGGTTATTTTATACTAACTGTCAAGAAAATCGGAAATTAAATGAAAAAACTATTAGTACTCACCTCAGGCGGTGACGCGCCAGGTATGAACGCGGCGTTACGTGCTGTTGTCAGGTCGGGTTATTATTATGATTTTCAGGTTTTTGGCTGCCGTGGTGGTTATGATGGTTTAATTGCCAACGATATTTTTTCCTTAAAAAGCAACGATGTTGCCAATATTATTCAACGTGGCGGCACAGTGCTTCAGACCGGTCGTTGCAAAGCGTTCTGGGATCAAAAAGTACGCGCTCAATGCATAGATTTACTTAAAAGAAAAGAAATTTCTTCTTTAGTGGTTATCGGTGGTGATGGTAGTTTCCGTGGCGCGGCATTATTACAGCAGGAAGGCGGTCCCAATGTGATTGGTATTCCGGCCACAATTGATAATGATATTATCGGCACCGAATATACTATTGGCTTTAATACCGCCGCCAATACCGCCTTGGACGCCATTGATAAAATCAGAGATACAGCCTCCAGTCATGGTCGTCATTTTCTTATTGAAGTGATGGGAAGACGCTCAGGGTTTTTAGCGGTAGAAGTAGGTATCGCCGGTGGCGCTGAAATTATTTTGACGCCTGAATTCCCGATTTCAAATGAAAGCATTGTTGAACTGCTTTACAATAATAAACGCAAAAAACTCAGTAATATTATTATTGTCGCTGAGGCAAGCAGCATCCCGGGTCGCAGTGTCAAAATCGCGCAAGAATTGAAAGCATTATCAGGACTTGAATTTAAAGTCTGTATTCTCGGACATACGCAACGCGGTGGTTCACCGCGAGTTACCGATCGAACGATCGCCTCACAAATGGGTGAAATGGCCGTGAGAGCGCTCAATGACAACAAAACGAATTTAATGGTAGCAATAAGAAACCAGCAACTTACACTGACAGAATTTCCACCTCCTGACAACCCAGGCAGACGATTCACCGATGAGAGCTTGCTGCATCTAAATCGCATTTTTTGCTCATAGGAATAGCAATGGCAAGAGACATATACATTGGTGTTGACGGCGGCGGCACAAAAACAAAATTCCGTGTTGAAGACAGTGACGGCAATCTCATTGATGAATGCCGTGGTGGTCCAGCACAAATACGTGTGTCAGTCGCTCAGGCATGGGATTCAATTTATAAAGGATTACATGTCGTTCTCCCAAGAAATAATCTCGATCTTGATGACAAAAGCACTGATTTTCATATTGGGCTTGGCCTAGCGGGTACTGAATTTAAAGATAGCTGTAAAGATTTTTTAAAACGCCCCCACCACTTCAAAACGCTCAGCCTTGAATCAGACGGTTACGCCGCTTGTCTCGGCGCGCATGACTGCGAAAACGGTAGTATGATTATTATCGGCACTGGCACGAAAGGTTTACAAATAGAAGATGGCCTCGTCTCAGAAGTTGCCGGTTTTGGTTTTCCGCAAGATGATGTCGGCGGTGGCGCCTGGTTGGGCTTGCAAGCTGTCTCCATCGCGCTACGTAGTTTTGATGGTCGCGAAAAAACATCGCCCTTTTGCGAAGCGTTAATCCAGCGTTTTGATGGTATTGAAAACCTGCTCAACTGGAGTATTTCGGCGACATCAACAACCTATGGCACACTCGCGCCCTTAGTTGTTGAATACGCCAACAAACAAGATCCGCACGCCTTGCAAATATTAAATCATGCCGTTGCCGCCATTGATGAAATCGGCGCGACACTTTACAAAAAACAAAAAGACAAATCAACGCCATTACCTTGTTGTTTATTTGGTGGACTGGTACCTTTTATTAAACCACTACTCTCCCCCGCCTTACAACAACGTTTAGTTGAACGAAAATATGGGCCCGCCAAAGGCGCCATTTTCATGGTTAAAAATAAACAGCAAGCTGAGCTAAAGCATAACTAATATGACAGACGCCTTGTTTATTACCGGTCTCACCGTTCATGGTGAAAATAACCCGTTTAAAAACGCGGGCTTACTTATTAAACAAGGTAAAATTGAAAAAATCGTTACGACAGCGCAAGAAAAAATACCTCACGCCCAAACAATAGCGTTCCCCTCTTCTTGTCATTTAATTCCCGGCATTATTGATTTATTCGCGCACGGCGCTAAAGGCGCTGATGTCATGGATGGCACAGCAGAAGCACTGGAAACGATTACCAGCGCGCTACCACAAGAAGGCGTCACTTCCATTCTCGCCGCGACCATGACCCAAACCTATGACAAAATCGAACAGGCTATTATCAACGCTAAAAGATTTTCACAACAACAGTATACCGGCGCGGAAATTTTAGGTGTTTATCTTGAAGGTCCTTTTTTAGCGCCAAGCAAAGCCGGCGCGCAAGCGCCACATATGATTAAAAAACCGGATCTCGCCATATTTGAACACTGGCAAAACTTATCAGATAATTTTATTAAATTAGCAACAGTCGCGCCGGAACAAGAAGGCGCTTTAAACTTTATCGAACAAGTACAAAAACAAGGTGTCATTGTCTCAGCCGCGCATACCGACGCCAGTTATGAACAAGGATTAGCGGCCATTGATAAAGGCTGCACCCATGCCACACATCTTTTTAATGCCATGAGCGGTTTGAATCATAAAAATCCCGGTATGGCCGCGGCGGCGCTGCTTGATGACCGTGTTTCTGTTGAGCTGATTGTTGATGGCATCCATTTGCCGGAAGCTAATTTAAAACTAAGCTTAAAATGCAAACCCAAGGATAAAATTCTATTAGTATCTGACGCGATACGTGCTAAATATTTACCTGATGGCAATTATGAACTGGGTGGACAGCAAATTACTGTTAAAGATAGCATCGCGCGCACAGCCGATGGTGCTTTGGCTGGCAGTCTTTTGAAAATGAATGAGGCGATGCGCAATATGCAACGCATGACTGGCTGTGATTTCAGCGATCTCATCCGTTTCGCCTGTGAAAATCCAGCAAAAGAATTAGGCATATTTGCTCACAAAGGCTCTATCAAAGTTGGCAAAGATGCCGATTTAACCGTGTTAGATGATAATTTTCAGGTGTTAATGACCATAAAAAATGGTACTATTATTTATCGTAGATAATCGATGAAACACGGTTCATCATGGCTAAACAACTTAAATTAAAAAACTATTCATTTACCCAGTTATTCCAAGCGGACGCTCTCAATCAACTTGATCAGGATTTTTTGGCTGAACTCAAATTACATCAGCCAGATTTACAACAAGATTTACTTGACTATCGCAATGGTAAAAATTTTTCTCCCATACAAATCAGTGAGTTATTACTCTCTGTTTCTAAAGAACTTGAACAATTTATTGCTGAACTTTTCTCACTCGAACAAGCTTTGGATAAGCATATTCAGCAACATCACCACTATGATCCTATTTTTAGTTTCAAAAAATGGTTTGTCACCCGCCGTGCTAAACGGCGGTTACTCCGTGATGAAGCGCTAGACGATTTTAATGCGCTGGATAAAGCCATATCAGCAGAAATTGGTGTTATTAGCGACAGCAAAGCCCGAGAGTTACAGATTGCCAATTATGCTAATAAATTACTTGAAGATACTGATACAAACTCTGAAAAAATAGAACAATTAACCCAATGGTGTATTCAAGCCATTAAAACAGAAGCGGGACAAATTGCCACACAAGATTGGGTCAGTTTCAAGCTACCGCAACGCAAAGATTATCAACAATTGATTCCGATAAAAATTGTCGATAACAAGGATTATCAACATCGAGAACATGCCGGTCATTTACGACAACGTGATGGATTTTGTTTAACCGATAAACGCATGTCTTTAGCGCAGATTTTAGATGAAACACAGTATTGTGTCTACTGTCATACCAACAATGGTGATTTTTGCGCCAAAGGTTTTCCGGTAAAAAAAGATGATTTAACTCAAGGATTTAAGAAAAATCCTTTAGACAATCTCTTAGTAGGCTGTCCGTTAGAGGAAAAAATCTCGGAAATGCAATTATTGAAGCGTGATGGCCATACCATTGCCGCCTTAGCAATGATTATGGCGGATAACCCCATGTGCCCGGCAACCGGACATCGCATCTGCAATGATTGCATGAAAGCCTGTATTTATCAAAAACAAGACGCGGTGAATACACCACAAATTGAAACCCGTGTACTCACCGATACCTTATCACTGCCCTGGGGTGTGGAAATCTATGATTTACTCACTCGCTGGAATCCGTTGCGACAGTCACAATATTTACTTAAACCTTATAATGGCTTCAAAGTTATGATTGCCGGCATGGGTCCTGCCGGCTTTACCCTGGCGCATCATTTACTTATGGAAGGGTTTGCCGTGCTTGGTGTTGACGGCTTAAAAATAGAACCCTTAGCTCAAAATTTGATTGAAAATCCGATTTATGATTTTAATACCATCAAAGAAGATTTGGATGAACGTTTAGTCACTGGTTTTGGCGGTGTCACTGAATACGGCATCACTGTGCGTTGGGATAAAAACTTTCTTAAACTGATTTATATCACCTTAATGCGCCGACCTTATTTCCAAGTGTTTGGCGACACACGCTTTGGTGGCACCATTAGCATTGCCGACGCTTGGACACTTGGTTTTGATCACTTTGTCATCGCTGTCGGCGCCGGATTACCTAAAGCACTCCCTATTCCTGGTAGTCTTGCTTCAGGAATGCGCCAAGCGAATGATTTTTTGATGGCATTACAACTGACTGGCGTGGCTAAAAAAGACAGTTTATCCAATCTGCAATTACAATTACCGGTGTTGGTTATCGGCAGCGGTTTAACTGCGGTAGACGCCGCGACTGAAGCGCAAGCGTATTATATTGTCCAAGTGGAAAAAATACTGCAACGCTATGACAATCTAAAAAAAGATTACAGTGAAGAAGACATCCGACAACAGTTAGGTATTAGATCGCAAGAAATACTGGCAGAATTTCTTCAGCATGGTCAAGCCGTAAAACAAGAACGTGAACGGGCAAACGCGGCGGGGGAACAAGCTGATTTTATTAAGCTGATTCGCCAGTGGGGTGGTGTCAGTATTGTGTATCGCCGCGCCATGACTGAATCGCCAGCTTATGTGACCAATCATGAAGAACTGGCAAAAGCCTTTGAAGAAGGTATTTTTTATATTGAAGGCTTACAGCCACAAGAAGCGATTATTGATGATCAAGGCTGTGTTAAAGCGATGCGCTTTAAACGTCGTCATCGTGATCAGGATAATGTCTGGCATGATGATGAACAATCCATCACCCTACCCGCTCGCAGTGTGCTGGTTGCTACCGGTGCTCAATTGAATGTGGCTTATGAGTTTGAACATCCAGGCGAATTGGAACGCGAGGGCTTTAAATACCAGGGTTATAATTTTGAACTGGGTCACTTAAAAGCCGCGGCCGATATAGAGCACGTCAAACAAACACCGTTTGGCGCCTTTACCTCTTATCAAAAAGACGGTCATTATGTCAGTTTTATCGGTGACACGCATCCAGGTTTTCATGGCAGTGTGGTAAAAGCCATCGCTTCAGCAAAACAGACTTATCCCATTATTACTGAACTTTTATTAAAAAGTAATCGCAAAAAATTTACCGATGATTACCATAGCTTTGCTCAGCACATCAAGCAACAATTCACGGCGAAATTAATTCATATACAGCGTTGTACCGATGATGTTGTTGAACTTACCGTACAAGCGCCAATGGCGGTAAAAAAATGGCAACCAGGACAATTTTTCCGCTTACAAAGTTTTGAAACATTCGCGCCACAACTTCATGGTAAAACACTGCAAATGGAAGCATTAGCCTTGGTTGGTTTTGATGCGAGCCAACAACACGGCACTATTACATTCATGATACAAGAACGTGGTGTCAGCTCCAAACTCTGCGCTTATCTTAAAAAAGACACACCTATCTCGCTGATGGGTCCCACTGGTGTCCGTAGCAAAATACCGCAAAACCAAGCGCATATTTTAATTGTTGGCGAACAATTAAGTCTAGCTTATGTCAGAGCTGTGGCTAAAGATTTACGTGAAGCGGGCAATACCGTCACCTATCTTGGTAGTTTTGAGCAAGCCCAGGCACTTTATTGCCATGAAGCTATTTTAAACATTACCGATCGTTGTATTTGGGTGACACCCGCATCAGCACAAAAAATAACACCACAACGTCAACAAGATTTTTCTTATAATGGTAATATCATTGACGCGCTACTCACTTTTGCCGAGCAAGATACAGAAGAAACCCTACAACATATCAACCGCATTACCGTTATTGGCAACAGTGAATTATTACGCCAGTTCCGTCAAGCTCAACAAGAAAAACTGCACGCCTATTTAAAAAAATCACCAAAAACATTCGCGTCTACTTACACACCGATGCAATGTATGCTCAAAGGGGTCTGCGCCCAGTGCCTGCAATGGCAAATTGATCCTGAAACCGGATTACGCAAAAAAGCCGTATTTGCTTGCTCTTGGCAAGATCAACCTTTAGAATATATTGATATTGATAACCTTGATCAGCGTTTAGAGCAAAATAACCTCAGTGAGAAACTAAATGATTTGTGGTTTAGGCAGCGATTAAAAGATTATTAAATATAGCAAACAAGTAAAATAAATAATGCCAAATAAGTATAATAAAAAAATAAGCAGATCCTCTTTAATAAATTTAATTCAACATGCAGTTATTACTTGCAAATCCGAATATTCTAGAGACAATTTTCCACTATATTTATTTAAA
>JBCCYM010000033.1:0-19493 GCA_039190005.1 Pseudomonadota bacterium
GAATGGCATGAGACTTAAATATTGTTCATTAAACAAAATTAATTAAAGAAAACTATTATTTTAAAGCAAGAAATCTCTACCTCAATTAAGACGCGCTTACCCCCTCTTGAATTTTTGAGCATATAGTGTAAAATGTCCTTATCATTCTGCAAAATTAAGGGGAGTCGGAGAAATGAAAAGCTTTTTAATAATTTTTGCACTTTTGGCAATGCCTTTTTGTGCGTATAGTCAAAGCAACTCAGCTATTAATTTACAAACATACGGCGGCTGGACAAATTCTATTGATACTTCTAAAACAACACAAGCACTTAATAAAAAAGGCGTCAGTTTTAACTCTACATCGCCATATTATAACGAAGCAAAATGCCCTGATCCACATGTGAATGCCGTTATTGCCTCTACTTTTTATGACCCTAAACCTATCGATTATGACAATAAGGTCGCTATGAATAATATTACACAAATTTCATTAGCGGAAGGTTATAATACTGTGTTATTGACATCACATAATAGAAACCCTGAACTTATCGATAATAGTGAAAATCTCGAAAACTGGTTATCCTGCCCTAAGCTCAAAGAAGTCGTTATTGATACAAGCGGTAGCAATCTTGCATTTGGAACGACTGATGGTATAGTTTCATATCGTTACTTTTCTAACTATCAAAAAACGTTTGGGCATAAACTCTCAGCCACAATTATTTCTGACTCAAGCGCAGCAGGTGCGGGCCCTCTTAAAAAGAGCATTCTAGCAGCTGGCGCAAAAACATATATCGCTGCAAGTGGACCGGTGTTTAGTAAATTTTCACCTAAAGATTTAACTTATCTGATTTATCGCTATTTCAGTCGGTATCCTCATCGATTGGTTAAACACGATGTTACAGATATGTTGGCAGCAGTTGATCCAGTTCGGGCAAAAACCGATGGGATGTATTATGGACAAATTTACAAGAGAGGATCACTTGCTAATCCCATTACTGTATCGCCAAAGAATCAACAGCAAAAAACGACTACTAAAACTGAACAAGAAGTCACTTATACATATAAAACGCCAGGGACACATATTTTGGATAAAATCCAGATGACATTAAATAATGGAAAAAAGATAAGATGCGCATGGGAAAGTGGTCCAAAGGGTTTATATGTTTATTGGTATCCAAGAGTACTCTCCTCACCTACAGTCGCAATAGAAGTCAACCAAGCTGGTACAAGATGTTTTGCCTATTATGTTACTGATCCTAGTGAGAATAATTTCCTTTACTACTCTGAGAGTGATCTTTCTAAATAACAAATAGACTGTTTAAAAAATTACATTAGCGAGTTATTTTCCTAAGCGCATCTTCACCAAGACCTATGTCCAAATAATGCTGTCTTACGGCATTAATATGCGTGTAAACATCAGTCATTTTATCTTTTTCACCTTCTTTTCCAGGATAAATAATTGGACCTGTGACGACACTGTATAGTAGTGTATTTTCAACAAATGTTGGCGTATGTAACTCACCCGGCACTTCATAAAGAAAATGACCAGTTCTAGCTTCCCAATTATGTTCGGGATAATACCAATGACCGTAGGCGGTAAAAATAAACAGTGGTTTGGTATGGTAATGTGTTGCCATCGCGGTATTGGCTTTAGCCTTTATAAAAATAGCCCAACTGCCATCGGTAACATTAAGCATAACTGGCAATACCGAAATACCATTACCACCGTTCATCCAACGCTGATCGTTTTCCAAATCAACTTGGTTAGTCAGCTCATTAATCATGTTGCACATACTGTATTGGTTCATACTATTTTTACTCCAAATGATATAAATGAAATTATAAATAAATTTTGACCAAAAAATTTAGTTAACCATATTTTAGACTAACTATTTTAATTTCAGCTTAAGTAAATCACATAATAAAGCAACTTAAGCGCAAATCAACCTCGCTTAGTGATAATTGATCTAATTTAATTTGATAAAAGCGCGCGGTTGTAAAATATCATCCTTGTCAATTCCTGGTTCTATTTCATGCCATTCGATACCATGATATGTCTTTCCATTAAAATAGCCGATAGGCATCCTGTCAATTTGCTTGTAAGACATCAACATGTTATGCTATCTTTTTTATTCTTGAAGCACAGACTATTTTCTATTATGATGAGTATAGTCATCCTTTCATTTTAAGATATCGACAGCGTTAGGAGGAGAAGATGATTAATTCATTAATCAATACCAAACCAGGTCAAACCTTGTTGCTCTTTATTTTATCACTTTTATGGGCTGGGGTATTTCTATTTGTCAAGATCGCTGATCAAAGCATGCAACCATTGACGCTGATGGCAGGTCGAGCAGTATTTGGCACATTATTTATTTTTTGTATACTTCTACTACAAGGAAAGTGGCATTTAATCAAAGCGCAATTGAATCCGCGTTCTCAGCGAATACTTTTGTTTAATGGCATATGTATCGCGTTCATGTGGTTTACTATTGCTAAAAGTGAACAAGTGATTACTGTCGCGATGGCCTCTTTTCTACTAACAAGCTTAGCCGTTTTTTCTTGGATCATCGCGACTTTTTTTACTAGAGAACGATCTTTTTATCTATTGAATCTTTTTGGCATCATTGTTTCAGTATTTGCTTTTATCATTATGCTCGGCTTTAAGGAAATTTTTCATGGCAACAAGAGCGTTTGGTACGCGTTACTTTACGCGATAGGGATACTGGTTTTTGTTATTGGCTCGGCAACCATGAAGCATTCTAAAATTAACGTGAAACCAATTGTTGGCACATTATATAGCCTTTTTTATGCCATGATTTTTTTACTCTTATTCGCGTTTATATTTGAGCATCCTATACATGAGCATTACAATGCTTCGGCGTTGATATCGGTTTTGGGTCTCGGGATTCTTAGTACGGGCATAGGCTATATGATTTTTTTCTCTTTAGTTACCTATGCCGGACAAATTTTTGCTTCACTCAATGGGTATTTGGTGCCGGTTTTGGGCTTTATCATTGGTATTTTGTTTATGAAAGAACCCTACGCCATACATCAAATTTTAGCGTTGCTGGTTATTTTAATTGGCATGTTTGCCACAAATTACTCAAAGTCTATCAAGTGACAGATGAATATATCTTGAGCTGTTTACACAACTTTACAAACTTTTAAGCGATTTAATCCAAATTTAACCCTAACAAAGCTTGCATATTGGCGTAATTTACAGCATCATTAGCGCCAGTGTTCACTAAAACTAAAGAATGCCCATGAAAAAATACATTATTCTGATTCTCTTATCTTTTTTAACCTGTTCGTCAATGGCTTCTATTGACGTAAATCCTGATGGCCTGTCTATGGGAGAAACACGCAACTCGATTGCGCCGATGCTAGCACGTGTGATGCCAGCCGTAGTCAATATTACCATAGAAGGTCAAGTAGCGACCGCGAAAGATCCCTTTCGTCATGATGAACCTTCTAATCAAACACAAAAAAATCAGTCTACGCCCAATGGTGGCAAATTTGTCGGAATCGGTTCTGGTGTGATTATTGACGCGAAAAACGGTTATATTGTGACTAACGCGCATGTGGTTTCTGAAGCGCAAAGCATTTTAGTCCGTCTGAAAGATGGCCGTCGATTTACGGCTAAACTCATTGGCGCCGATAATGAACATGACGTGGCGCTACTACAGATTCACGCCAATAACTTAACGCAATTACCTTTGGCTGATTCAAGCAATCTGAAAGTCGGTGATTTTGTTGCCGCTGTTGGCAGCCCCTATGATCTGCAACAGACAGTCACTTCCGGTATTATCAGCGCCTTGCACCGCAGTAATTTAGGCATTGAGAAGTTTGAAGATTTTATTCAGACTGACGCGCCCATTAATCCTGGCAATTCCGGTGGCGCGCTTGTCGATTCTCAAGGTAAATTCATCGGCATGAACACCGCCATTGTCGCGCCTGATCATGTCGGCAATGTTGGCATTGGCTTTTCAATTCCATCAAACACGGTAAAACGTGTTGTAAAACAACTGATACAATATGGCAAAATACAACGCGGCATGGTGGGTGTACAAGTACAAACACTCACACCGGATCTGGCGCAGGCTTTCAATATGCCTGGACAAAAAGGTGCCGTGGTTTCAATGGTAATGCCTAACTCGCCAGCCGCGAAAGCCGGGCTTAAAGTTGGTGATATTATCACCAAAATTAATGATCAAGCCATTGTGACAGCTGATCAAGTGCATAATATTGTCGGCTTGATGTTACTTGGTCAAAAAATAAATATGTCGATTATGCGTCATGGCAAACAACAGACGATCACCGCGCAATCAATAAGCGCCACACAAGATATTGCCTTATTACGTCAAGCAAATCCTTATTTGTTTGGTGTAACACTTAGCAATGTTACGATTGGTAGCCCGCAAGTTGGTAGTATTAAAGGCGCAGCAGTCATGCGCGTAGCGTATAGCAGCCCTGCGTCTATCGCTGGTTTACTTCCGGGCGATATTATCACATCGGTAAATAATACTAAGATAAATAACATTGATGACCTGAAAAAAATCGCTGAAAAAAGTAAAAATGGTTTATTATTGCATGTATTACGTGGCAATGGCTCATTCTACATTATGATTCAATAGCATGTAGATAACCGTTAAGCAAGAGGTATTATATGAAACATAATCACCAAAGCTATATTGCCATTACTTTATTTAGCTTGCTGCTTTTAGTGAATCAAGCAGCACTCGCTGTTGGCAAAAGTTTGCAAGATTTAATGCCCTCAACAACCACAGTAACCACTGTCGCGGCAAAAGAAATTACCTGGCGAGAATCGGTACAAAGTGTCGGCAGCTTGAGCGCGTTTAAAGGCGCGACAATTACCGCGCAAGCCAACGGACCAGTAACAGAAATTTATTTCAAATCCGGCGATGAGGTTAAAAAAGGACAAAAACTGGTACAAATTTATCCTGATATTTTGCAAGCGCAAATCGCGCAAGCTAAAGCCAATGAAGCCTTAAATAAGGCGACTTATGAACGTGATAAAAAACTTGTGGCTAAAGGTTTTGTCACCGCGGAAGCCCTAGACACAGCCAAGGCGAATTATGAATTTTCCGCGGCTCAGGTCAGACAGTATGAAGCGCAATTATCACAGTATGTCATTACGGCGCCTTTCTCGGGCAGGATTGGTTTAAATCAGGTCAGTATTGGCAGCTATCTTACTGTCGGCACACCGATTGTTGATCTGCAAGATATTAATTCACTAAGAGTAGACTTCAGCTTACCGGAAACGTATCTTAATCAGGTGAAAGTCGGCGAATCGGTCTCACTTACAAGTAACGCCTATCCGGATAAAAGCTTTCAGGGTAACGTCTATGCCATAGATTCCTCCATTGATACTGATACCCGTATGATCAGCGTTCGCGCTAAAATTGACAACGATAAACACCAACTACTGCCTGGCGCCTATGTTGAGGTGACACTTTATCTCACCAATAGCAAACAAGTGATTGTGATTCCAGCGACAGCGGTGCAATATTCACCGGAAGGCGCTTATGTGTATTTACTCTCCAAAGACAAAAAGAAAGCGATCAAAACACCGGTTTCTTTGGGCGAACAATTAGATAATAACCAGATCATTATTACCAAAGGCTTAAAGCCTGGAGACCCTATCATCACTGGTGGGCAAATGAAATTGATGTACAGCGATTATAATGTCAAGGTTGCTGACAATAAAACGGCCGGCAATCCGCCAACAAGCAAGTAATTGACATGAAACCAAACAACGATCATTTATCAAAGCGTAGCTTTACCGATTTTTTTATTCAAAGACCAGTCATTGCCTTAATTGTCTGTTTTATGCTGGTCCTATTCGGTATTGTCTCGATCAGCCGACTGCCTGTACGCCAGTTTCCTAAAATAGACAGTTCGGTAATTACCATCACCACCCAATATCCCGGCGCCAGCGCGCAAACAATTGCCAGCACCATCACCAGACCATTAGAAAACGCGATTGCTAATGTTCAAGGCATCGACTATATTGAAGCGCAAAGCAATTATAATCAAAGTGTGATTACCGTCCATCTGAAAATTGGCTATAACATCAACTATGCCATGAGCGATATTAACGCCCAGGTTTCATCGACACTGTGGGAATTACCTCAAAACATCAACGATCCGATCATACAAAAGAATGACCCGAACGCCACACCGGTGTATTATTTTGCTTTCAGCAGTGATACTGTCCCCGCCATCGCGATTGGTAATTTCCTCACCACCACACTTAAACCTTTACTGTCAACGGTACCCGGCGTTGGTCAAGTCACTGTCTTTGGCGAGAATAAATACGCCATGCGTATTTGGCTAGATCCCAACTTAATGACCGCGCAGAATATTACCGCCTCTGATGTTCAAAACGCCTTGAACAGTGGCAATGTCCAAGCGGCTGCCGGTAAAATTGAAACTCAATACCAGCAATATCAAGTACAAGCAAATACGGATTTACACACGGCCAAGCAATTTAATGATCTGATTGTCAAACAATCCGATGGCAAATTAGTAAGAATTAAAGATATTGGTCACGCTGAACTGGGCGCTCAGGACAGTGACAGTTATTCGGTATTTCTTGATGGCAAACCGGCTGTCGCGATTGCCATCATACCTAAATCAGACGCGAATCCATTGGTTGTCGCCAAAGGTATTCAGAAAATTCTGCCACAGATGAAACAAATGCTACCTCAAGGTGTGAAGCTTTCACTTTCTTACAATGTTTCTTCATTTATTTCCGCGTCTTTAAAAGAAGTAGTGAAAACACTTATTGAAGCGATGATTATTGTGATGTTAGTCGTTTTTATGATTCTCGGCTCACTACGGACAGTTGTTGTACCGCTGGTCACCATTCCATTATCATTAATCAGTGCCTGTACCTTAATGTTTCTCTTGGGCTACAGCATCAACACCTTAACCCTGTTAGCCGCTGTGCTGGCCATTGGTTTGGTTGTTGATGACGCGATTGTTGTCACTGAAAACATTCACCGCCACATCATCAATGGCGACACCCCGTTTCAAGCGGCGATTAAAGGCACACGCGAAATTCGCTTTGCCGTCATTGCCATGACCTTAACCCTGGCTTCAGCTTATCTACCTATCGCCTTTATAACCGGTCTAACGGGCATTTTATTCAGTGAATTTGCCTTGGCGCTTGCCTGCACGGTGATTATGTCTGGCATATTTGCCCTGGTATTATCACCGATGATGTGTTCAAAACTAATGAAATCCGGTGGTTCTGGCAGTAAATTCGAGCATTTTGTCGACAATATTTCACAAAAAACATCAAACGCTTATCAAAAAGTATTACACTTTTTAATTAAAATCCGCTGGCTTGTCCTCGGTATCGCGCTGATTATTTATGCCGGCGGCATTATCGCTTTCACCGGTCTACACTCGGAATTAGCGCCACCGGAAGACCAAGGTTATCTGATGGGTATTATGCGCGGACCGGCACTAGCTAATCTTAACTATATTGAAAAGCACAGCCAGGAAATAGCCGATATTTATCGTCAATCACCCGATGTCTATCAAGATATGGTTATCAATGGCTTTCCTTTTGGTGTGAATTCAGCGTTCACACTAGCCGTTCTCAAACCTTGGAATGAACGCAAAGATTCCGCCTTTAAGCTGTTGATCAACTGGTTCCCGAAAATGTATGAACTGCCCGGTGTGATGGCTTATCCCGTGAACCCACCTACCCTGCCAGGCTCAACGCCTTTTGTGACCCTCGAATATGTGCTTAAAACAACCCAAGGCACAGCGTATCTCAATCAGTACACGCAAAAATTCTTAAACGCGGTACAACAATGGGGTGGCGTGCTCTCACTGGACACAGATTTTAAACTCGACAAACCTTATGTCGATATTCAGATCAACCGCAATCTCGCGGCCGAATTAGGGGTGAGTATGCAACAAATCGCCCAGACACTCAGCACCTATCTCGGACAACCGATTAGCACGCGTTTTGTCATGGATAATCAGAATTACGAAGTGATCCCGCAACTTTACGCCAAATATCGCAATAAGCCCAATATCCCCAATAATCTCTATGTGCGCAGCGCTTCAGGCAAACTGATACCACTGGCAAACCTGGTGACGATCAAACAAGTTACCGCCGCCCGTCAGATCAATGATTTTCAACAACTAAACTCAGCGAAAATTACCGGTGTACTGCCAAGCAGTGTCACGATCGGAACCGCCTACGATAAACTCAATCAGATTGCCAAACAAATACTGCCTAATGACATTCATACCGATACCGCTGGTCAGTTGCGTCAATATGTCGAAGCCAAAGGTAAAATGACCATGGTGTTTATCTTTGCCATACTGTTTATTTATCTGGTGCTAGCCGCGCAATTTGAAAACTTTGTTGATCCGCTGATTGTGATGCTCAGTGTGCCATTGTCATTGACTGGCGCGTTAATCACGTTGCGTGTATTAGGCATCACGCTGAATATTTATACCGAGATCGGTTTGGTAACCTTATTAGGGCTGATGAGTAAACAAGCCATACTCATTGTTGAATTCGCCAATCAACTCCAGCAACGTGGCTATGAATTTACTCAAGCCATTATCGAAGCGTCAGGCAAACGTTTACGTCCTATTATCATGACGTCACTCGCCATGGTGCTTGGCGCCATACCATTACTTAAAGTCAGTGGTGCCGGCGCGATCAGTCGTTTGGTGATGGGTTTGGTTATTGTCAGCGGCTTAGGCATCGGCACCATTCTAACGGTGTTTATTATTCCGGTGATGTATCATATTTTGTCGCGTAAGAAACCAGCGCATTAAGCGATTATTACTAAAATACCATTGGATATTTAGTATATGAGGATAGCATGAAATACCATTCTAAAAACTCACAAGCAACAAACCGTTTAAACGAAGCGATTGAAATCTTATTCAAAAAAAGAGATGGCATAGATAAGCTATTACCCGCAGCAGCGGATAACTATCAAGATTGCGCGATGCTGCAAGTCTGTACCGCCATTATGTTTTTTTTCTCGTTTTCACAGAAATTGTCAGCTGAAAAAATTGGCTTTTATTACAACGGATAGATGAAGAAGCGCTGAACACTCAAGAAAGGCTTCATGTTCAGGCATTGAAAGCATTACAGTTTGTTAATTTTATGGACGCGTTTAAGCATTACCACGCTATTGTCAATGCTCATTATGACGATAAATTAGCCTTATCAATGCTACAATTATGTGCTTTTCTGAGTGGCCAGATTGAATCGCTTGAGCAACCTTACCAAGCAATTTATAACCATTATAAAAATGACCCTGATTTTTTAGGGATGTACGCTTTTTTCTATTGTCATGTTAATCGACAATCAGAGGCAGCTGAACTGATTAAACAAGGCTTAGCCATAGAACCGCATAACGCTTGGTTACAGCATATCTACGCCCACGCGTTGAATGAAAATGAGCCTGAACAAATTCAACAAGGCATTAAATTTTTAGAAGCGCGTGTCAATGATTGGCCCAAGCAAAGCCGATTCTTTGAAGGTCATAATAGTATGCATTTAGCTATCTTATATTTAAAAGCAGGTTATGATACTAAATTAATCTTGGAACTCTTCCCCACCCGTATTTGGGGTACCGCGAAAGAATTTTCTTTTGAACAGAATAACGCTTTCTTAGTGTTATTCGCGCTTGATTTAGTCGGCTATGACCATAGTTTAATAAACATTGGTCGGACGAGCTGGCAAGCCACGCGGAAAACTTTATTTATTGATTACTTTACACCGTATTTAACCGTCACGGCGATTTTGAGCGTCGCCAAAACTGATCCTGACAAAGCTAAATTAGCCATTGACGCTTTCGCACACCATGCGGCAAATTTTAAACCTGATTCGCCAGCATATTATGCTTGGCACACCATTGCTTTACCTGTTTTGCAAGGTTGTTTCGCGTATATGCAATGTAATGACAGATTAGCCTGTGAATATTTAGCACCGGTATATAATAAAACACGAGTTATGGGACATAGTGATGAGCAGCGCAGCGTTTTTCCAGCAATATATAACGCGGTAAAGCATAGCCTAGAGAATAAGTTGTAAGAATTTTGTCATTATAAGACAAAACTTACTAATTTATTTAACAACAGCGTCAACAAACGCTTTCATATTCATTGATAACGATCCCTTAAACAATACACAGGTTCGCGCGTCAAGCAGAGGTTTCAATTGATCTAACAAAGCTTGCCGATCATTAAAAAAATAAGCCTTCTCTTTGTCCTCAAAAGCGTTTACGGCTTCTTCAGCAATATCACCAATAGCAAATAAATAATCAATCCCCTGCGCTTTGGCGTATTGCCCCACTTCAGCATGCAACTGTCGTTCCTGTTTACCCAGTTCCCGCATGGCACCCAATACTAATATGGTTTTCCCCTGATACTGTTTTAACACATCAATTGCTGCTTTAACCGCAAGGGGATTAGCATTATAGCCGTCATCAATCACTGTACAATTATGAATACCTACCAAACGCTCAAGACGACGGGCAACGTTTGTCATATTTTCCAAACCTTGCTTAATAAATTTAGCGTCAATATCCAAAGCAAATGCCATCGCTGCCGCGCAGGCGGCATTCATCGCGTTATGTTCTCCAGGAAAATTTATTTTTATATCAATGCTATTATCAAGATAATTTAATGTAAAACTACAACGATTAAATTCTGGCATGATGGCTGACACACTCACATCAGTATTATCGGATACACCAAAATTGATTTGCTTTTGTGTCGATTGCAGTTCCGCTTGCCATTGTTCAAGAAAAGGACTCTCCGCTGGTAATACTGCCGCGCCCTCTCTCGTCAATCCCTGCAAAATCTCGCCTTTAGCACGGGCAACCCCGGCAATATCACCAACGTACTCGGTATGCACCGACGCGATACAGCTGATGGCAACAACATCAGGTCGCGCGTACTTAGTAATTGTCGCGATTTCACCAAAATGATTCATCCCCATTTCCAATACCGCGAAACGGTGATCTTCATTTATTTTCAGAAGAGACAAAGGCAAGCCACTGATACTATTATAATTTCCTGGCGACATATAGCAACTTTCTTCACCATGCGCCGCTCTGATAATGGCCGTGAGCATATGTTTGACAGTAGTTTTACCACAACTGCCGGTAACCGCCGCGATCTTGATCTGTGATAATTGCTGACGCCAACATGTCGCCACTTGTCCTAAGGCTTGCAGCCCATCCTCAACCTGAATAATTGGAATTGACGCTTGTACTGGCTTGGAAACAATTGCCGCGACCGCGCCATTGGCTATGGCCTGCTCAATATAATCATGCCCATCCGCTTGACTACCGACACTGGCCACAAATAAATCACCAGGCATAACCTGGCGGCTATCAATTTTAAAACCTTCAATCGGAAAATCCAGCTCAGGCGCTGGTTGCGCCAAAACCTGACAAACAAAACTAAAATAGAGGGTATTTGACAAAATATTGCACCTATCCAAACAATCAAAACAATATCTTAAAAGTAATTGTAACAGATTGATAGATTTTTTTACATTTTAATCATGACTTTTCAGATAATACACTTTATTATAGGGTTCGTTGTGTATTACAGATGAGGACAATAACAATGTATAAATTTACAAGATTTGCCCTAGTAGCCATTATGATCAGTTTAGTACTAGGTGCTTGTGAGACCAAACAAGATACCGGCACATTACTTGGCGCAGGTGCGGGCGCATTAATTGGAAGCCGCTTTGGCAGTGGTTCAGGACAAGTTGCCGCCACTGGTGTTGGTGCTGTACTTGGTGCACTGATTGGTAGCGCGGTAGGAAAGTCAATGGACAAAACAGATCAACTGGAAACCCAAAGAGCGTTGGAAAATTCACGCACCAATCAAAGCACAACATGGGTAAATCCAGACACACACAATCGCTATACGGTCACACCAACACGGACTTATTCTCAAAACGGTGAACCTTGCCGTCAATATGTCATTGACGCCACCATCAATGGTCGCCCAGAAAAAATTAATGGCACCGCCTGCCGTAATGCCAATGGTGAATGGGTAGCTGTTAAATAAAAGTTATTAAACAATTATAAAACAAGGATGTTTTGATAGTTTGTCGCAAAATTAAATCATGCTAAATAAGCACGCTCAGACCTTTTTGCGCGACTAAATTTAATAACTTCAATGATACCCCTCGTGGATGTTTTTGACCTTGCTCCCATTGACGAACAGTTGATGGGGTTGTATTCAGAATTTTCGCGAACACCACTTGGCTGACTTTTTGACCTGTTCTGATTTTTCTAATCTGATTCGCGGTTAAGTCCTTTACCCGTGGCAAGCAATCCGCGTCAAACTCTCGCATTGTGACTTGATCAATTGCCCCCACCTCATGTAAATCTTTGGCAATGACATGCGCGACGTCTAGTAATTTTTCTTTCATTCTATACCTCTATTAAATTACCTCTTTTTATCAATTTCACTAATATTTCTGTTGGCAATGCCAATAGATGATTAGATAGTTTTTTATAAACTTTTTTTTCAGTGACAGTCAAATTAGCTTTTTGCCCTTTTGAAAAACCATACAAAAAATAAGCCGTTCTTGCTGCTTATAAGCAATTAAAACACGGTAACTTCCTCGCTTACCTTGAGCTTGTCGAGCAATACGCTTTTTATAGCACTTTCCTAAACTGTTGATATGTTAATGACGAAATATTATTGTCTTTCGCGAGGCAAGAAACGCGCCGTCCTTCGATAAACTCAGGAACCACTTACTGATTGTAAGCAAGTGTTTCTTAACGATGCGAAAGGCAATAAGATACAGTCAGTAATGTATCAACAGTTTAGGAAAGCGCTATAATTTAGACCCGAACCTAAATCCGCATCAATTAAACCTTGTTCAATTTCACTGACAGCTATCTTTAATTGATTATCTGTCAACTTTTCCTTTTTCAACCATTTGTTAAATAAATGATGTTTATATATCTTCATTTCATGAATATACCACTTAGTGATATAATTCACAAGGTTATATAGTAAAACTTTTTAAACTTTTTCTGATGGCACAAACCATCACCTATTTCCGAATATAGAATCAATAAACAGGCTCCAAATATTCGACCACCAACTGCAACTTGCTAATACCACCATACAGGTTACAGTCAGGCCTATAGACAATATGTACCTGTTGACAACGTGGATTTGGCCATAATGTATTGTCGATGAAAAAGGCAATCGCTTCATAGTGACTAGCCTCTTTTTTAAGTGTGAGTTTCAAATGCTTCTCCGCCAATAAACGCTGGTCAATAATATCAAATATGCCATCAAACACGGGTTCAGGAAAACCTTGCCCCCATGGCCCGGCCTGTTGCAGCAAGGCTACGGTATCTAAATTCAATACATCTGTTGTCAATTCACCATCAGTAATTAACTGCGCTTGTAACAAATCATCAGTGACAAATTGCTGTAATTCATCAATAAATGCTTTTTGGAATACGTTAAAATCCGTATCAGCAATACTCAACCCTGCCGCCATCGCGTGACCACCAAATTTAGTGATTAAATCGGGATGTTTGGCATGGATATTCGCTAACACATCACGGATGTGAATACCACTAATTGAACGTGCCGATCCTTTTAGTTTACCATTACCATCTTCGGCAAAAATAATAACCGGACGATGGGTTTTATTTTTTATCTTTGACGCCAGAATACCAATCAAGCCTTGATGCCAATTTTTATCAAACAAACACAGACCATAAGGCAAGTCGTCACTAAGATGAATGGTATTCAGCATAGTCATTGCCTGTTGTTGCATATCCGCTTCAATTTGTCGGCGCTCATCATTGAGTTGATGCAACTGTTCAGCGTTTTTTTCAGCAGTAAGCGCGTCATCACTGAGCAGACATTCAATACCCAACGACATATCTTGCAGCCTGCCAGCCGCGTTAAGTCGAGGACCAACGGCGAAAGCTAAATCAGTCGCTGCGACAGTCGCGGGATCACGTTTGGCTAAATGCAACAACGCGGTAATCGCGGGACAGCATTTGCCACAGCGTATACGTTGCAAACCTTGATAGACGAGAATGCGATTATTCTTATCCAAAGGAACCAAATCCGCGACCGTACCCAATGCCACCAGATCAAGCAAATCCGCCATATTAGCTTCGGGGATTTGCTGTTGTTCAAACCAGTGTTTTTCACGTAACGCGGCACGCAAAGCTACCATGACGTAGAAAATCACCCCAACACCCGCCAATGATTTACTGGCAAAATGACATGTCGGTTGATTAGGATTAACAATCGCGGTCGCCGGCGGTAACTGTTCGCCAGGCAAATGATGATCAGTAATGATGACTCGCATCCCCAATTGATTCGCCAACCGCACACCGGCAATATTAGCAATACCATTGTCCACCGTGATAAGGATGTCTGGTTTTTGTTGGTACGCTAATTCAACAATCTCTGGCGTCAAACCATACCCAAAATCAAATCGATTCGGCACCAAATAACTGACTTTAGCGGCAGCAAAATTTTTTAACGCCCGCACAGCTAAGCTTGTACCGGTGGCGCCATCGGCATCATAATCACCAACAATCATAATATGCTGTCGCTTTTCAATCGCTTCAAGCAACACACTCACTGCTGCATTCATATGACACAGACCGGAAAAATCCAGTAATGCTTTAGCGCCACGCTCAAGCTGCCGCGGTTCAGATATACCACGCGCCGCGTACACACGCTGCAATAAAGGCGGCAAATGACGCATCGCTGATGAAATATCATAAGGACGACGTATAATTTTTTTCTGTAGCATGATTGTTTAAGTTAAAAAAATAAATGGGCAAAAAGATATATCGCCGCGCCCCACATCACAATGGCTGAAATATGACCATTATGTTTATTGAAAAAGTCAAGCTTAGCTAAGTACCGCCCCACCGTGGCTAAAAAAATAAACCATACCCAAGAAGTCATAATACACGCGGTAACAAAAGCGATTTTATTGACACCATGATATGTCAGCGACACTGACCCAATTGTGACCAATGTATCGAGAATAGCATAAGGATTCAGCAGCGACACCCCTAAACTAAATAATACTAATTTAAGCGGTGACGGGTTTACTAGCGCGTCATCATTATTTAATTCCGTTGCTTGACGCCATGATTGCCAACCTAAATAAAGCAAAAACACTATACCGGCAATTAAAATAACATCTTTAAACCAACTGACTTTTAATATAACCAAGGTTAAACCGAGTACGGCCAGCAAAATAAGCAAGGTATCGGACAAGGCTACCGTTGTCACCACTGTCGCGATAGCTTTGCGATTAGATTTTCTGATACCTTGACTGAGAACAAACATATTTTGCGGCCCCAATGGCACAATTAAGCCCAAAGCAAATAAAAATCCAAATAAAAATGCTAGAATCATGTCATTTTTCTTTCCGCAATAAACGCCTATTGAACCTAAAAACAGCAGTGGCCTCTGAGCCTGCCGAAAGGCGGCCCTTGAGCTTGCTTGCCCTGAGCTTGTCGAAGGGTCGAAGGGTTGGCACCACAAAACACAAGTGTAACAAATTGCTTAAAATAATGAAATAAAAATTAGCGTAGTGGTGGGATCACCTTATTTTCCGCCACCTTTACTATCCTCCGCAGAATTAATTGCTATTTTAATTCAAATATTAGATAATATTCTTATTCAGTTGTTATTTTGTGACCAAGCAAAACCATAAAAATAGATTGACAGTTAAATTTAAGCTTAATGCCCAAGAGAAATAAAAAAGCAATCACCTTACCGTCTGTTGATTTTAGTCAGCCTGTTTCCGCTCGCCTCTCGATACTATCTATTTGTTATAAGTTGTTAGACATAATCCGATCTCAGGCACAAAATCAACGCGTCCAATGTCAACAACAAGTGTTCACACTAAAGGCTAAGTGATGAGACCAAAGCACTCTAGCGTCTTTAATGCTATTTTTTTACTAGAGATATGGGAGCGATTTGGCTACTATTCGGTTCAGGCTATTTTAGCATACTTTTTAGTCAACCATATCGGCCTTAACCAGGCTCAATCATTTATTCTATTTGGCGCTTACAACGCGCTTGTTTACTGTTTTGTAGCCGCTGGTGGTTATATTGGTGACAAAGTACTTGGCGCCAAACGCACCATGTTGATGGGATTAGCCGTACTATTACTGGGATACCTGCTATTAGGTTTTGCCGGCAAAGCTTTTATTTATTTTTCACTTTCACTTGTTTGTGTGGGAACAGGCCTTTTTAAGTCCAACCCTTCAAGTCTGCTCTCTAAATGTTATATCTCTGAGGGACCAGAGCACCTACAAAATGCCTTTACATGGTATTACATGGCAATTAATATTGGAGGCGTTCTAGGATTATTTGGCTCTCCAATTATCGCGCATCATTTAGGATACAGTTATTCGTTTATTACAAGCGCGATCGGTATGTGTTTAGCATTTTCAACATTTTTTTACCATAGAAAAACATTAGCCACAATCTCTACTCAAGCAGGCAGTCAACAACTATCAATAGTAAAGCTTATAACGACTATAATGCTTGCCATCTTGGCAGTCATCATAACCAGTTATCTACTGATGCATATTATACTTGCCAAAATAGTACTAGTCGTTATCGCGTTGATCGTCATTATCGCGTTTTGCATCTATGGTTTCTATCAAACATTATCAACTCAATATCGTATGACTGCCGCTATTATCCTGATGGTTGAGGCTATTATTTTTCAAGTGCTTTATTTACAGATGCCAACATCAATTAATTTTTTCACCATTCACAATGTGACACATCAAGTATTAGGACTGCCTATTCAAGCTCAAAGTTTTCAGGCACTGGACCCTATATGGATTATGATAATTAGTCCATTTCTTGCATCTTTTTATGTTAAGCTTAAAAAATCAGGATACAACTTCAACATTGCTAGAAAATTCGCGCTAGGAATGTTTTGCTGCTCGGCCGCGTTTCTTACCTTGTTTACCAGTCGGTATTTTGCTAATAGTCAGGGCATTGTGTCATCATGGTGGATAATATTAAGTTATTTCTTTCAGGCAACAGGAGAACTACTCATATCAGCTTTAGGCGTGGCAATGGTCAGTGAATTAATCCCAGAAGAAATATCCGGTTTTGCGATGGGTATGTGGTTTGTATTTCTCAGCATAGGTAATTTTCTGTCTGGATATGTTGCCGCCCTAGCTTCAATACCAAAACATTTAGTCAGCGATAAAGCTTCATCATTAATAGTTTATACTTCCCTCTTTCTAAAAATAGGCTTAATTGTTTTGCTTATCTCATTAGTAATGTTTCTGACATCTAATTTTAAAACTAAATTAATAGGCAAAATCCACTAAAGGAAATACTCACTCAAGTGAACGGTCATATTTATTTTAAAAACCGCGGTAGCGCGAATATTATAAGTATTATTATATGTTTTATATTTTAGTGTATTATTTGCTAAAGATACTGTCCAATCATTTCCATATCAGTAAATATACCGATAATTAAATAAAAAATATTTGAAATTAAAACAACGCGCTAACTGAATATTTCTTCATGAAATATTCAGCCACACGCTCTCCATCCACTTAGCTATTCGTGCTTGAACAGCCTCACTGAGAAACTACTATGATTTAGTAGTTTTGTTGCAACAAAATTGGATTACCAATACCGGCAGATTAACTCCGCACTCATACTTTACATTATGGCAATTTCCCGCTTTCCCCTTTGGCATAATCAGCATATCATTATCCCCATAGTAGGATTAATATTTACTATCTTTTTACTGATTTTGTTATTAGCATTGTAGATCTATCGTAATCCATTCTGAACTTGTTATTTCTGTTGGTTTTTTGCACCCCCAAATTTGAAAAAACTCAATGTTATATGACTATTTATTACTAATACGAATACAGCCTTGAAAAAATCTACTTGTCGTTGGAAAAACATCACCACCATTAATGAGAAAACGGTCATCCTTTTCCATAATCTTTTCTGTTGGTTTAATACCGCTAAGACCACCTGTGTTTGAATGGAAAAAGTCATAATTAACTTTATCCCCCAAACAGTATAATTCAGTAGAAGCGATATTTAACGTATTACTTGATAAATAATCAAGACATCGCTCAAGTAACAATTTAACATGATACAAGTCATTTAGAATAGTTGAATCATCATTCGATTTTAATGAAAACTCCATTGAGGTAGGAAACTGCAATGAATAATAAACAGGTTTATTTTTAAAAATATCAGGCTGCATCGTAATAGGCGAGTATTGCTTGAGTTTATAAACATTTTTATAAGCTTCCTGAATATGGCTAATAGGAGCGGCCATATCATTTGTTGATGGCGAGAACGCCGGCGCGCGCCCAACCCCTACTGTGATAAGATGCTTAACGGTATTTAAAATATCAGGGCTTGGTTTCAGCTTGTCTTTTATCTGCATAACAGAAAAAACCGCGTCCCAAATAAATTGATTACGTATTGCTTCACTTCTACCCCAATCTTTGTCAAGCATATAATAGCGCAAATCCCGCCAAGTTTTATCGCGAAATTTTTCAAACCATTTGCCTGAGAAAAAAATAAGTTCCGTGTGCCAATCTGAAGGCTGTTGAGGGCTATTCGCCAAGCCTTTGAAAACCGACCAATGATCCAACATTGAAGCAGGACAGTCTGGATTAATTTTATAATATCGACATAAACTACGATGGCGACGGGCGTCAGAAATTTTAGGTAACATAAAAATAGAACGCGCTCCCGCTGTTACATCCCATAAAAAAGCTGGTTGTAAAGACTTAAAGTCACTCAACACTACCCAAGTATAGAAAAACCAACCTATAGGCAAAAGTCCGAGCGACAAAGGTAATAAAACACGCTGGGGCATCGTCAACGATACTTCAATGGTATGATTCAGCGTCAAGGAAACAGGGCTAGAACCGTCATTATAATTCAAATCTGATTTAATTTGCTTGGACAGCGTGTCATCAGATAAAGGCACAGTTCTTCCATGATTATTCGGTAATTGTAAATACCCTTGTTTGACAATATAACTCCCGTAAGGATAGCTTGCTTTATAAAGCCTATACTGCTTATTTGGACTAATGTCGTCAATAATACCAGCCAATTCAGGATTGATTTTGGCGATATCATTACGCACATCGGCCCAACTTAGAGATTTTAATGTTACGCGTTTATCATTCAACTTTGTCATACATGCTCCTTACTTACTTTGTAGTATTACTATAATAATAGTATATCAAAAACTAAAGATATTATTTTTTTGAGCCACTCACGAATAAAAAACAGTGATTATTCATAGTTAGCCATCATAGCAGAAAAACTATAACCTATTGATTATATTATTATTTATTTCCTCTTGCTTTGCTATGATGGACAAATTTTACTCTTTAAGTTATAATGGCTTTTGTTAATAGTAACAAAATAATAAAAGAGGTAAATAATGA
>JBCCYM010000034.1:0-19206 GCA_039190005.1 Pseudomonadota bacterium
TATATCCATACAATCAATATCTTAAAGCATACCAACAAGCTAAAACAGATTTAAATAAAATTAAAATTCCTGAATTTATTAATTTTTTCAGAAAACAGAGAATGCTAGCCGATGATTTTATAAGGAAAAACTGTTCAGATAATTTAAATATTACTTCTTCAATAAAGAAAAAAATCATGCTATTTTATTCAAGAGAAATGGAGTTTACTGTTCTATTTTCTTTATCACTAGCGACATCAAACTTAGTCAAAAAATACATTAAATTTAGCCCAAATTTACCAAATTCTTCCACGTACAATAAGTTAGGTACTCAATACAATGAAGAGCGATTGGCCGGCGCAAGAAATAAAACTAATACTCCTACATTTAGATTTAAATATAAGCAACTTGATAATACCTCATTCAATGAGCTCGGTAATGTACAGTATGCAAATTTTAGAAACATATATTCTGCGCTTTATAAATATGAAATGCTCTACAAAAAAAATTTTCCCTACGGGAACTGTGTTGAAATATGTGAATTTGCAATTGCTATTCTAAGTATGATTGATATAGATTCAAAAATTTTTATACCAATGCCTGTTTATGTAACCTGGATCAAGATATCAAATGGAGATGACATGTTTAATTTAAACTATAAAGATCATCATTTTTTGCTTATTCATAAATCAAAAAAATTAGCCAATACAAAAATTATCGGTTATTCACTGCAGAGCTTGTGGAATATTCACTTGAAAAGACTGCCGAATTGTTTTGTTTGGGATGGTTGGATTGATACACTGGCAATAACAGATGATATACATGAATATATAAATATTTTGAAACAACGTGGCGTGAGAAAATATTATTATGGTACGATAAAGGAAACTTATACTATTGATCTTTCTAAGCAAGTTTTTAAGCATTTTCCTTATGCAAAGAAACGGTTTCATAATTTGTCGCAGGAGTTTATAAAGCTATACCATAAGCAGTTAAATAGTCTGCTAGATTCCGATGAAAAATTAACTAAGGCAATAAAGTACGCATTTAAGGGACAAAAAATGACTAAGCTCAATTTAAAAACTGAGAAATCAAAATAATCTGGCAGTATCTACTTTTGCTGCTCATGTTGAATAAAAAAATAGATTTTGTGATCAAAAAAAGACATAAAACGATGAGATAGCCTTGATTTGATTGATCCAGCGAAAAAATCTATTGCAGTGGTTTGCGCATTATCATTGTTGCCGCTAACCAAAATAATACAGCGATGATCAATAAAACATAACAAGCCAGATGCAAACCGTAGACGAAATTAACATGGCGTATGCCGTAATGGAAAAACATCATGGCAAAGTTGAAGAAGATAACAAAGGCCATATTAAAATTGGTAATCAACCCACCTGTGATCACACCGGCATGTTGATAGTTTTTGCCAATGGAAAATGGTGTGGAAACAGAATTAATTGTTCCCCAAGCAATGCCAATTAAGATAATGGATAAAATAACTAACCATAATGGACCATCCATGCCAAAATAACTTGCTAACACAAGTCCGGCAACATCACCCAGAAATACGATGTGAACGATTAATTTTTTCTTATTTTTTTCAAACAAAGCGCCGGAAATCATCGGGGAGATGATAACCATGACTGTCATGGCGCACAGAGTTATGCCCGCCATAAAAATTGAGAACTTAAGCACCATATGTAAATACAGCGGGATTAAAAACAAGAACACAAAGCTGTAACCAACGCCAATCGATGTGGTGATGGTCGCGATCGCAAAATTTCTGTTCAGATAAAGCGAAGGCATGATTAATGGCGCTGCCGCTTTTTTTTCGACAAAAAATAGCAACAAAAACGCGATTACTGTCAAGATACAAGCGGCGATAATCGGTGTATGCCAACCATAGTAAGGCCATTCATTAAGGATAAAGACGAACGCGCCGATACCGACAATAAAACACAAGGCGCCCAACCAATCAATCAGTGTATTTTTGCCTTCTCGTTTCGATTCAATACCCCATATATAAGTGATGAATAAACTAATCAATGCGAATGGAATGTTGATAAAAAATACCCAACGCCAACTGAGCCAGTGCATCAGCACGGCACCAAGTAAAGGACCGATACCCACACCAACGCCAAATAAGGCAAAGAAAATACTGACCGTGCGTACACGTATCGCTTCAGGGAAGATATTTTGAATGGTGCCAACGGCGCAGGGAAAAAACATCGCGACACACGCGCCTTGCAGTCCGCGCATTACCATTAAAAACCATGGCGTTTGCGCCAATCCTGCTCCCAAAGATACCAGGGTGAGCACAATCAAGGTAATGAGCAACATTTCGCGACGCCCTTTGAGATCGCTTAACATGCCAAAAGGAACCGTGCAAGCACTGAATAGCAGAGAAAAGCAAGTCAGCATCCATTGCATTTGGGTGATGTTGGCATTTAAGGCTTTTTTAATCACCGGAAATGCTGAATTGACAATACTGGCATCAAAACCCGCGACAATGCCGGCAAGACACAGGGCGATAAAATAGATACTACTGTTGCGATTCATTTAATTCACCGTGTTTGTTTCTAACAAATAGCGTTGTCCTGTTATTATACGTATTTTTACCCGCTCAAATAAATATGTGTCGCAATCCTACTATGCTTTAGTAGACTCAGTCAAGTTGTGTGCAAAATCTTGACAAAAACTGGCGATGCTATAAACTACTTTGTAGTGAAAAATATTGTCCCAATAGCGCATCGTCGAGGAGATTTTTATGAGTCAAGACAGCCTGAATACACAAACTACCCTGAATGCCGGTAGTCAAACCTATCATTATTACAGTTTAAAAAAAGCGGAGGAAAAACTTGGGGATTTGTCGCGCTTACCATTCTCGCTTAAAATCCTATTGGAAAATTTGCTCAGGCATGAAGATAATAACACGGTCACGGTCGATGATTTTCAGGCATTCAGTCAATGGCTTAAAGACAAACGTTCAACCAAAGAAATTGCCTATCGTCCGGCACGGGTATTACTTCAGGATTTTACCGGTGTGCCGGCTGTTGTCGATTTAGCCGCTTTGCGTGACGCCATGGAAACATTGGGTGGCGACGCAAAAACCATTAATCCCTTATCGGCCGTGGATTTAGTAATTGATCACTCGGTGCAGGTCGATGAATTTGGTAGCAACAGTGCCTATGAAAAAAATACTGCCGTAGAGATGAAACGTAACCGTGAGCGTTATGAATTATTGCGTTGGGCAAAGGACGCGTTTAATCATTTTCGCGCGGTGCCACCTGGTACCGGTATTTGCCATCAGGTTAATCTTGAATACCTTGCCAAATCGATTTGGCATTCGGAGCAGGATGGCAAAAAAGTTGCTTATCCGGATACCTTAGTAGGAACCGATTCGCATACCACCATGATTAACGCTTTAGGTGTGCTTGGCTGGGGCGTCGGCGGTATTGAAGCGGAAGCCGCGATGTTGGGACAACCGATTTCGATGTTGATTCCGGAAGTTGTTGGTTTTGAAATTACCGGTAAATTACCGGAAGGCGCGACGGCAACAGATTTAGTGCTGACAGTAACACAAATGCTGCGTGAACACGGGGTGGTCAGTAAGTTTGTTGAATATTACGGCAGTGGTTTGACTGAATTGCCTTTGCCGAATCGGGCGACCATTTCTAACATGGCGCCGGAATATGGCGCGACCTGTGGCTTCTTCCCGATTGATCAAGTGACCTTGGATTATCTGAAATTATCCGGTCGCGATGATGACACCTTAGCGCTGGTTGAAGCCTATGCCAAAGCGCAAGGCATGTGGCGTGATGACAATGCGCCTGAGCCGGTATTTAGTTCTAAATTGCGTTTGGATTTATCAACAGTTAAACCGTGTCTTGCCGGTCCAAAACGTCCTCAGGATCGAGTGGTATTATCGCAAGTACCGCAAGCTTTTGAACAAGCCGCTGAGCAATATTATGCCGCCAGTGAAAAAGATAAAGCGGTGGAAACCGCCGATGGCTTTACCATGCATCAAGGTGATGTGGTGATCGCGGCGATTACCAGTTGTACCAATACCTCCAACCCCAGTGTCATGATTGCCGCGGGTTTAGTCGCCAAAAAAGCCATTGAAAAAGGTATAGCATGCAAGCCCTGGGTTAAAAGTTCACTGGCGCCGGGATCTAAAGTGGTTACAAACTATCTGGAAAAAACTGGCTTGCAAACTTATCTCGATCAGCTTGGTTTTAACTTGGTCGGTTATGGTTGTACAACCTGTATTGGTAATTCTGGTCCTTTACCGCAACCGGTAACTGAGGCGATTAATGACAATGATCTGGCTGTTTGTTCGGTGCTTTCGGGCAACCGCAACTTTGAAGGCCGTATTCATCCTTTAGTCAAAGCAAACTGGTTGGCGTCACCGCCTTTAGTAGTTGCTTATGCTTTAGCGGGTTCGATTAAAAAAGATTTAACCAGTGAACCATTAGGCAATGATAAAAATGGTGAGCCGGTGTATCTGAAAGATGTGTGGCCGAGTGATGCCGAAATTGCCGCGGAAACGGCTAAAATTGATAATACCATGTTCCGTGAACGTTATGCCGATGTGTTTACCGGCAATAAAGACTGGAATGATATTAAAGTCAGTACTGGCACAACATTTCAATGGGATCAGGATTCAACCTATGTGCGCTTGCCGCCATTCTTTGAAGGCTTGACACCGGAAGTGCCGCATCAAGAAGAGATTAAAGCGGCGCGTGTGCTTGCCGTATTAGGGGATAATGTCACCACCGATCATATCTCACCAGCTGGCGCGATCAAAATTGATAGCCCGGCAGGAAAATATCTGACCCAACATGGTGTTGAGCCCAATGATTTTAATTCCTATGGTTCGCGTCGTGGTAACCACGAAGTGATGTGGCGTGGTACCTTTGCCAATATCCGTATTCGCAATGAAATGGTGCCTGGCGTTGAAGGTGGTTTTACCAAACATCATCCGGATGGTGAAGTGATGCCAATTTTTGATGCCGCCATGGAATATCAGCAAGACAATACGCCACTGGTTATTTTTGCCGGTAAAGAATATGGTATGGGTTCTTCGCGTGACTGGGCCGCTAAAGGCACATTATTGCTCGGCGTCAAAGCGGTGATTGTTGAAAGCTTTGAGCGTATTCATCGGTCCAATCTTATTGGCATGGGTGTATTACCATTGCAATTTAAAGAAGGCGTGAATCGCAAAACGCTTAAGCTAACTGGCGAAGAAACCGTTGATGTTCTGGGTTTAAACAATGACATGACACCAGGTATGGACATTGACGCGGTGATTCACTATGCCGATGGTCAAAGCAAAACTATTAGCTTATGCTGCCGTATTGATACGCAAAATGAAATGGAATATTACCTCAATGGTGGTATTTTGCAGTATGTGTTGAGAAAATTGATAAAAAAATAAGATAGATGCTCTTGTAAAAAATACTTATTCACAGGAATAATACCATGTCGATCTTGATGAGTACTGAAAGTCAGAATTTCCAGAATATTATGGGAAATGGATCGAAGTATAAAGTGCCTAGATTTCAAAGAGATTATTCCTGGGAAGAAGAACAATGGGAAGATTTATGGACAGATATACAGACTTTGCGTGAGGAAAAACAACATTATATGGGTTATCTTGTGCTGCAAACAGGTACAGGAGAGAGGCAACTTATCATAGATGGACAGCAACGACTAACTACCCTTTCTATTATTGTGCTTAGTGCATTAAAACGATTAAAGGAGTTATCCGAACATGATAAAAATAATGAAAAAAGAGCTGAAGCAATAAGAACGACTTATATAGGTACAATTGACACGGTATCACTTACAACATATAACAAAGTAGAGTTAAATAGGAATAACGATACTGTCTTTAAGAAATTATCTTCTTTAGAAACACCGCCGGTTCGGAAGGTGAAACGAACCAATAAACTCATGACAGAATCTTTTGATTTTTTTTATAAGAAATTACAAGGAAGAGATGGTAAAGAAATTGCAGCGTTTATTGAGTTGATGTCTAAAGGTTTAATGTTTACTAAAATATCAGTGGATAATGAAATCAATGCCTATAAAGTTTTTGAAACGCTGAATGCTCGAGGTGTGCAATTATCTACCCCTGATTTATTAAAGAATTATTTATTTTCTATTATTAGCAAAGATGGCACAGTTACTGATGAAGAAATGGATGATTTAGATATAAGGTGGGAAGAAATTGTTAAACAACTGGAAAGAAATAGTTTTTCTGATTTTTTAAGATTTGATTGGAACAGTCAGAATAAAACAGCAACCAAAAACGAATTATTCCGGAAAATAAGAAATCATATTGCCTCAAGAACTGAAGCACATCATTATCTAAAAAGGTTAGAAAAAAGGTCTCAAGTGTATGCAGCACTTTTTTCCGCTGAGGATGAACTTTGGCAGAAAGAGGGTTATAAAGGGTGTTCAGAATATGTATTTGCACTTGAATTGTTTGGAATAAAGCAACCAATGAGCGTTTTTTTAGTCGCTTATGAGAAGTTTGAACCTCATGAGTTTGTTAAACTAATGCGATATATTTCTATACTATCCATGCGTTATAATACGATTTGTAAACGATCTCCTAATGAACAGGAAAGAATCTATAATCAAATCGCTTTAAGCATACATTCTGGTGAATATAAACGTGCAAGCAGTGTTAAAAACTCTTCAGAATTTAAGAAGATTTATCCGTCGGATGATGATTTTATACAGATATTTAAAAATAAGCGTATGCCACATGTGCAAACACTCAAAAAGATAAAACATATTCTTCTAGAAATAGAGCGCCATTTATCAGATAAAAAATTGCAAGGAGGGGATATCAGTGTAGAACATATCTTACCAAAAACACCGGATGGACAGTGGCGCAGAGAATTTGGTGATGATTGGGAAGATTGTACTGATAGACTGGGAAATATGACATTGCTGACAATAAACGATAATAAATTAGCCGGCAGGAAGTTATTTACCGATAAAAAACCTATTTATGAAAATAGCGGTTTTAAAATAGCCGAAAAAATAAGTGACTATGATCAGTGGAATATTGATAATTTAAAACTTTATCAACACTGGTTAGCTGAGCAGGCAGCTAATACCTGGAAGATAAATTACAGTTAGTTAGAGAGTTTAATTTACTTACTTCTACATAGATGTGTTATTTCTAGTTCGACACCTGTCCAATATCACGCAAACGTTTGCCTTTCATTAAGTTTTGTTCCAGTTGTTCTAAGGATATTTTGCGTGTTTCCGGTGTATAGAAGTAGTAGATAATAATCAGCGCGAGGTTGATGACACCGTAGAGAATAAAGGTTTTAACGCCACCCAGTGTCGATAATAAGGTTAAAAAGGTAGCGCCTATTACTAAGTTAACCAACCAGTTGGTAGTGGTACTGGTCATCATACCTAAGCTACGCCCTTTAAGTGGATTGATTTCAGAACAGAGAATCCAGGTGACCGGTCCGGAACTCATGGCAAAGGCGATCATAAATAATACCAACATCAAGACGGCAATGGTTCTTAATGTGACAGTATCCATTGGCGTTGAGAAGAGATAGGCTAATACTAGAAACGCGGCACCCATGCCTAACGCGCCCCAATAAAGCAAAGGTTTGCGACCGACACGGTCAACAAAAAGTATGGCTAATAAGGTAAAACTGAAATCAATTACCCCCAGCAATACGCCGCCCCACATTTTAGAAATAGGGGAGACAAATCCAACTAAAGTAAATACTTTTGGCGCGTAATAAAACATCACATTGATGCCGGTAAGCTGTTGCGCCGCTTGTAACGCAATACCCAAAAATACAACGCGTCTGAAATTACCATTACGTTTGAACAGTGACCAACCTTCGTGATCAAGTTTTTCCACTTGTTCAATGTCATAAATTTCATTCAATATGTCTTCTTCAGAGCCTTGTCTAATTTTATGCAATACCTCACGCGCCGCTTTCTTTTGCTTTTTCAGAATTAACCAGCGAGGACTGGGTGGCATTAAGAGTGTGCCAATAAAAAGCAAAATAGCCGGGAAAGCAAGGGAGAATAACATTAATCGCCAGTTGCCAGTATAGGTTAGTACCAGATCAATCACTAAGGCAATGACAATGCCCAAATTAACCATAGCTTGATATAATGTGACTAAAGACCCGCGAATTTCAGAGGAAGCGACTTCAGCTAAATATAAAGGCGCGTTGTAAGCCGCCATGCCCACGGCAATACCTAAGGCGGCGCGTGCCATCACAAGATGGGCAATTGAATGCGCGATTGCTGAGAAGAAAGAGGCTACCATGAAAATAAAAGCGGCTAATAAAATAGTGCGACGTCGACCAAGCGGTTTGGCTAGAAAGGCGCTGGTAATGGTACCAACGGCGGCGCCAAAAAGTACCGAGCTGACAATAATCTGTTGACCTTGATTATTGGCGCTGAACTCATGGGCGATAAAGGGTAAGGCGCCGGAAATAATCCCCGTGTCCATGCCGAAGAGAATGCCCGCTAAGGAAGCAAGTAAACAAATGGTGATATTCTGCCATGAAATATGTTTGTTAGTATTGATATTGCTAGTAGTCATAGTGTACTCCCTTAATGTAACTGTTTAAAAATTTTACGCTAGGGGATTGTTGAGACTGGATTCCCGCCTTCGCGGGAATGACGAATTTGTCAACAACAATCTCCATCGGTATAGTATTAATTAATAATGCTTTATTCATAAACCACAGCAACCTTGCCACAGCAACCCTGGCTCATGGTTTCATAGGCTTTGTCGGCTTCTTGTAAGTTAAATTTATGCGTTACCAATGCTTCAGGATGTAGGTTCCAACGTGATAAGCGTTCAACCAGTTGTTCCATGCGCCAGATGGTGGTGACCCAGGAACCATAAATTGTTTTTTGATCGTGAATAATATCGCGACTTGGCTCAAAGCTGACAGTGCCGCCTTCGCCAATAAAAACACATTTGCCCCACTGGCGTGTGGCTTGGATACAGGTGAGTCGTCCTTTGTCGTTGCCGGAGCAATCGATTGTTTTTTCACAACCTCGTCCGCCGGTTAAGGCTTTAATTTTCTCGACAGTATCGGCGTCCGCTTTAATAACGTCATCAGCAAGTTTGAGTTGTTTCGTCAGATTGATGCGCTCGTCTGTGACATCAACGCCAATTAATTTTTCAGCGCCCAGTGCTCTAGATAAGGCTAGGGCGGCTAATCCTACCGGTCCCAAACCAACAACTAACACACAATCATTGCCGCTAATCTGGATTTTTTCCAAACCCTCATAAACCGTGCCAAACCCGCAGGCAACTTGGGCACCATCAATATAGCTTAGATTATCCGGTAACAGAATAAGGTCTTTTTCTTCGGCTAGCATGTACGGCGCCATACCGCCATGACGTTGCCAACCATAGGCTTTACGATAGTTGACATCACTACAACTAATCATGTAACCGCGACGGCAGTCATGGCATAAGCCGCAGCCGGAGATATGATAAACAATCACACGATCACCGACTTTAAAACGTCGTGTGCCGGGACCACATTCGACAATTTGTCCACAAGGTTCATGACCGGCAATCACATTCTGATAAGCTTCTGGTCCTTTGCCTAGATGTTGGTGATAAATGGCGCGAATATCGCTGCCACAAATTGTTGATGCTTTTGTTTGGATCAGCACTTCGCCATGACCCGGGGTGGGAATATCAAATTCTTTAAACGTCACAGTGCTATTGCCGGGCAATACAGCGCCCAGCATTTTTTCTTGTCGATTGATCACCATCAATGTGTTCTCGCTTTGTTATACAGCGCTATAATATCTTGTTCAGTCGGCACTTTTGGACTGGCTTGTGAATCAGGAAATGCCATGCAGTGCTTAATAATACCGGGCATCTCAGCTTGATCAACCTGTAGTGAATCGAGCGTAAACCACATGTTGATTTGTTTTAAGAACGCGTCAATTTCTTCGCAGCATTGGCGCGCGGCGGTATCATCATTTTCTGATTGCAAGGCTGGATTAAAAATACGGCCCACTGTGGCAAAACGATCAATGGCTGATTCATAAGTGAAGCGAGTAAATTCTGGGTAGATCACTGCCAAAGACTGACCGTGGCTCACATGCGGGAAATGGCCACTAATTGCCTGTCCCATCGCGTGAGGCATAATGGTGCCGACATTGGCAATACACATGCCGGCATAGGTATCCGCCAATGCCATGGCCGCGCGGGCTTCAAGGTTATTGCTATCGGTTAGCACAATGGGCAGGTTGGTTTTGACCAATTTTATCGCTTCGAGGCATAATAAATCGACATAGGGATTGTGGTTGGTATTAAGATAGCTTTCAAATGTATGGGTAAACGCGTCCCAACCGGTTGAGGCGGTGACATTTTCCGGTAAAGTGACCATCAATTCTGGATCAACAATTGCTGCTTTAGCAAAAATGTAGGGACTGGCAATAGCGGATTTATGTTTATCTTCATTACGGGTAATCACCGCGACTTTAGAGGTATGGGTACCGGTGCCAGAAGTTGTCGAGATGGCGACAATTGGCAGCGTTTTAGTCGTGGGTTGTTTCGGGCTGTAATAGAGATAATCAAAGGCGTTACCTTCATGTGTGGCTTGAACGGCAATGGCTTTGGCCACATCAATTGTAGAGCCGCCACCCACACCTAAAATAACATCCGCTTTGAACGCAATGGCTTGTTCGGTGCCAAGGGTGACATCATCGAGGGTTGGATTAGGTGTCGCGCCAGCGTAATGGTGTACCGCGATACCGGCATCGGTCAATAGTTTGGTAATCTTAGTGAAAGCAGCGGCTAGCGCGTTGCTTTTGCCGGTGACAAGAAAACAACGTTTGCCATATTGACCAACCACTGTGGCAACATCATTTAGTTTTCCGGTGCCGAAATGAATAGAGGTGGGTTGATAATAATTAAATGGTCGCAAAATAATCCCCCTTACATATTTTCTATCAATTGATCAGATTGTATAAAAATTTATGTGCTATGTAAATGATCAATTTTTACGCTCAACAAAAACATGTGCCAGCGCTGCTAGCTTAGATTTTTCTAAATGAATATCAGCAAGTGCTTGTAAGGCTTGTTGATAAAGCGCGTCTCGTTTTTCTTTCGCGGCGCGCATCCCAAGAATTTCTGGATACGTCGCGCGACCAAGGGCGCGATCAACGCCCGGTAATTTGCCTAATGAGGTAATTTCGCCTTCAACATCAAGAATATCATCCTGAATTTGAAACAGCAGGCCAATACAATCCGCGTAATGACAAAGTTGCTTATAAGTATTCTCATCATCACAGTTCGCGGCAATTAATGCTAATTCAACACAGGCTTTAATTAACAGACCCGTTTTATGCGTGTGAATTGTCTGTAATTGTGCTAATGAAATATTCGGATTTGCTTCAATATCCAAAGATTGTCCGTAAGCCATACCGTTCATGCCAATGGCTTTGCTGAGCGCGCAAATCATTTTCAATTGCTGTGTCGGGTTTAACGCGGCGTTTTTCTTAGCCAGTATTTCAAACGCGAGTGATTGTAAGGCATCGCCGGCAAGAATAGCGCTTGCTTCATCAAAGGCTTTGTGGCAGGTTGGATTGCCGCGCCTGAAATCATCATCGTCCATCGCCGGCAAATCATCATGGATAAGTGAATAGCAATGTATTAATTCTATCGAGCAGGCGGCGGTATCAACCGTTTCCGGTGGCGCTGATAAGGCTTCGGCTGTGGCGTAAATGAGTAATGGTCGTAGTCGTTTGCCACCATTAAGTACCGAATAAGCTATCGCCTGGCTGAGTTTGCTATCGGAGAGAGTAACCGCGGCTTGAAGCAGGTTTTGAATGCGGTGCCGATACTGACCGGTAAACGCGTTAAAATCAGTCATTATTGCCATTAAATGTTTTGAGCTGTTGATCGTCAGTGAGAATTTTTACTTTCTGCTCAGCGTCGCTTAATATTTTTTGACACTGTTTTGTTAAAGCGACACCACGCTCAAAATGTTTTAATGATTCATCAAGACTGAGTTTTCCTGTTTCCATGTCAGTGACGAGCTTTTCCAGTTCTTTTAAAGCGGATTCGAGGTCTTGATGACTTTTTTTTGTTGCCATAAACTAAAGTAAACTATTTTATTCGCTAAGACTTGTCGCAGCTTAGCAAATAATTTTTAAACCGGCAAGTAGAAGCTTGACAAGCGTTGGAATTACTTAGAGAATACTCAGGAAAAAATTTTTAACGACCGTAAGAATTTTGCATAAAAACTGTAATTTCCGCCCAGACAGTCCTTGAGCTTGTCAAAGGGCGAGAATGACAGGTGTTTGTAAATTCAGAGCAACTAGCGTGGGGTATAAATCAAATATGAGTCAGGTGTCATATATTATTATCGCGGCAATTGCGCTGTTTTTTATTTTTGAAGGTTTCTTGCCTTTCGTTTCGCCTGGTTTATGGCGACGCATTATGCATTATGCGGCTGATCGAAGCGATAAAACCTTACATATTATCGGTTTTATCAGTATGTTAATTGGTGTTATATTACTTATATTTGCTCATTATTACGTGTTATAAGAGAGGGTTATGTCAGGTTCAGTTGCGATATTAGGGCTTCAATGGGGCGATGAAGGCAAAGGTAAAATTGTTGATTTAATTACCGCGCAGGCGGATTGCACGGTGCGTTTCCAAGGTGGCCATAATGCCGGTCATACATTGGTGATTGATGGGCAGACTGTGGCTTTGCATCTCATTCCTTCCGGCATTATGCGAGACAATATCCCTTGTTTGATTGGCAATGGTGTGGTCTTGGATTGTGGCGCTTTGCTAAAAGAAATTGCCATGTTGGAGGATCTGGGGGTTGATGTGTTCTCGCGCTTGATGATCAGCGAATCTTGTCCGCTAATCTTGCCAACCCATATTGCTTTAGATAAAGCGCGCGAAGCCCATAAAGGCAAAAAGAATATTGGTACCACGCAGCGCGGCATTGGTCCAGCCTATGAAGACAAAGTGGCTCGCCGCGCCATACGTCTGTGCGATCTCGCCGATGAAGATTATTTCAAAGAGCGACTTAAATCGTTAATGGCCTATCATAATTTTATGCTCACCAAGTATTACAATGCCGAGGCGGTTGATTATAAAGCCACCTTAGATAAACTGTCGCGTTATCGCCAGATATTAGTGCCATTGATGGTCAATACCGGTGAGGTATTATTCGATTATCAATCGCAGGACAAGAATATTTTATTTGAAGGCGCGCAAGGGACACTGTTAGATGTGGATCACGGCACTTATCCTTATGTGACCTCATCGAACACAACTGTTGGTGGTGTCGCCACGGGGACAGGGTTTATGCCGGCATGGTCAATGTATGTCTTAGGTATTGTCAAAGCGTATACCACGCGCGTTGGTTCTGGACCTTTTCCGACATTGCTTGAGAATGACATCGGTAAATATTTAGGTCAAAAAGGGCATGAATTTGGTGTGACCACAGGGCGTAGCCGTGCTTGTGGTTGGTTTGACGCGGTATTGGTGCGTCATGCCTGTCGTTTGAACGCGGTCAATGGCATTTGTCTGACGAAGTTGGATGTGTTAGATGAGTTGGAAGAAATTAAAGTTTGTGTGGCTTATCAAACAGCCAAAGGCAAGGTGGATACCGCGCCAAGTTGTGCCAGAGCGTTGGCGCAATGCCAGCCGATTTATGAAACATGGCCGGGTTGGCAAACATCGACATTTGGTATTGATGATTATAATCAACTCCCTGAAAACGCGAAAAATTATGTTAATCGCTTACAGGAGTTGATTGAAAAACCCATTACCATCATATCAACCAGTCCTGAACGCAATCATACCATGATATTGAAATCACCTTTTGATGGTTAAAAATTCTTTGACTTTTCTTATGGTTTGTCATAGGATGACACTATGTTTCAACATAAGTAGAAATACCGTGTAAAACAGGATAATTTTGTCAATTAGTGACTGTTGAAATCTGGGTTTATTCAACGTTTAACGCGTTGTCATTGCTGGAAAAGGCTGCATTGTACCTTGAGCTTATCGGAGAGTGGTTCTTGATCTTGTCGAAACATCGCGAGCATCACATAGAAAACGCTCCAATTGACAAATTTGCTAATCGTTAATAGTCCCGTTACATGAAAGAGGGCTTAAAGAAAAAACTTGTCTATAAGAAACAATCGCTTTGCTGTTTTAGTAGCATTTATTGCCGCCTTTGCTGGCATTTTATTTGGTTTTGATACCGGCGTTATTTCTGGCGCTATTTTATTTATTCGCAATCAATTTCATTTATCAGCGCAAATGAATGGTTTAGTCACTAGCGCGGTTTTAATTGGTGCTTTTTTAGGCGCTATATTTAGTGGTCATTTATCGGATCGTTTTGGTCGCAAGTCCCTTTTAATAGCCGATGCCATTATTTTTATTTTTGGCACGATCATTACTACAATCGCGCCGAGTATTGCTATTATCATCATTGGTCGTATTATCGTTGGTGTTGCTATTGGTATCGCTTCTTATACCGCGCCGCTCTATATTTCTGAAATTTCACCGCCGCGCTATCGTGGCGCTTTAGTTTCTTTAAACCAGCTGGCTGTGACGATAGGTATTCTGATTGCTTATATTATTGATTATGTGTGCGCTGTGTTATTAAACCATAATCACGCTTGGCGTTACATGTTTCTTAGCGGTATTGTCCCCGCGGTAATTTTACTGTTAGGTGTATTGTTTTTACCGTTTAGTCCAAGATGGTTAATGTTTAAAGGATATGAACAAAAGGCGATAAAAACATTACAAAAAATTCGTAAAAGCCAAAAAGTCGTTGAGGGTGAATTAGCGCGGATTAGAGAAAGCTTGCATAAACGCAAAGGCAGTTGGCGTGAATTATTGACACCAACTGTTCGTCCAACACTTCTAATTGCCGGTGGTTTGGCAATTATCCAACAAGTGACCGGCATCAATACAATTCTTTATTACGCGCCAACTATTTTTCAAATATCCGGTTTTCATCACGCGTCGGTGGCTATTCTGGCAACAATGGGGGTTGGGGTTGTTTTTGTTTTATCTACCATTATCGCGTTGCCGTTTATTGACAATTGGGGGCGCAGACCGTTGCTTTTTATGGGCTTATTTATTATGACAGTCGCGTTATTTTTGTTGAGCTGGGTGTTTCAAATCCATGAGCCGACAATATTCTTAGCCAATTTGTCCGTTGTCTGCATTTTTATTTATGTTTTTGGTTTTGGTATTAGCTTAGGGCCAGTGATGTGGTTAATGATCGCCGAAGTATTTCCTTTACGTGTGCGTGGCTTAGGTTCTAGTGTGGCGACGGCAATTAATTGGGGATCCAACTGGTTGGTGACCATAAGTTTTTTAACGTTGGTGCAGTTATTCCATCAATCTGGTACATTTTTGATTTATGCGGTAGTGAGTTTATTGTCTTTAATATTTATTTATTTTATTGTGCCGGAAACACGAGGCGTGAGTTTAGAAACCATTGAAGCCAATCTAAATGCCGGCAAAAAGCCGCGTCATATTGGTTTGTGAGGTCTAAGTGTATTTAGGTATTGATCTTGGCACCTCTGGTTTAAAAGTGCTATTGATGGATGAAGCGCAAACGATTATCGATAACTGTACCGTCCCATTAGACATATCGCATCCGCGACCTTTGTGGTCGGAGCAACATCCAGAGGATTGGTGGCAAGCGACAGATAAAGCGGTACAGTTATTAAAAAACCGCCAAGCCCACGCCCTCAAACAAGTGCGCGCCATCAGTTTTTCCGGTCAAATGCATGGCGCAGTGCTGCTTGATGCTTCAGGTCATGTATTGCGACCCGCCATACTATGGAATGATGGTCGTGCTAAAATACAGTGTGAAGAAATGTTAGCGCGTGAACCACAAGCATGGTCGATTACCGGCAATTTATTGATGCCAGGGTTTACCGCGCCAAAACTGAGCTGGGTTAAAACCCATGAACCGGATATTTTCAAGCAAACCGCCAAAGTATTATTGCCCAAAGACTATTTGCGTTACCGAATCAGTGGCGTGTTTGCCACCGATTTATCCGATGCTTCTGGTACATCGTGGTTAGATGTCGGGCGGCGTTGTTGGTCTAAGGCCATGTTAGCGGCAACTGATATGGATGAATCGTATATGCCGCAATTGTTTGAAGGCAATCAAATCACCGGCACAATTTTGCCGGCGGTTGCTCAAGCTTGGGGGATGTCGGAGGATGTGGTTTTAGTCGCAGGCGCCGGCGATAACGCGGCTAGTGCTGTCAGTATGACCATTACAAAACCCGGCGAGGCTTTCTTATCACTGGGTACCTCAGGTGTTTATTTTACGGCTGATAATTGTTTTCGTCCTAATCCTGAACAAGGTGTGCATACATTCTGCCATTGCTTGCCCAATCTATGGCATGAAATGACAGTACATTTAAGCGCGGCCAGTTGTTTAGATTGGGTCGCTGGTATTGTCGGTGCTGATGATCTCACTGAGCTGCTGCATCATGTTGAACAGAATGAAGCTGAGGATGTGCCGATTTTTTTACCTTATTTGTCAGGGGAGCGGACACCACATAATGATCCTTACGCCCGCGGTGTATTTTTTGGTATGACCCATCGAACCCAGCCGACACATTTGGTTCAAGCTGTGCTTGAGGGGGTCGCGTTTGCCTTTGCTCAAGGCCAGGCGGCGATGAAAGATGCTGGTGTTGACATTAATCACGTTTCCGTGGTTGGTGGCGGCGCCCGTAATCGTTACTGGGGTAAGATTTTGAGTGCTGCATTACAACAAGCACTGTGCTACAATCAGGATGCTGATGTGGGCGCGGCGTATGGTGCCGCGCGCTTAGCTTGGTTGGGCATGCACGAAAAAGCGGATCCTAGCGAAGTATTTGCGCCGGCTAAATTGCTGTATTCAATCATGCCGGAAACGCGACGTGTTGAGCATTATCAACAACGCCAACAGTTGTTCAATGAATTATATTGTCAGTTAAAATCTGTGTTTAATAAAGCATATAAACGTTAAACCTTAAAACCACAGTGATCCCTGAGCCTGTCGAAGGGCTCAAGGACCACCGCGCGATTTTAAGGTTAAAATAAAATAGGAGAAATAAAATGCCACAATACTGGTCTGATATTGATAAAATTCAATATGAAGGTGAAAATTCAAACAATCCCTTAGCGTATCATTATTATGATGCCACGCGAAAAGTACTGGGTAAAACAATGGCGGAACATTTGCGTATAGCTGTCTGTTGTTGGCACAGTTTCTGCTGGCAAGGGGAAGATAATTTTGGTGGCCCCACTTTTGATCGCGGTTGGTTAGCGGCTTCTGATCCCATGCAACGGGCTGAACACCGTTTAGATGCCGCTTTTGAATTTATCGAAAAACTACAATTACCATTTTTCACTTTCCATGATCGTGACGTTTCCCCTGAGGGTGGCAATTTGACGGAAACCAATACCCGATTCCAACATATCGCCGAGTTGATACAACAACATATGGCGCGTACAGGAATTAAACTTTTATGGGGTACCGCTAATTTATTTACCCATCGTCGTTACATGGCAGGCGCGGCAACCAATCCCGACCCCGAAGTGTTTGCCTATGCTTGCGCTCAGGTGAAAGCGGCTATGGATGTCACCCATCAACTCGGTGGTGAAAACTATGTGCTTTGGGGTGGGCGTGAAGGTTACGATACCTTGCTCAATACGGATATGCGTCAGGAGGTTGACCAACTCGGTCGTTTTCTTTCCATGTTAGTGGATTACAAGCATAAAATTGGTTTTAAAGGCGCTTTATTAATTGAACCCAAGCCTTGTGAGCCGACCAAACATCAGTATGATTATGATAGTGCCACCGTTTATGCTTTTTTACAAAAATATGGTTTGGAAAAAGAATTTAAAGTCAATATCGAAGCGAATCACGCGACGCTAGCTGGTCATCGTTTTGCCCATGAAGTTGAATATGCCTATGCCAATAATATCTTTGGCAGCATTGACGCCAATCGAGGCGACCCTCAATTAGGTTGGGATACCGATCAGTTCCCTGCGAATCTACATGAACTCTCCTTGGTGATTTATGCCATGCTAAAAAATGGTGGGTTCACCAGTGGTGGATTTAATTTTGATACTAAATTGCGTCGCCAGAGTATTGCGATGGAAGATATGTTTTATGCCCATATCAGTGGCGTTGACGCGCTCGCTCGGTCTTTGTTGATTGCCGCGGAAATGGTTGAAAAAGAAACGCTATCCTCTTTTATTGATAAGCGCTATGCCGGTTGGCATCAAGGTTTAGGCGCGGATATACTGGCTGGGAAATTCGATTTCGCGTCCTTAGCTGAAAAAGCGTTAAGCGATAAGTTTGATCCACAACCTGTGTCCGGTCATCAGGAATTATTAGAACGTAAAATTAGTGAATATGTTTGATTTTTAGCATTTAACGCGAGAAATTTGGGCGTATATGCGCTCCTTTTGATGTCATCAGCATGATACTTGCTGCTCCGTCATTCTTGTTTGCCTGATAAACCATTGCTTAGACTTTTCGCGACTTCTGTTTGATTAATTCCGTCGGATTGTTTTTTGAAGGAATCGCCAACTTAATAACCGATTGCGTAAGAAGCTTGTTGTTTTTGCTGTAGATACATCTGTTGTTGTCTTTGCGGTTGTTGCCGCTGTTTTCTAATGATAATTAGAAATGAGGTAAAGGTGAAATGGTGTGGTAAGAGCGCACACGCGCTGCCGGTAAAGGCAGTGGTAGGGTATAAGCGGGTTCTATCGAGAACAACCATTCAGCTAGGTATCACATCACTACGGCACTCAAACAACCAACCCAAGTCATGCGGTCACATCTATAGAACTTCTATTTGGTCTTGCTCCAAGTGGGGTAGGTTGACTCTTAATACTAGGAGGTCGTAGGAAGTTCTGATACCGACAATCCACCACCAACCGTTGCGGCATATAGGGTGTTGGCCGTGGCAAATACGCCTCGCACCAAATTACTTCCCAAGCCATTGGCCGTGGTGTAGTTGGTCCAGTTCGTTCCGCCATCCGTGGAAATCGATAGACCACCATTCGTTGCGGCATATAGGGTGTTGGCCGTGGCAAATACGCCTTGCACATTATTACTTCCCAAGCCATTGGCCGTGGTATAGTTGGTCCAGGTCGTTCCGCCATCGGTGGAAATCGATAGACCACCA
>JBCCYM010000035.1:0-18806 GCA_039190005.1 Pseudomonadota bacterium
ACAAAAATTTTGATGATAAAAAGTTTATAGATATTTATGGAAAATACTCAGGATTTACAGGAGGAAGCATAGGAAAATATACAAAAAAATTAGAACCAGGAAATCCTGAAAGAGAGAATATAATAAAAGTCATATTTCTTCGTGCTTCTTTAAGTGATTATAAAAATCAACATGCAACGGCACGCACTTTGTCAAGAATGGGATATCAAACATATAGGCTTAGTTCCCCAACATATGAAGAATCTATGCTTAAATACTTGTCAAAATCAGAGCAGAAAAAATTAGAATTAGAGAAAGAAAACGTTATATCAGAAGGCAAAAATAATAGAATATATAAAAAAAATGTATTCGCAGACGCGTATCAATACGCCAAAAAAAATAACGCTACTTTTGATCTTAAGCTATACAAGGCTAATAAAATACCCAACCCGATGCTTTCAGTGGTGTTAGAATTTTATACAAAAGGTGACTTAGAAAAATATATTTTGAATTCAAATGCAATTTTTGGAATAGCAATGGCATTTGTGAAAAATATTAAGAGTGCGGAAAATAGAAAAAAATATTTAACTCAATACAAAAAAAATACTGGCAATGATAAATTAGATGTCAAAGCTATCTATAATCTTATTCAGAAAAGCGATGGTTCTCCCAAAAGTGCATACGAGATAAAACAATTAGAAATGAAGTATTTGAGTGCGCCTCATATAAAAAGATTTGGATTAGGATCATTTTTAGAAAATTGGCAGATTAAAATATCAGACAAGGATAAAAAATACCGAGTTATTTTTGGTCAGAAAGATACCAAAGAACTTTTAGGAAAATATTATAAGTATTAGAGTAACTATTGAGTTACCTAACTGAATAATTTCTCCAGGAGTAATGTGCTTTACCCGTCATATTTGTCTGAACGGGTATAAACTTGCTAAGCCTCACCAATAATACGCACTTCTTTTTCCAGAGTGATGCCATATTTTTGTGCCACAGTATTAGCAATATAAATTATAAGCTGTTCAATATCTGCAGCCGTTGCATTGCCGCGATTGACAATAAAATTAGCATGTTTATTCGATACTTCAGCGCCACCTATGTGAAAACCTTTTAAACCACAATCAGCAATCAAACGACCGGCAAAATCGCCAGGTGGATTGCGAAATACCGAGCCGCAACTTGGTAGGTTGGTGGGTTGCGTCGCGTGACGTTGCGCTAATAATTGATTGATTTTGTGTAATCCTGTTGTTTTATCACCAGGTGTGAGCTGGAAGTAGGCGCCGGTAAACCAAGCTTGATCATCAAACATTACGTGACGGTAGCTGACTTTAAATGCCGATGGTTTTTTATTAAAGTATTTTCCTTTACGATCAATCAGCGAGACTTGTTTAATTAGCGACCAGGTTTCACTGCCAAAACAGCCAGCATTCATGGCGAGCGCGCCGCCAACCGTGCCGGGAATACCGGCAAAAAATTCCAATCCACTGAGATGCTGTCTTACGGCAAATCGAGCCACTTTGGCGCAGGGAACGCCAGCGCCGGCATAAACGATATTGTTATCCATGCGTTGCAGACTTGAAAGCGCTTTCAAGCTTAAAATAACTGTTGCGCGTACACCACCATCTCGTATTAAAGTATTGCTGCCTAAACCTAAAAATAGGACTGGTTTTTCTGTTGTTAGAGATTGTAAAAATAAGGATAAATCATCAAGATCACTAGGGCGATAAACACAATCAGCCGGACCGCCTACTCGCCACGAAGTGTAAGCCGCCAGTGGATGATTTTTGTAATAGTCACCATTCATGTCTTGTTGTATTTATCGTTAGCCGTCATTCCCGCGCAGGCGGGAATCCAGGAGAAAAATGTATATGCCTGTGGTTTGTTCGCTGGATTCCCGCCTGCGCGGGAATGACGAGAATGGTTTGTTGCTTTGTTAACTTCTTTCATAGTTTAGCATTTATATTGTATAGACTAATTGACCAATATCCCCCGCACCTTGCAGCAATAATATACTGTTATCATACAGTGTTTCGGTTAATTCACGTATCACATTGTCTAATGAGGCAATATAATACACAGCGCAGTTGTTTTTTTTAAGCAGTTGTTGATAAAGTTGGTCACTGCTGATACCGGTGCTATTGGTTTCATGGGCGGCATAGATTGGCAAAAGATAAAGTTGATCAACCGTGGAGAGTACCGTTATAAATTGATCAAACAAGGCGGCGGTGCGACTGTAACGGTGAGGTTGAAACACCATAGCGATTGGTTTTGCTGGCCAATTCTGCCGTACTGTGTCAATAACTGCCGCCAATTCATGCGGATGATGACCGTAATCATGAATGATCTCAGTTGTTACTGTTTTAAACTGTCTGATGCCTAAATATTCAAAACGTCGTTGCACGCCTTTGAAGTGTTTTAGACTGTTGTCAATTGTGGTCGTGTTGACGCCAAGATAATCCGCAACAATAATAGCCGCCAAGGCATTTAAGATATTATATCCGCCGGGTATATTGAGCTTGGTAGACAGAAATGGCCGCTGTTTTTTAATCACTTCAAAACAACTGTTGCCTTGTGCTGATTGTATATTGCTGGCATACACATCAGCATGTTCAGTTGTGCCATAGCTTATCAGTTGACACTTGTTGTTTTTGATCTGTGGCAGTATGTTTCGAATGGTTTCATCATCACAACATAACACCAATAAACCATCATCTGGCATTTTTTCGATAAAGCCAATAAACGCCTGAGTGAGTTTTGCAAAATCATTATCATAATACACTAAATGGTCGCGACTAATACTGGTGATGATAGCAATGTTTGTTTTCAATTGTAAAAAAGAGCCATCACTTTCATCACCTTCGGCAATAAAATAGTGACCCGAACCGAGTTTATTATTAGTCATGATACTGTTTAGACAACCGCCAATGGCAAAACCTGGTGATTGATTAGCCTGCATTAATATATCCGCAATTAAAGCGGTGGTAGTGGTTTTGCCATGAGAACCTATCACGGTAATGGTGTGTTTGTAGCGCTGTGCCAGTTGCGCCAGTAGTGCGCCACGCTTAACAATGGGCAGAGATTTTTGTCGCGCGGCAAGATATTCGGGATTATCTTGCTTGATTGCTGAAGAGATCACCACAATATCAGCAAGATCGAGATTTTGCCTATGATGCTGTTGGTAAATCACCGCCCCTAGTTGCTGTAATCGCTTGGTGTTATCATTCAAACATTGATCGGAACCACTGACCTGATAGTGATCCTTTCGCAGTAATTCAGCCAATGCCGACATACCGGCACCGCCAATACCAACAAAATGAAAACGTACTGTATTGTCAAAAAGCGATTCAAACATGTAACAATTCTTGGGTGAGTGTTCGCGCGGCGTCGGTTTTGCGTAATTGATACGCTTTTATGGCCATGGCTTGCAATTTGTCATTGTTAATGAGTTCTTGTATTGTCTCGGCTAAATAGGCGGCGTTTAATTGTGTTTGTGGTAATAGTAACGCCGCGCCGGCATCTGTGAGGAATTTGGCATTATAGGTTTGATGGTCATCGACAGCGCCGGGAAAAGGGATAAGAATAGCCGCAATGCCCGCGGCGGCGAGTTCACTTACGGTCATCGAGCCGGCACGACAAATAACCAGATCGGCCCAACAATAGATTTCTGCCATATCGCTGACAAAAGGGAAAATATCCGCGTTCAGTCCTCGTTGCTGATAATGACGTTTGGTGATATCAACATGGCGTGAACCACATTGATGTTTAATTTCGATAGGATGATCAAGTTGCGCTAACGCTTCGGGCACAATGGTATTTAATATCAACGCGCCTTGACTGCCGCCCAGTATGGCTATTCGCACACTAGAATGCGGTACTAAGAAACGTTCTGTGGGTGAGGGGATTGCACAGATTGTGGTTGGCAGTGGATTGCCGATGTATTGTCTATTTTTAAATGCGGGTTTCGTGTTAGGAAAAGCGGTAAATACATGTTTAGCAAGATGTGATAGGGATTTATTGGTAAAGCCAGCAATGGTGTTTTGTTCATGGATCACTAAGGGCACGCGAAACAACCAAGCTGTTATGCCGCCGGGCATTGCCACAAATCCCCCCATGCTGAGTACCAGTTGCGGACGAAAGCGACGATAAATGCGAAAACATTGCCACAGCGAACGGCAGACCAGATAAGGCGTGGCCAGCAGGCGTTTTATGCCTGACCGGCGTATGGCTTTCATGGTAATGAGGAATAAAGGAATTCGCGCTTTGTTGACTAATTTTTCTTCCAGACCATAGCGTGTGCCCAGCCAGGCGACGGTACAACCTTGTTGCTGGAGTTGTTCGGCGACAACAAGTGCCGGAATAATGTGTCCGCCAGTGCCGCCCGCCATAATTAGAATTCGTTTACTCATCTTGCGCTACTATAATATTTTTATTAAGCTATTGCTCATCATGCTTAATATCGGTTTAATTACCTTATTTCCGGAAATATTTAACTGTTTGCACTATAGCATACCTGATCGTGCCTTAAAACAGCAGCTGGCGCGATTGTATTTCTGGAATCCACGCGATTTTACCACCGACAAGCATCAACAGGTGGATGATAAACCTTATGGTGGCGGGCCTGGCATGTTGATGAAAGTGGCGCCCTTGCGTCGAGCAATTAACGCGGCAAAAGCTGAGCTACCTACTGCCAGAACAGTGTATTTATCACCACAAGGCAAGTTATTCAAGCAGTCTGTCGCCAAAGAAATTATTGATAAGAATCAATCACTTATTTTAATTTCCGGTCGTTATGAAGGACTGGATGAACGTCTGCTTGGTCGCGATATTGATGAAGAATGGTCGATTGGTGATTATGTCTTATCAGGTGGGGAATTGGCGGCCGCAGTGCTTATTGATGCCCTGTTGCGATTACTGCCGGGCGTGGTTGGCGACCCTAATTCTGTCATTCAGGACTCTTTTTATGATGACTTATTGGATTATCCGCAGTATACTCGTCCGAAAGTTATAGACGGCGATGCTGTTCCTGATGTATTATTGCGAGGTAATCATGCAGAAATCGCTCAATGGCGACGCAAACAGGCTTTGGGGAGAACTTGGTTAAGGCGCCCTGATTTATTGCAAGAAAAAGTACTGAGCGTTGAAGATCAGGCATTGCTGAGAACGTTTATTGATGAAAATAAGTGAGAGAGAAAAAATGAACATTATAGATACATTGGAACAAGAACAGGTCAAAGAAATTCCCGCGTTTGGTGCCGGGGATTCTGTGGCGGTAGAGGTGCGCGTCAAAGAAGGTGAGCGGGAGCGGTTGCAGAAATTTGAAGGTGTTGTCATTGCTAAACGCAAGCGTGGTTTAAATTCATCATTTACTGTTCGCAAAGTTTCTCATGGTGAGGGTGTTGAACGTGTGTTTCAAACCCATAGTCCAAGTATTGCCAGCATTGAGGTGAAACGGTTTGGTGATGTTCGTCGCGCTAAGCTTTACTATTTGCGTGATCGTAGTGGCCGTTCCGCGCGGATTAAAGAGAAAATTACTAAAAAAGTAGTTAAGGGAACGCGTCAAGAATCGGTTAAAGCAAAGCCGGTCACTACTGAAACTAAAGGCGAGACTGCCTAACAGGCATTTTTTAAAGTAAGAAATCTCTCCCGCTTGCGGGAGAGTCAGGAGGCGATGGGGAATCCAAAGGGGAGCAATGCAATGCTTCCCTTTGGTCGCCGTCGGCGCGAACTTGCTTCGCGCAGGCGAAATTAAATAAGAAAACAATCTCGGTCGCTTGCGACCGAGTTGTTGAACAAAATGTTATAAATATTCTCTGGTATCGATAAGCTTAGCCATCCACGCGCTGAGCCAGACTAAGAATAAAGCCGAGGTGGCGGAATTGGTAGACGCGCAAGCTTCAGGTGTTTGTGGGGGCAACCCCGTGGAGGTTCAAGTCCTCTCCTCGGCACCATTTTTTATCTATTTATTCATATAGAATACTTGCCCTGTGACACAAGGATTGCTTATTTACACGTGATAATTTTTTTGATAAACTCAACACACTATCATGAATTGTAAGTTATTTGATATTGCCAATGAAACTTTGTCAGTTAAGCGAATCGTCCAATTATTATAATAAAGAGAGGGAATATGATTAAAAATAAACTAAAGAAATGGGTGCTAAGTGCTGCTTCTGTACTGTTGTTATGTTGTGTAACTTTTTCCTATGCCAGCACGGAGGATAATGATCCTGTTCTTTCCGCGAATAATACCTCATCTGTCATATACATTGGCGTTATTTATAGTTTTAATGGTGAATTTCAACCTTTTGCCGTACCATCGATTCGCGGTGTTGACATCGCGCTGCATCAGTTAAACGATGCTGGCGGCATTGATGGCCATCCTGTTGAAGCAATTACACTAAATGCCATGTCCAATGAAGATGTCGCGCGTGATGTGGCACAGAAAGTGGCGGGTATCAAAGATGTTAAAATCGCTATAGGTTTAAACGCGGATAATATGCTAGCAGCGGTTATGCCTGAATTTGTCCGTTACAATAAACTGTTTATTACGTCTGGCGCGACTTCTGATAGTTTGCCTGAAAAATATTCCGATCACCTTATTCTCACCGCGTTTACCGATGCGATGCAGGGTAACGCGGCGGCATCATTCGCGGTGAATACCTTAAAAGCGAAAGACGCTCTGGTTGTGACTGATACGCATCTTCGTTACGCTCAAAATGTAACCGCAGCTTTTGAATCGAAAATTAAGGCCTTGAAAGGAAAAGTTATTTACAGTACAGGATTTTCTGATGGTCATTTAGAGACTTCTAAATTGGTGCAAGAGCTGAGTAAGTATCGTGATCAAGCCCAGGTTATTTATTTTGCCGGTAACGATGTGGATGCCAGAAACGCGATTATTGCTCTAAGAAAAGCCGGTTTCAAACAAGCTGTTGTTGGTCCGGATGGTTTTGACGCGCCGGAGTTGGTTGGGGCGACTGATCCTGAAATTGAAAATGTGTATTTTACTACCCACGCAGTACTTATTCCTGGTCAGACAAAATCAGAGACCACGATGAAGTTTATGAATGAATTTAAAAAACAGTACCATGTCTATCCTAAAAGCGCGTTTTCAGCCTTAGCGTATGATTCAGTGATGTTGGCGGCAAAAGCAATCAAAGAGACGATGAGCACGAAGGCGGCTAGTAAAAGCGATATTAATACCCATGATCTTTATAAGGTGCTGCATAATCTAAAAGATTTTTCTGGAGCGAGTAGCATGATTTCTTATCATGACAGTAATATACCGACTAAAGATATTTACGTCATGAAAATTAATCATGGCAAACGTGAGTTGGTTAAAACAATACAATCATAATAAGGTCGGTTCCTGAGCCAGTCGAAGGACGGTTCCTGAGCTTGTCGAAGGATAAAATAAGAAAGCCAGGCTTTAGCTTAGGCTAGCAATAATATGCCACTGTTTAGCAGTAACGGGTGTAATTGATAACCGGTTGCCTTTACGAAGTAGTGGCATATCATTTAAATCAGTGATGCTGCGCAATTGTTCCAGGCTGATAATCGACGCGAATTTTTGTTTAAATTTGACATCTACCATGACCCAGCGTGGTTTGTCTTTTTGGCTTTTAGGATCGTAATATTTGCTTTCAGGATTGAAAGCAGTTGGATCAGGATATGCTCGGCTTATAATTTCCATGATGCCGACGATGCCTGGTGGTTGACTATTGGAGTGATAAAAAAATGCTAAATCACCTGCTCGCATTTCATCTCGCATCATATTGCGGACTTGATAATTGCGGACGCCTTCCCAACAGGTTGTTTGATCTTTTTGTAGATCATCAATGCTGTAAGCGTTTGGTTCGGATTTCATCAGCCAGTAATTCATGATGTTGCCTTTTTTGTCAGTACTCTTGGTTCTATTTTAAATTGAGGAAATGAGATGTCAAAAATTTCAATAAAAAATATTAAAGAAGTGAGTATCGATTTTATTAACCGAGTGAAATCGGGTCAATTTAGTGATCAGGTAAAACATGGTTTCGACGCTTTTCAAGGAAATCGCAACGTGCTGCCTAAGCATTTAAGAGCGCATTTGAAAGCCTTAGATAGTAATATTGCCGAGCTCATCGCGATGCAAAAGCAACTGGAAGAGAAAATCTATCAGTGTAAACGTGAGCTGGCTAATTTTTGTAGTGATTTAGTTGTTGTGTACGATAAGCACGCACCTGAAAATGAAGAAGAAGTTATCGCATCTAATCATCCAGATCGTACCCCAGATAATAAAGAAAACTGAATGGGTCTATCACTTGACATATCTGGTACAATAGTGATTAGCTCACACAGCTTACTATAAATGGTTAAAAGGGTACGTTGGAGAAATTTATATGAGCTGGAATACTTCTTTGAGTTTAGCGATAAAGAAGCACCGTGACTAACTATAATTTTGTTTAACTTGTATAAGCTTGCTAAAGCTGAGGAGCTATTTTATGGCGATTATCGCTAAAAAATCTATGGTCGTATTGTACACTGGTGATAATGATGTTTACAGTCATCGTACCCGTATCGTACTGGCGGAAAAAGGTATTGCTGTCGATACGATTAATTCACAGCATATGGAAAATCAGCCGGAAGAAATCGCTGATTTGAATCCTTACGGTACCTTGCCGATATTAGTAGATCGTGAATTAGTGTTATATGAATCTCATATCATTATGGAATATTTAGAAGAACGTTATCCTCATCCACCTTTATTGCCTGTGTATCCGGTGCAGCGAGCAAAATATCGCTTGATGATGTCCCGTATTGAGCGAGATTGGTACAGTTTATTCCACGCTATTGAGAAAACAACGGATCAAAAGCTATTACAACAGTATCGTAAAAGTTTACTGGAAAACCTTTTAGGCTTAAAAATTATGCTAGAGCAAACGCCTTATTTTTTAAGCAATGAATTTACATTGATGGATTGCTACATGGCGCCGCTGTTATGGCGTTTGCCAGTTTTAGGTATTGAGTTGCCGAAATCAGCTGGTATTTTGATGAACTATGCTGAACGCTTGTTCTCAAGACCATCTTTCCGTAAAAGTCTGACTGAATCGGAAAATGAAATACGCTCACCTTTAGAGGAAGCATCGTGACACAGTCATCGCCACCGAAAATAGGCAACAGTATGTCACCCATGCGACCCTATTTATTACGAGCACTGTATCAATGGATTGTTGACAATCAATGTACGCCTTGTGTCATCATTGACGCGCGAGAAGAAAATGTGCAAGTGCCAGTAGAATTTGTTGAGGACGGTGAAATTGCTTTAAATATCGCCCCAGACGCTGTTAATAACCTAGAGATCGGTACCCATAGGATGACCTTTGATGCCGGTTTCAATGGTATTAAAAAGAAAATTGTCGCGCCACTCAAGGCGGTGATGTCAATTTACGCCGCGGAACATGGTCAAGGGATGGTATTTGAGCCGGAGTCTTGGGGCGAATTAGAAGCACCTGAGCCTGAACAACAGGCGTCCATCAATAAAGTGCCGGATTTGCGTTTAGTCGACTAATTCTGTCGGTAAATAGTGTACCTGAGTGCGTAAGGCGCTACCGTTTGATAATATAATTTTTCGATAGCCGGGTGTTTTTTTATCGAAACTAAGCGTGGTCATCTTCGGCATAAACGGCATGGCAGTTGCCGGACAGCCGAAATAATCAATGTGATGGTATTTTTTGTTTAATTCTTGATGGATATGCCCGAAGAATACGGCTTTCACATTGGTGTAATTGGCAATCAGTTGATTGAACGTGTCAGCATTTTTAATCATCATGGTATCCATTAATGGGCTGTCACAGGAAAGAGAGTGATGATGGCAAGCAATGAGCACTTGGTTTTTTTCTGTGGTTTTCAAGGTGTCTTCTAAAAAATCAAGTTCTTTTTGATTGAAGTAACCACTGGCTTTGCCAGGCACCGTTGAATCCAAAAGAATAAAACAGTAGTCATCGAGCGTGATTAAACGGTCATGGCGGATACGCGTGCCTTGTAAATGCTGCCGCATCTGGGTTTGATCATCGTGGTTGCCGGGAATCACATAGCTCATAATACCGGTTTGCTCGATAAGCTCAACCAGATGTTGATAAGAACCAGCCGTGCCGTCTTGCGATAAATCACCGGTAAAAAGTAATAAATCAGGTTGTTCGTGTTTATCAATATAATTTAACACTTGGCATAGATTGGCATAGGTATCGTAACCATAAAGTTCAGTATGCTTATCCGCGTGTAAATGACAATCAGAGATTTGTATAATTTGTGTTGCTGACATAATTTCCTTGTGTAATCGATAAATACCGTGAATAATACGGCACAATAATTGCATTCTAATGAGAAACAGTCATGTTAACAAGCAAGAAGAATTTTTATTTACAAGCTTTTCCTTTATTTATCGCGGTGTTCATTGATGGCGCTGGTTTTGGTTTATTTTTTCCGTTATTAAACGCGCTAGTTGTCGATCCGCGTCATAGTCTGCTGCCGGCTGATTTTGCTGTTTATTGGCGTGATTTATTTTATGGCTTGGTCGTGTCAATTTACATGTTCACTTTTTTTATTGGCGCCGCGGTATTTGGTGATTTATCCGATTATCTTGGTCGTCGCAAGGTGTTGTGTTTTTGTCTTTTTGGCACATTTCTTGGCTATTTATTTTCGGTCATCGCGGTACTTTGCCATAGTTTTTTATTATTACTGCTTGGGCGTATTATTGATGGTTCCACCGCCGGCAGTATGCCGCTTGTTCAAGCGGCTATTGTTGATATCAGCACAGCTGACGAAAAAGCCAGACACATTGGCTTGGTATTGTTTTTTTCTTCTTGTGGTTTTATTCTGGGACCACTCGCCGGTGGTTTGCTGTCAGACAGTCGATTGGTTTCCTGGTTTAGTTTTGCCACGCCGTTCTATTTTGTTGCCGGTTTAGCATTATTCAGTTTTATCTTAATGTTATTTCTGCTTACTGAAACTTTGCGGCAGAAACGTCAATCTAGTTTGCGTTTAACGCGCGCGTTTCAACTTTTTGCTGAAGCCTTTAAAACAAAATCGATCAGAGATTTATCGATTTTGTTACTTTGCAATATTCTGGCCTGGGGATTCTACATTGCTTACTTAGGTTTTTTTGTATGGCATTATTATCGTTATTCAGCTACGCAGGTTGGTTTGCTGTGGACTGTCTTGGCGGTCGGTTACGCGATTGGTTTTATTTATCTTGTGAATAAATTGCAACGTTTTTCAACATTTAGAGTACTGTTATTTGGTTTTATGATAGTGGGCTGCCTGACTTTATTGTCAGCGTTATTACACTATGCCATTTTAATTTGGCTGTTTGCGTTTGTTATTGGTATGGTAAATGGTGTGGTGTATACCTTTATCATTACCGCGTTTTCCAACCGGGTTGATGAAACCAAGCAAGGCTGGGTGATGGGACTGACGGGTTCAGTCATGGCATTGGCGATGACGATCAGTACACTGATTGGTGGCTTTATTGTTGATTTAAGCGCGATGGCGCCATTTATAGCCACGGGTGTGATTTTTCTTGTTGCCGGCGTGTTTACCTGTTGTTATCATCCTGAATAAAGTATAGGTCAAAATAGGAAAGGGTATTTTAGTGAAAATTGGAATAAACATGAAAAAAATTATTATCTTTGGTTTGCTGCTGCTCAATATTATAACGCTGCCAGTGTTTGCCCTATCGCTGGATAAGAGTGTATCGACGTTAATCAGTAAGTATATTCCCAACGCGACCGTTGGTATTTCAGTAGCGGATGATCAAAGCGGTAAAATTATTTATGGCAAAAACAGTTCGCAACGCTTTGTGCCGGCGAGTAATATGAAGCTTTTTACCGCCGCTTCGGCTTTGTTCACCCTGAAAAGTAGTTATCGTTTTGATACCACTGTTGCCGCGGAGGCTAAGACAATAAAAGACGGTGTATTGCATGGCAATCTTTATATTACCTTTACCGGTGATCCATCCTTGACCAGCACTGATTTGCGACTGCTATTGAAACAGCTTAAAAGCAAAGGTATTGATGAGATTCAAGGCGATGTAGTACTGGATGGCAGTCGCTTTGCCGGTCGTGACTACGCCGAAGGTTGGACACAAGACAGTATCAATTGGAGCTATTCGGCGCCGATTACAGCCATAAGCTTAAATCAAAATAAGTTTGCCATCACATTAAAAGCGACCTCTAAGATAGGCAGTGTAATACCGGCGCGTGTTGCCGGTTACGGTAACTATTTCCCGGTTAGCAGTACGGTTGTCGCGGCAACACAGCAACAGGCAGCGGATCAATGCAGTTTTATCAGTAATATGGGTATGACTAACCGTGTCACATTAGGCGGATGTTGGCCGGCACTTAAAGACGATTCGGTGTTAAGCATGGCTATTCGTAATCCGGCCTTATTTGTGCGACAGTTAGTTGCCAATATACTCAGTAGTAATGGCATTAAACTAACAGGCAAGACAATTATCGGCAAAGCGCCGACAAATTTAACCACATTGGTAAGACACCGTTCAGCGCCTCTGGCTGAGTTAGTCAAAACCATGCTCAAACATTCTAATAATTTTTATGCCGGTTGTTTTATTAAATCCGTAGGCGCTGACTATTATGGCACTGGGACATTTGCCAATGGTGTGCTTGCCGAGAAAAAACTGCTTACTGATAAAGCCGGGGTTGATTTTAAACAAATGACCATATTTGATGGTTCAGGGCAATCCTATTACGATTATTTGCAGCCACGGCAGATTGTGCGGCTACTGTATCGTGTTGATCATTCACCCATTAAAAGTGATTTCTATCGAGCCTTACCAATTGCTGGACAGGATGGCACGCTAGCGTATCGCATGGGCAATATTCGCGGTCGTGTTCACGCCAAAACCGGCACCTTGGGGGCGGGGCACTCCTCTTTATCCGGTTATGTGATAAACGTTCAGGGTAAAAAATTGGTATTCTCCATTTTGGTAAACAATGCCTTAAGTATCAACAGAGCGCGTCAATTCCAAAACGCCTTGGTTACCTTGCTTTATCATTATCCGTTTAGTAAATAGTCGTTTTCTAGGTCTTTGATCTTAGCGACATCAGCTAGAAAAACTTTTTTAGTGATAAGGATTGACAATGTCATCAATCAATCCTACTATTGTCGCAAATTTATGAATATATTGTGATTTAACTATTAGATCAGAAAAAAATTGGAGTTATCATGAAAAAAATTGCACGTATTGTTTATTTAGGGCTAAGCTTAATTATAATGACCGGCGCCTTATTTGGTTGTGATCAGCTTAAGTCGTTATCAAACATCGTATTGATCACGCCCTCGCTTAGCCAATCACAGAATCTCGAAACAGGTCAAATCGTGACATTGGCCTTTTCCATAGACCAACCCGCGCAATCTGGTTTAACACCGACTGTCTCTGTTTCCAGTACAGCTGATGTCTCTTATCCTGATGGTAGTAATACTTGCGCGATTACCGGCACTAACACTACATGTGAGGTTCGGGTATTGATTGGTCCGAATAGTAATGGTAATTACGCGTTCAATTTTACAGCAACGAATGGCACGCTGGCGACGTCAAGTATAGTATTTAGTATCCTCAATCCGGTTACCAGTATTGCGATTACGCCTTCGCTTGACCAGTCAACAAATTTAAAAACAGGTCAAAAGGTGACATTGACTTTTACGGCGGATCAAATTGTTGCTGGTATCACGCCATCTGTAGCTGTTTCAACCGCGCAAGGTGTGGATGTCAGTTATCCTGATGGTAATTTCTGCATTATAGAAAGTGGTGATACATGCCAGGTTCCGGTCATTATTGGTACCAATGATAATGACACCTACACATTCAATTTTACACCGACTAGTGCTACGCTTACGGAATCTTCTAAAGATTTCACGATTAATAACCCGCCTTTGGTTACAGCAGTGGGCTTTGATGGTGATGGCGATGCCTCTATTCAGACTTATTTGCCTTCTGGATCAAGTTGGGCAACGCAACCAACAGGTTTGGGGAGTGAAGGAAGTCTTTTTAGTATTGCTTTTGCAAATGTAAATCCAACTACAACTACAAATGCAAATGCAAATGATGTCTATGTAGCAGTTGGTACATTTAGTAGTGCTCCAAATAGTCTAATCTTAACTTCTCCTGATGGGGCAAATTGGATTCGACAAACCATTAGTTCAAATGAGAGACTTAATGATGTTATTTATGCGAATGAGCAATTTGTGGTAGTTGGTAATTCTGGTCAGATTGTAAGCTCAGTAGTTGGCAACCTTTGGGATCTACAACAGGTTGGAACAGAAGATTTCTATGGCGTTGCTTATGGGAACGGTCTATTTGTGGCAGTTGGTAGTAACCCAAGTCAAGTTGCAATTTCTTCTAATAGTGGAGAAAATTGGAATCTGGAAAATACTAACCAGAATAATGGTGTTCTGAATAGTATCACTTACAGCGATGGCCAATTTGTTGCTGTCGGTCAGGGCGGTACTATTGTGACATCTACCGATGGTGTAAATTGGACAACGCAAACCAGTACGACCACTGAAACACTCAATCGTATTATCTATGCCGAAGGTATGTTTGTAGCCGTGGGCAATAATGGCACGGTTGTTACTTCACTTGATGGTATCATTTGGACATCACAAACCATAGGTGGAGGAGCTGATAATTTATTTGGTATTCGTTATATTCCTTCTTATCTTCCTGTTAGTGCTACTGGCTTATTTATTGCCGTGGGATCAAATGGAAGTATTTACACTTCACCTACTGCTGCGTCGTCAAGTTGGACTTCTCGAACAGGTGCCAGTGGTATTGATACTAATCGAGATGTGATCTAAAGTGCAAAATTTCAGAATGAGATAATTTATTGCCTATAGCATTGCGCTAATGTGTCACGCGTTAGCGCAATGCCGGTTACATCTTGTTACGATTAAGAGCTTATTGTCAAGTATAATAATTCGATAAACTAATATCCTACGCTTAGTGATGACAACCCCAATTTTCTCCTGTTTTAAGCTTGTCTATTGCGGTATTATTTAGTTATTATATCGGTTTGAGATTCAGGCTAGTGAGGTTAAGCATTTGAAAAACGATCTAATTAAGAATTTATTTTTTATACTGGTAATTTTTATTATCGCTGTTATTGTTTTTGATAGCTTTGGTCCACGCGAGCCACAACAGCAGAGTTTGACTTATTCTCAATTTTTGACTCGGGTTGAAGATGGGCAAATCACCTCGGTAACGATCACCGATGAACATATCAATGGTACCAATCAAGCCGGTACCGAACATTTTACCGCGGCTTTGCCACCGATTATCAACATGTCTTTGTTGGAAACTCTGCAGAAGTACAAGGTAACTATTACCGGTAAACCCAAAGAACCACAGAGTATGTGGACGGTATTTTTACTTTATGGCATTCTGCCGACCCTGTTGCTCATTGGCTTTTTAATGTTCATGATGCGTCAACAGATGGGCGGTGGTAAAGGTGGACCTTTCTCGTTTGGTCGCTCACGCGCCCGTTTATTAACCGAAGGCAATGTCAAAGTGACCTTTGCCGATGTGGCTGGCTGTGATGAAGAAAAAGAAGAAGTGAGTGAAATTGTCGACTTTCTGCGTGATCCGAGTAAATTCCAGAAAGTTGGCGGTAAGATTCCTAAAGGTGTGTTATTAGTCGGACCACCGGGAACCGGTAAAACCTTATTAGCCAAAGCCGTTGCCGGTGAGGCGAAAGTGCCTTTTTTCAGTATTTCAGGTTCTGATTTTGTTGAAATGTTTGTCGGTGTCGGTGCCTCGCGTGTGCGCAATATGTTTGAGCAGGCAAAAAAACAGGCGCCGTGTATTATTTTTATTGATGAAATTGACGCGGTAGGGCGTCAACGTGGTGCCGGATTAGGTGGTGGCCATGATGAACGCGAGCAAACACTTAACCAGTTGCTAGTAGAAATGGATGGTTTTGAAGACCATCAAAGTGTGATTGTGATTGCCGCGACCAACCGTCCTGATGTGCTTGACCCCGCTTTATTGCGTCCTGGTCGTTTTGACCGACAAGTGGTTGTGCCATTGCCGGATATCAAAGGACGTGAGCATATTCTAAAAGTGCATCTGAAAAAAGTGACTACCGAAGACGATGTCAATCCACTGGCAATTGCCAGAGGGACGCCCGGATTTTCCGGCGCTGATTTAGCCAATCTGGTCAATGAAGCGGCACTGTTCGCCGCCCGTGATAATAAATTAAAAGTGGGCATGAACGATCTGGAGCGGGCAAAAGATAAAATCATGATGGGGGCTGAACGTAAGCGGGTCATGAAAGACAGTGAGAAAAAATTAACCGCTTACCACGAAGCTGGACATGCCATTGTCGGCTGGCATTTGCCGGAACATGATCCTATTTATAAAGTCACCATTATTCCGCGTGGACGCGCTTTAGGTGTTACCATGTTTTTACCTGAAGACGATCGTTACAGTATGTCGAGGCAGCATTTATTAAGTCAGATCAGTACCATGTTTGGTGGACGTATTGCCGAAGAGCTTATTTTTGGTAAAGACGCCGTCACAACAGGCGCGTCAAACGATATTGAAAGAGCCACCAAAATCGCCCGTAACATGGTGACGCAATGGGGCTTATCTGACGCCTTGGGACCACTGCGTTATGGTGAAGATGAGGGTGAAGTCTTTTTAGGGCAAAGTATGGTGACACGCCATAAAGAAATGTCAGAAGAAACCGCGCAGGCGATTGACAAAGAAGTGCGACGGATTATTGACGAGAGTTATGCCCGTGCCCAAAAATTACTTGAAGACAATCTCAGTATATTGCATTTGATGGCGGACGCGTTAATAAAATATGAAACAATCGAGCGCAATCAGATTGAAGAACTGATGGCGGGCAAACCGGCGTCACCGCCACCGGATTGGGATGAGGATTTAGAAAAAGTAAATCGACAAAAAACAGCAACTGTTGCTGTTCAAGCAGAAGATAGCGCGGTTGTGCCTGAGCAAAAACAGGCGCCGACAAATGATAATACGCCTGAAAAAGAGAGGCCAGCAGAAGCATCAAGCGAAGAAGCGAATGCTTCTAAAAAATCTAAAGATTCTTAGGGTATTGTTAGGATAAAACATGTTTCTGGGGTTAAACATTGTCTAAACGGCGTTATTTTGGCACCGATGGTATTCGTGGCACTGTCGGTCATCCACCCATCACACCGGATTTTATGCTTAAATTAGGTTGGGCGGTTGGTCGTGTATTGGCTGACAGGGATAAGGTGCTTATTGGTAAGGATACACGCAGTTCCGGTTATATGTTTGAGTCAGCTTTAGAGGCTGGTCTTTCCGCGGCTGGTGTTGATATTTATCTTCTGGGTCCCATGCCAACACCGGCTGTTGCTTATTTAACCAAAGCCATGCGAGCTAAAGCGGGTATTGTCATCAGTGCTTCACATAATCCGTTTTATGATAACGGCATTAAATTTTTTAATGGCGAGGGGATGAAACTGTGTGATGACATGGAGTTGGCCATTGAGGAAAAACTAACACACACGTTAACCTGTACTTATAGTGATAAATTAGGCAAGGCTTTTCGGGTAGATGACGCGGTAGATCGTTATGTTAAATTCTGTAAAAGCAGTTATCCCGCCCAGCTTGATTTAAAAGGTTTGAAAATTGTCATTGATTGTGCCAATGGCGCGACATATCGTATTGCGCCGCGAGTTTTTGAAGAACTGGGCGCTACGATCATTATGATAGGTGTTGAACCGGATGGTTTAAATATCAACAAAGATTGTGGTAGCCAATCCTTAGATTATCTGGCAAAGAAAGTGCTTGCGCATCAAGCAGATCTGGGTATCGCCTTTGATGGTGATGGTGATCGTGTCAAAATGGTTAACGCGACTGGCGAATGTATTGATGGCGATCAACTGTTATTTATTATTGCTGATTACATGCATCAACAGCAACAGCTGACTGGCGGTATAGTCGGTACAGTGATGACAAATTCAGCGTTGGAACAATTATTTAAACAACGGAACATTGATTTTATCCGCACTAAAGTAGGCGATCGCTATATTTTAAATGAATTATTAGCCCGCCAGTGGCAAATTGGTGGTGAATCGTCAGGTCATATTATTCATCTTGCTTACAATACCTCCGGCGATGGTATTATCTCCGCGTTGCAGGTATTGGCGGCTATGGTGAGTTCCGGTTGTGGTTTAACTGAACTGTTATCCGATTTAAAATTATTTCCGCAAAGATTGGTAAATATCGCTGTTAAGAAACGTGCTGATCCGATGCAACAACCGGCAATAAAAGAAGCGGTTTTGGCCGCGGAAAAGCATTTAGACGGCCGTGGACGCATTTTACTGCGCAGCTCTGGTACCGAACCATTAGTGCGTATTATGGTTGAAGCGGAAGATAGCGCGCTTGCTAGTAAAACCGTTGATGATCTGGCGGCAGTTGTTCGTGATTCGCTTTGTTGATGATTTTGGTATGCTTTTCTGCAATAAGTATTACAAAGGATTTTGCAAGGGTATCGGAAAAACTTAGCTCAAGCTTTAGACACGAAATTTGATTGTGTTCGTTTTTCGTTTAGTTATTGCTATTCTTTGCCAATTACCTTAATATATTAAATAATTAAGTGTTACAAAATTTATATGAATATAACATCAATGTATTATGAATATAGATAGATTCAACCCATTAGATAAAATTTTATTTAAAGCACCAAAAACATACAACAGGGCACAAGCCAAACCCAAGCCAACCCACCCCAACAATAAAAACAAAAACATATAAAATTTAAGTGCAGGTGGCC
>JBCCYM010000036.1:0-18562 GCA_039190005.1 Pseudomonadota bacterium
AGAGGTTTCAGTAGGACCATAGTCATTAATAAGAATATCTTTATAATAATCAAATACATGTTTATTGCATCCTTCACCGCCAGTAGCGATACGTCTGATAGAACTAAATTTCATGTTACGAATTGCTCCTAATAATATAGGCGGCATATTAACATGTGTGATCTTTTGGTTTTCTATTAAATTTCTAATATTAGCTTCTGAAAGAACATCTTCCTTGTTAAATATGACAAGTTTTGCGCCACTTAATATTGGCAAAAATAATTCAGCAGCACAACCATCAAAAACATATGAAGCAAAGAGCATTCCTGTTTCGCTATCATTAAAACCAAACTTAGAAATACGATAAGTAATAATATTAACAACGCCCTTATGCTCTATCATTACGCCTTTAGGTTGACCTGTCGTACCACTAGTATAAATAATATAAGCTAAATCGGTAGCCTTTGTTTTTAGAGACAAACTATTTACGGATTGGTTATGATAAGTTATATCATCATCAACAAGTATCGACGGTGATTTTATACCAATATGATCTGCAATCTTATCAAGCCTTTTCTTAAGATGCCGTTGTGTTAGTAACATATTTATTTGAGTATCTTTTAGAATAAATTCAATACGTTTATCAGGATAGCCTGGATCAATCGGCACATAAGTGCCACCTGATTTTAACACAGCAAGAATAGCAACAACTGTATCTAAACTACGATCCACACATAAAGCAATTAACGTATCTGACTTAATTATGCTTTTTGTCTGTTGTTTATATTGCTTGCGAATATATCTTGCCAGTTGATTACTCTTTTGATTCAATTCCCGATAAGTCATCTGTCGATCTTCAAACACTACAGCTACATTGCTCGGTGTTCTTTTGACTTGCTCTTCAAACAACTGATGAATAGTCTTATCTTTAGGATACGCTCTATCCGTCTTATTCCAGTCATAGACGAGTTGGTGATATTCTTGTTTATCAAGCAATGATAACTCTGCTATTTTTTGTTTTGGATTATTTATAGCTATCTTTACTAAGTTAATGTAATGCCGCGCGATTTGCTTAACATAATTGCTATCAAATAAGTGAGATTGATATCTTAATCTAAAATTAAAGCAATCTTCTTTCTCTTCATACTCTAATGATAATTCTGAGCCAGCGATATTTATATTAAAAAGTTGATTTACATCCGCCTGACACTGTTTGAATTCAAATACTTTATCTTGAAGATTTGTTTGCGCAAAACCGACATTGAGCTTTTTAATTGGAGAGGCTTGTATAATATACTCGATCGGTAAATACTTATTGTTAACAACAGCCGCCAAATCATTATTAAAATGCTCAATAAGTTGCAAAAAATTGGTTCTATTATCTAAATGTAGTGCAAAAACTAATGTATTGACATGAGCACCATAAATAAAATCTTTACCTTGTTTGATCGCAATAGGATAACCAATATGCACTTTTTTTTGATGACTATAACGTGCTATTAATACTGCCCAAATAAGCATAAAAATATTATTGCTTGAAATCTTTATATTAAGATTATCAGTCCAAGATACATAATCAGACTTTTTAATTGAAAAGCGTTGTTCACCAACCAAATTTGGCTTATTTTTAGATAAACTATAAGGTAGCTCATTTTTGGGCGGTAGTCCTTTAAGCTTTTCTGACCAAAACTTTTTAGAATCTTCAAAGTTGGATAGAATTTTACTCTCTAGTATATTTGTTAACGCTATAATCTTTTTTTCTTGATTTCCCAGTTTCTGTATAGCAGTGTTATTATAATAATTAGAAAACTGATCTAGAAAAGAATCAAATGATAATCCATCAATCAACACATGATGAAAGACAACAATAAAAATATATTGCTGATCAGACTTTTGGAAAACACCAAAGCGGTACAATGGTCCTAACTCTAGATTAAAAGGTTTATTAACAAAATCTACTTGATTTTTACTCGAATTAAATATTTCCAAATTTGAAACAGATGTGTTCTTGACCCAATATAAATTTTGTTCTTCTTCAATCAGATGGCTGTTTATTAAAACATGATCGCACACAAATCGATTAACTGCCTTATTCAGCTGAACTAAATCCAAATCCCCCACAATTGTTTGATCAAAAACGATATTGTAATCTGTTCTTGAAGGATCTAACTGATACTCGGTCCAAAATAGGCGCGCGTAAGGTGAAGCTTTTATCTTCATTTCTTTCTCTATTGTTATTATCTGTTAATGACCAATCTAATCAAAATTATATAAACAGTCAGTTAGCGCTTTTGTTTCTGATAAAAAGATACTGAGCTACTATTTAGTGATATTTTAATTACTGTTTTAATCAACCGAGGTATTGCGAAAATACAACTAAAAGCTTAAATAAGAACATTTACTAGTATCGCTGACACTTATGAATATAACCCGTCTCATATTCCGTCTATCTATATGTGTAAATAATAACAAATAGATACCTTTTTGTCAAATTTACTATGATGTCTGCCCTACTGAGCAACACTTTAAAATAGTAACATTCACTCTGCGGGAATTTTGCGGGAATCACAGGGACGCTCAGGGGTTCTCAGGAACGTTGGCAATGGGGTTAGCGACAAAAAAGTTGTTAATTTATAATAAGTTATATTTTACGTGATCGCCTGTTAATCAATTGGTCGTTGGTTCGAATCCGACCCGGGGAGACAATCTTTTCAATAGCTTATAGAATCCACCTTAAGCAGATTTTAAATATGTAGACGCAATATAGACAAATGAACTGACACTCATTCTAAAAAATAACTAATTATTTGGTATTGGAATGACCTTTCCCCCCGAACTAGTCCACAGCTAAGGAGAATCATTTTATTATGCCACTTTTTCAACAAATTGAGAAGGTGGTAAATAATTGAGTGAACTATGGGGTCTGACATGGTTGTAATGTTGAGGCCATTTTTCAATCTCAATTCTTGCTTCTGCCAGCGTTCGAAACCAACAAAGATTTAAGCAGCTCTGGCGAAACTTACCATTAAAGCTTTCAACAAAAGCATTCTGTGTGGGTTTGCCAGGCTGAATAAATGCTAACTTAACATGATGATCTTGACTCCAAAAGATTAACCCGTTCTTTTTTATCATTCCATTCAAAATGACTCATGTGATCATTATAAGCTCATAATTTGTTAATATCATAACAATATACATATTTTTATATGTATATTATTGAACCGGTCCAATTTGCTTGAGGGCTTGCTGAAGCGAAATGTACTCTGAAACGAATCCGAGAGCAGTTGAGAAATCCTCGGTTTATAATTATACTCACATTAGCAATACACAAGCTTTTTCAAACATCTATTTTTTTAAGTAAAATTTCTAATTCTGGTGAAAAATGAAACATGTCCACCATTTTTTGATAGTTAGATAAGGCACTATTTTTATCTTGTTTTTTCACACAATCCTTGATTGCTCGCAACATAATGTTTTTTGGTGTTCTCTTAGCGTCGACAAACTCAAAAATATTAACGCCATAGCCGATATCCTCTAATAATAAAGCACGCATTGTATCGCCTAACATATCTACCAGGCGTTCCTTATAAGGTTTAAATCGGGAGGCGGCAGTTAATGGGTGACCACTCATTTTTTCTCTATGACTATGTTGACAGCAAGAAACAGAGAAAATATATTTTGCGCCAAGATTAGCCCCAGTCGCTATCGTATAGTCTGTCGCGGTATCACAGGCATGTAGCGAATAGACAATATCAACAGATCCGCTTGGTTTAAAATCTACGGCGTCAGAACAATAGAAATACATATTACTGAAGCCAAGTTTTTTCGCGCTATGCTTGCACGCATTAATTAACTCTAAATTACGATCAACACCAAAGAGTTTAATAGTTCTACCTAATACCTTTGTACAGTAAGCATAAAGAACAAAGGAGAGATAACTTTTTCCACAGCCACAGTCCAGAAGCATAATAGGTCGTTTTCTGCTGAGTTTATTTATCGCCGATTGAATGTGCGGAAGATAGGCAAGAATCTGTTGATGCTTTCGAACTTGGGTTTTATATAACTTATTTTTAGGGTTATATAAACCAATCTCACGGAATAACAGTGTTAAATCAGTTGCGTTGAAGTCTAGTTTAGTCATTATTAAATCACCTAAATTTTTTACAAGTAAAACGATCTGACCAAAATAATGTTTTGGTCAGCACAAGATTCAGCACGAATGTGCCGCTATGTTTTAGTTTTTTACTTGCACATCAATAGGTAATTACCGAATTAATGCACTATCTGGACTTCTCCTGTTTTTACAAATTAATCTTACAAGTAGATTGACTACTTACAACCTCATCAATAATAGCATAAGACTTTAACTTTTTCTAAATAAAAGTCTTATTCAACAGCAATTCCCGCTGGGAAAGTCAAGCTGAGCAACACATAGAAACACATTGAAACGGATTGGTTAATGAAGTAAATTAATAATAGATTCCTAAAATATTCAGGTTATTTATTTCTCTATGAAAAATTCACAGTAGATATTAAGACGATGACAGCACAAGATAAATCATCAAAATTATGGTTAGTACTTACATAACCAGGATTATCACCGCTATTATTTCTGCCTTAGACAACATGGCAAAAACATAGTAAGCTAAACTTGAGATGATGGTCAGTGTGAGACTGCCATCATTATATGCTGGTTACATTCATGAGTACAATAAAAATGTCATGATGGCAGCTTTGCGGTATATAAGGCGTTCCCTTTTTTCTCGGTCTAATAGAATTGCTAAGCTCTCAGGCGTAAAAAGAGAACTTAGATGGTATATGATAAAGCAAATTTTATTTATTTATCCTAAACATCGCCAAAAGTTTCTTGAATTATTAAGCCATTTTTATGGCAATCAATTGATTATCTCAAACTTGAAAGCGCTAAATTATTATTACCGATACTGGGAATTGAACGAGTAGGCAAAAAAGAACAGTAAGCTAGACTTGATATTACGAGCGAGTTGGGATTTCATTATCATGTGTTGGTCGAATTCATGAGTGCAGCAAAATACTCAGCACGACCCGTCTTAAATAAACCATACCAGGCGTCCAGTACAGCATCGGTATAAATGCCAAGCTTTTTAAAGATATGATACGCAAAATCCACAGGTGCCACACCAGACGCGGTGATAAGCGTACCATCTGTCACAGCTGGTGTATCTTCGTATAGCTCGGCGCCACCATATTTTGTAGCACTGAGATAATCCCGAGAATTGCTTGTATGGCGTCTAGTATCCAGCAACCCTCCCGACGCAAGGCCTGCTGTAGCGCCACAAATCGCGGCCACAGGAACCTCATCATTAAGAAATGTTCGAGCAACTTCAACCGATTCAAAATTTTGACCACGATCCCAGGCAGAACCGCCTGGCATGATAAACATGGCGCTTTCATTGGGAGAGAGCGCATCAAGTGTTATATCAGGTTGAATACACATGCCTCCCATAGTGACAACAGGTGTCGCCTTTAACGCGACACTGCGAATTCGATAGCTGTTAGGATTTTTTTGAAATTGTGGGTTGTTTATTGCGGCAATAGCATAACTGGCTTCCCAGTCGGATAGGCTATCAAATATAAAGAGATGGATATCTTGTTGTTTCATCAATTTTTATTTAATTTGGTGTTCAATTTAAACGTATAATTTAGCATTTTCTCAAGACAACGTAAATGAATGTTTGATGTGGCTACACTAAAAATGCTAAATACTGCGTGTATCATGCCATCGTTTGCAATTTATAAGCTTTGTGATGTCTATTGTTTTGTGCAATAATATGTCGCGCGTGAAAAAAACACTAAGTATTTTTTGGATTTAATATAGAAAAGGTATCATCACTATGGCATATCATTACTCGCGCTTGCTCTATGTCCATCGCAAAGTAAATTATCCTCAAAATACAGTTACCAAAAATTAATCCGATGACAAAAACAAAAACGCCTAATGAAATTAAAACACTTTGTTTTATTTTTGCTTGTATCAGTGGATTTGCGGTAGCAAATATTTATTATAACCAACCGCTATTAGTGCTTTTCGCTCAAACATTCCATAGAAGTGTGTCTAGCATCAGTATTGTCCTTTCAACTGTGCAGTTTTCTTATGCCGCTGGACTTATTCTTTTTGTACCGCTCGGTGATAAACTCTCTCGACGCAAACTGATTATTACTCTGCTTGTTTTTAACACACTCAGTTTGGTGCTTGCCGGCGTCGCGCCTAATTTCATCAGCTTTTGCTTGGCAAACGCGGCAATTGGCGCCACTTCTATCATTGCGCAAATCATTATACCCACCGCCTCAATACTCTCTCAACCTGAACATAAAGCGAAAAATGTCGCGACAGTCATCAGTGGTTTAGCTGCCGGTATCATGTTCGCTCGAACCCTTTCCGGTTTTATCGGACATTACGCTGGCTGGCGAACCGTGTATTTTTTTGCTGGTGGTGTTGATATTATATTGCTCTGCATAGTCATAGCGTTATTCCCGCGGGTAAAGTCGACTCTACAAATTTCCTATGTAAACTTACTTCGTTCTTTGTATCAACTTTTTTTCAAAGAAAAATTACTGCGACATACCTGTTTCTGTGGCGCCTTGTCATTCGCGGCATTTAACGCTTTTTGGGGGTCTTTGGCTTATTTACTCTCACTCAAACCCTATGGTTATAGCAGTAATGTGGTAGGTATATTTGGTCTTGCTGGTATTGTCAGTATTATTTCATCACGTTTTATCGGGATGCTATCCGATCGCGTTGGTGTGCATCATGTTGTCACATTAGGCGCTGTTATTCTCGGCATTGCTTTCCTGTTGATTTGGCAAGCACCAGTTAATTTGTGGTGGTTGATTATTGGCGCCATTGTTCTCGATCTGGGTGGTAGAACCGGTCTTATCAGCAATCAGCTACGCTTGTTTTCACTGGCATCAGCATTGAGAAGTCGCTTGAATACGGTATTTATGGCCTCATACCTCTTAGGTGGTTCTATCGGAACTCGTGTGGGTATTGAAGTAGCAACAGTTGGTCATTGGCGAGGATTGGCAATATTAGGTATTACCATAGCGGCGGTTATTTTTATCTTTAATTTTGCTAAATATCGACCTGGTTTAGGTTCCTTCGACAGGCTCAGGAACCATCCTTCGACAGGCTAAGGGAGCTTATTTATCAATAGGTTTTATGATCCTGATTTTTATCCTCATCATCACGCATTTCCAACCACATTGCGTTTAGCACCGCGAAGGCTGCCGCCAATCCTACACCTAATACCCAAGAAAAATACCACATACTATCACCAAAAATTAATTAATACATACTGTCTTTATTGCGATTAAGCAAATCGGTTGTGACTTTGCCACGCAACACGCGATATACCCATGCCGTGTACAATAAAATAATCGGCATAAAAATAATGGTTGCTACCAACATAATCTCCAATGTCAAGGCACTGGAAGAAGCGTCCCAAACCAACAAACTCGATCCCGGATTGGATGAAGAAGGCAATAAAAATGGAAATAGACTACACCCCACTGTCGCGATAATACCGAAAATACTGATAGCCGTGAAGATAAATGCCAGTTTACCCTGACCTTTATGGGTCAAGAAAATAGCCGCGATCGCGCCAAGAAAACCACATACCGGTGCCAGCATCATCCAAGAATATAAACGATAATTGACCAACCACGCCCCGACTTGTCGCCCAACCTGTTTATGTAAAGGATTGGAAGGACCATTATGCAAGACATTACTTAATAAAGTATAACCGTGAATACCATAAGCAATCCAAACACCGGCAACAGCAAATAAGATAACTGTCAATATCGCGAATAAGCGGACAACTTTAGTCGCCCGTGCTTGAATATCACCTTCAGTTTTTACAACCAAGAATTGCCCACCATGCATCACCAACATACAGACACTGACTAAGCCGCATAATAGCGCGAAAGGATTTAATAATTGGAAAAAACTACCGGTGTAGAACATGCGTAAGGTATCATCAAAATAAAATGGCACCCCCTGTAATACATTGCCCATTGCCACACCAAAAATCAAAGGTGGCACAAAACTGCCGATAAATAACAAATAATCCCAAGTCGTGCGCCAACGCGTATGGATTAATTTACTGCGGTATTTAAAGCTGACTGGTCGTAAAATTAAGCCGCCTAATACCACAATCATTGCCAGATAAAAACCAGAAAACGATGTCGCGTAAAGCAAGGGCCAGGCGGCAAAAATAGCGCCACCACCCAAGATAAACCACACCTGATTACCTTCCCAGGTTGGTCCGACAGTGTTAATGGTTAAACGACGCTCGGTATCGGTACGCGCGACAAACGGCAGCAACATGCCAACACCAAAATCAAAACCATCCATAATGGCAAAACCAATCAGCAGCACCCCAAGCAGTACCCACCAAATTAAACGTAGCGTCGCGTAATCAAGCATTTACTTTTGCCCTCCTGATTTCTTAGCCGCCATACCATCTGGACCCAGTCGAATGTATTTCACCATTAAATAAATTTCAACGACCGCCAATACCGAATAAAAAACAATAAAGCCGATAATCGATGTCCACAAGTCACCGGCACTTAATGACGATGAGCCGAGAAAAGTTGGCAGCTTACCGGAGACTACCCAAGGCTGACGACCGTATTCAGCGACAAACCAGCCCATGTCACTCGATATCCACGGCAAGGGTAAACAAAGTAACGCCCACCATAAAAACCATCTTTTTTGCAAGCGACGGCGGCAGGATAAATAAAATGCCACCAGAAATAAAAGAATAAAAAAGAATCCACAGAATACCATCACTCGGAACGCCCAGAAAATCGGCGCGACATTCGGCACAGTATCGGCAGCCGCTTGATTGATTTGCGCGGTGGTCGCGTCCACCACATTCGGTGTATAGCGTTTTAAGAGTAAACCATAACCAAGATCATTCTCGTATTTTCTGAATTGGTTCTTAGCAGATTGATTATCTGGATTCTGTTGTAATTGCTGTAAAGCACCATACGCCTGCATCCCGTTTCTAATTTTTTGTTTGTTCTGCTCAACCAACTCTTGAATACCCGGCAATGGCTGACTCACTGAACGGGTCGCGATTAAACCCAGTACATAAGGTAGTTTAATTGCCGCGTGTGTTTTCATATTTTCCTGATCAGGAATACCAAATAGCGTTAATGAGGCGGGTGGTTTTTCAGTATGCCACATGGCTTCCATCGCCGCGATTTTCATGTGTTGATGTTCGCCGGTCAAATAACCACTTTCATCACCTAACACAACTACGGATAACGCGGCAGCAAGTCCAAAAGAAGCCGCGACAGTCATTGAACGTTTGGCAAAAGCAAGATTGCGTCCGCGCAACATAAAATAAGAACTCACCGCTAGCACAAATATTGACCCGGTCACATAACCGGCGCTGATGGTATGGACAAATTTTGCTTGGGCTACCGGGTTAAATAATACGGCGCCAAAATCAGAAACTTCCATACGCATGGTATTAAAATCAAAGTAAGAACCGACTGGATTTTGCATCCAACCATTGGCGATCAGAATCCATAAAGCCGATAAATTGGTCCCCAACGCCAGCAAACAGGTAACAATCCAGTGTTGGATTTTGCTAAGCCGTTCCCAACCAAAGAAAAACATACCGACAAAGGTGGCTTCAAGAAAAAAGGCCATCAACCCTTCGATGGCTAAAGGCGCGCCAAAAATATCGCCGACATATTGTGAATAATAGGCCCAATTGGTGCCGAACTGGAATTCCATCGTAATGCCGGTTGCCACACCCATGACAAAGTTAATGCCGAATAAAACACCCCAGTATTTCACCATTTGTTTCCAAATTTCCCGACCGGTCATCACATAAACAGTTTCCATAATTGCCAGCAAAACGGATAAACCTAAGGTCAGTGGCACAAATAAGAAATGATATAAGGCGGTTAACGCGAATTGAAAGCGGGATAAATGAACAACGTGTTCAGTTGGCAACATCATTGCTAGTGTTTCCTATGGTTATAGTTGTACCAAAAAAATGACGGGAAAGTGTGTTTCTATTGATATGCGTGGTCTGAGGATGCGAGAAACACAGCATCCACAACACAAACAGTAATGCTAATTTAAGCACCAAAGCAAAACTGATTTCAGAGCCCAAACCCAATTTTTTTGGTTTTTTCATTATTTTGTAAGGTTATGTTTGAGAAATAATCCGCCGGCATTGTATAAAAGAATTAAGAAAAAATCAATCAATTGTTGCGATCTTATGACACATTTTTAAGCGAAGCAAACGCGGCAAGCGCGGCTTCTCTTGACGTTCTGAGATCAACAATGGGTTTCGGATAGGTTTCACCCAGAACAATCCCCGCGCTTTTAAGCGTCTCATCGGAAGCTTCCCAGGGATTGTGCAAATAACGATCGGACAATTTACTTAATTCAGGCACATATTGGCGAATATAATCACCTTGCGGGTCAAATTTTTTTGCTTGTGTCACCGGATTAAAAATACGGAAATAAGGCGCGGCATCGGCACCACAACCGGCGACCCATTGCCAGCTGGCACTGTTATTAGCGAGATCAGCGTCAACCAAACAATCCCAGAACCATGCCGCGCCATCATGCCAATGAATACGCAAATTTTTAACTAAAAATGAAGCAACAATCATTCTCACTCGATTGTGCATGGTACCGGTTTGCCATAATTCACGCATGCCGGCATCGACAATTGGATAACCGGTTAAGCCTTGCTGCCAATATCGCAATAGTTTTTTATTCGACTGCCAGGGAAATTGGTCAAATTTCTGCTGGAGATTTTTTTCCGGTAAATCGGGAAAATGATACAGTAAATTGTAGGAAAACTCTCGCCAAGCTAATTCACTGCAAAAATGCTGTCGATTGACATCATCCGGCCGCGCTTGCACGGCATACCAAACTTGATTAGGCGATATTTCACCAAAATGCAGATGCGGCGATAATCGGGAAACATTTTCTCGCGCGGGAAAATCTCGCCCTTCTTTATAATGATTGATGCCATTTGATAAAAATTGCTTTAATTTCTGTAACGCGGCAGCTTCACCAACCTGATTATGCGCCGCTAAGCTAGACTCCCAAGCGGCATTGCTGACTAGACGCAAGCTTTCAATGCTTGAATTGTTATTAACAGTCGTCAATTTTTCTGGTTTAGGCAAAGGCTGTCGTGGCGGTTCGGTGGATAAACAACCGCGACGATAAAAAGGCGTGAATACTTTGTAAGGGGTGCCATCATTTTTGAGTATCGTATGTGGCTCCCATAACAAAGCGCCATTATAACTTTGCACGGCTACGCCCTGTTGTTGCAAGGTTTTTTTAATGCGTTTATCACGCTTGATACACCAGGGTTCATAACAACGATTCCAGTAGACTGCCTTAACACCATAGTGTTTGATTAACTCAGATAATATTGACTGAGGATCACCCGTTTGAACAACGAGATGACCATTCAAATCATGATTTAAAGCCAATAATGAACGATATAGCCACCATCGGCTGGCAGCACCCATTTTGTGTATACCTGGATTTTTATCATCAACAATATACACCGGCAACACTTGAGCTTGTTTTGCTGCGACATAAAGCGCCGGATTATCAGCTAAACGCAAATCCTGCCGAAACCAATGAATAACTATTTTTAGCATTTTATTTGCCTTATCCCAAATAAATGATATAATGACATATTATTACGATAATTTAACATAAATGTCTAAGGAGATTAATTGATGATGCCTCATATGTTAAAAAAAATAGCTTTTTGCTTATTAGCGATTTGTATAACCCTACCAACTTTTGCCAATAGGTTTAATACTCAACTAGAAGAATTAGCAGTAAAAGTAAATGAAACAATAAAGGTTTGGGAAATCAGAAATACTAGCGATTCATCGATTGTAGTGTGCAAAAAAGCGCAAAAGACAGAAAACACAATAAAACAAAAAGGCACAATTATTGCTGCCAATAAATCAATGCCATTCAGCAATATTCTCACTGATCCTCAAGTGGATGCTATATACGGAAAAACACCTAAAAACCAAGATGGCAGTACACCTAATGTAGACAGAAGTTTCAATATTAAAAAAGGGTCAAATTGTGACAGTGACAATAATTTATGTACTGTGACAGTGACACTCGACTTTGCTCATCGTAGTGCACATTGGATAAGTGATACGAAAGATCACTGCCGCATTGATGATAAAACGTTATTGGTCAAATAACACACTTTCCTAAAGAAGTGCTAGCAATTTCCCGTTGATCTAATAGCTTTAAACTGTTAAGCTTCCCATGACTATTATATGTAGTGTTGAAATCTAAATTATTTTACTATTTCAAGCAGCGTAACTGCTTGAAATAATTGGATTTTATCCTGAGCTTGTCGAAGAGTCACACCAGCGCAGGAATGACGGGAGAAAAAATATGACCGAGCCTCAAGGTTCATTTGATGTAAAACGTTGGCTGAGACAAAATCTGCCTTGGTTATTTAAACAACGTAATAATGGCTCACCGGAAAGTGGTGACGAACAAACCCCAATCGCGTTATTAGCTTCGCTAATTATCGCTTTCTTAGCGATTGTCTGGGCGGCATCGGGCATTTATATTGTCCAGCCGGCGGAACAAGGTGTTGTCTTGCGCTTCGGGCGTTATGTCAGAACCGTCAATCCTGGGTTTCATTGGTATCCCAGATTTATTGAAAAAGCCATTGTGGTGAATGTGGATCAAGTCAATACCGTTGATCTTTCACAACTGATGCTCACGCAAGAAGAAAATATTGTCTCGGTCTCTTTTGTAGTGCAGTTCAAAATCGGTAATTTGCAACAATACTTGTTCAATGTGGTCAATCCGGTAAACAGCTTACAACAAATTCTCGATAGCGCCGTGCGTCAAGAAATCGGACAATCCAAGCTCGATCAAATTCTCACCACCGGGCGGGCGCAAATCAGTAATAAGATTTTAAAAACGATGAACCAGCTGATTGAACGTTATCAATTAGGCATTGTCATCCGCGATGTCACCATGCAGCCGGCAACCGCCCCTGAAGCGGTTAAAGTCGCTTTTGATGATGTAATTAAAGCTAGAGAAGACAGAGCTCGATTTGAGAATGAAGCGCAAAATTACGCCAACAGTATTTTACCCAACGCTCGCGGTCAAGCCATGCGTATTATGCAAGAAGCCAACGCTTACAAAGAAAGAGTGGTGTTACAAGCCAATGGTGATGTGGCTAAATTTCTCGCGCTGCTGCCGATTTATAATCAAGCGCCTAAAACAACCATGCAACGTATGTATTTAACGACTATGGCGGGGGTGTTTAAAAACAGTGATCTTTATGTGATTGATGGTGGCAAGGGTAATCAGAATTTATTTTATGTCCCTTTAGATAAAGCGATCACACCCACACAAGTAAAACAGGAGGGTAAAGCCCAATGAAGCAACTCTCGAAAAATTTAATTATTATTGTTATTGTCGTCGTCGCTGTTCTAGCGTATTTTTCTTTATTCACTGTCAATCAGACCCAGGAAGCGATCGTATTGCGCCTGGGTAAAATCACATTGAACGCGGACGGGAAAGCGAAAATTTACCGGCCAGGCTTGCATATCCGTCTGCCGTTTGTGACTGACATTAAAAAATTTGACATGCGTTTACACACCATGAGTGTCAATTCCTCACGTATTGTTACTATTGAGCAGAAAGACGTGCTGGTCGACGCCTTTGTTAAATGGCGCATTAATAATATTATCGCTTACTACAAATCAACCGGCGGCAATCTCGCGCGCGCTAACACCTTACTCAACCAAAAAGTCAATGATGGCTTACGCGCTGAATTTGGTAAGCAAACGATTTTAGAGCTGGTCTCCGGACAACGCGCGAATGTGATGGCGGTACTGCGACAAAATGCCAATGAGGTGGCAATGCCTCTGGGCATTTCTATTATTGATGTGCGTATTAAACGGATCGATCTGCCGGATGAAGTCACGCAATCGGTTTATTCGCGGATGCGTTCTAATCGTGAAAAAGAAGCCTCTTTAATACGGGCGCAGGGTAAAGAAGGTGCGGAGAAAATAAAATCTCAGGCGGACGCTCAGGCAGCCGTCATCATTGCCACGGCGAAAAAGAACGCCGCGGTGATAAAAGCGGAAGGTGATAAAGAAGCCGCGGCGATTTACGCCAAAGCGTATCAACAGAATCCGGAATTTTACGCTTTTTTCCGCAGCTTGGAAGCTTATCAAAACGTGTTTAGCGATAAACATAAAAAAACATTAGTGCTCAAACCCGATAGCCAGTTTTTTAAATATTTTGATGACAACAACGCGGTAAAACAATAAATAAGTCCTTATGGCGCAACAAGATTACTTAAAAAATATGGGAATTGATCAATGGGTACTACGCCAAACGTCAGAAACCAACACTAGTAATCAAATCAACCATCAGACTGAAGACGACAAAAATGATTGGGCAAGGCTGGAACAGCAAGTTGCTGAATGCCGTTTATGCGGTTTAGAAAAAAGTCGGACCCAAACTGTTTTCGGTAGCGGCAGTCGCCAGGCATCCTTGATGATTATTGGCGAGGCGCCAGGCGCGGATGAAGATAGACAAGGCAAACCATTTGTCGGGCGTGCCGGGCAATTGTTGACATTGATGTTAGAGGCCATAGGCATTCAAAGAGAAGATGTCTTTATCACGAATATTCTAAAATGCCGTCCGCCGAATAACCGTGATCCCAGCCCTCATGAAGTACGCTGTTGCACCCCCTACCTGCAACAACAAATTAATTTCATTCAGCCCAAAGTGATGGTGGCTTTAGGCCGTATCGCCGCGCATTTTTTATTGGAAACAAACGCCAGTCTTGGCAGTATGCGTGGGAAATTCCATTATTATGGTGAACAAAAAACACCGTTGTTTATTACGTATCATCCAGCCTATTTATTGCGTTCGCCGGGACAAAAAGCAAAATCCTATGCTGATTTGCGACAAATTAAGACGTTCATAGCTCAGTCGGAGATGTAACATCATGACAAGTCAAAAAGATAACGCGAAAATCGGCATAATCGCGGCAATGCCATCGGAGATAACAGGCATTATCGCGGAAATAGTATCACCGAAACAAACGGTTATCAGTTCGGTGACATTTATTGAAGGCTATATTCATGAAAAAAATGTGGTCGTCGCCTACAGTGGCATCGGTAAAGTCAATGCCGCTATTGTGACCACATTAATGTGTACGCATTTTGAACCAAGGCTTTTAATGATGACTGGCATCGCGGGTTCATTGCATGATCAATTGGCTATTGGTGATGTGGTCATTGCCACCACATTATTCAACACTGAAAAACTGTCATACCCAAGCGATTCTGATAATTTGAAAAATCCGATAAATCATCAAAAAACACCACTGACTTTTTCACCTCAAATTGTCAATAACGCACTTCATACCATCACCAAAGATTTTAAGATTAAATACGGCAGCATTGCCACCAGTGATGATTTTCCCACACGTAAAACTATCCTTGAGTTTGCTATTGCGCATAAAGCTGATATCATTGATATGGAAGCCGCCGCGTTCGCTCAGGTGTGTTGGGCGTTTAATCGCGACTATCTTGTGATCAAAAGCGTCAGCAACAGCGCCTTGGATGAGGTTTTTCTTTATAAAAAAGACGCCACTCAAAACCTTGTGATTCAAGAAAAATCGCTTATTGATGACACAGCAATGGCAAAAGCTATCTACCATGCTGAGTATGTAGCCTTAGAAACCATAAAAACCTATTAAAAAATGAACGATACGATAAAAAAACAAGCCGATAGCATTATTGCCGGCACCTGGGTACTCCCTATTAAACCAGATAACACCGTGCTGGAACAACACAGTGTGGTCACTAAAGATGATAGTATTATTGACATCCTACCGACTACTCTCGCTAGAAAACAATACCAAACGAAGCAATTTATTGACCGCCCAAATCATGTTGTCATGCCCGGGCTGATCAATGCGCACACCCATAACAGCATGAATTTATTGCGCAGTTTTGCTGATGACAAACCTTTTTTTGAATGGTGGGAAAAGTATATACGTCCGGTAGAAGAAAAATTTATCAGCCATGAATTTGTCGAACACGGCACTACCTTAGCGATTGCTGAGATGATTCGTGGTGGCATCACCTGTTTTAATGATATGTATTTTTATCCCAATCAAAGTGAAAAAATAATGATTGAATACGGCATGCGCGGTTGCTTAGGTTTAGGGATTGATAATACCCCCGATCCTGATGGCGGCAATGTCGTTTCACTAGAACGTGCTAAGAATAATTATGACAATCGCACCAACCATCCATTGATTTCTTGGACAGTCGCCCCTCATGCGCCCTATTCTAATAATGACGATAATTTACGCAAAGCAAAAGAATATGCCGACCAATGGGGAATGCGAATCCACATCCATTTACAAGAAACCAAAGCTGAGCTCGAGAAACACTGTCAACAATATGGTCAATCGCCGGTACAACGCTTGGATCGACTTGGTCTGTTATCGGAAAAATTGATTGCCGTGCATGTGGTGCATATCAGTGAAGAAGATAGCCAATTATTACAGCAACGTGGCGTACATATTGTTCACTGCCCCGAATCTAATCTAAAATTGGCAAGCGGTATCGCGCCAGTCGCTCGTTTTCTCGACCAGAAAATTAATGTCGCCATCGGTACTGATGGTGCCGCGAGTAATAATGATTTGGATTTGTTTGCTGAAATGCGTACTGCCGCTTTACTAGCGAAAGGCGTCACCCATGACGCGACTGCGCTGCCAGCGGAACAAGCTTTGGCAATGGGAACCATCAATGGCGCGCGCGCGCTCGGACTTGAAGATAAAATTGGCTCACTCGAAATTGGCAAGCAAGCTGATATTATTACAGTGAATTTAGATCACCCGTTTACTCAGCCGATTTATCATCCTATTTCTTTACTAGTCTATGCCACAGATAGATCACAGGTAGCCGATGTCTGGATTGCCGGTCAACAACTTTTGAATCAGGGGGAGTTTACTCAACTTGATTACAACGCGATTATCGCTAAAACACAAAAGCTGTTTAGCTTGATTAGGGCTGAAATGAAAGACTAATTACAAGTTTATAGTAATTTCCTCTTGGATTCACCAAAAAGTAGAACCAGAGGAAAAACGATAGGCATAAACATTTTTCTCCTGGATTTTATCCTGAGCTTGCCGAAGGGTCCCGCCTGCGCGGGAATGACGAAAAGAAACGTGAGATAACAATGATCAAATTATTTAAACGCAAAAAAAAACAGCCACAAGCGCATCAAGCTGACAACTCAGCACAACAGCAAGTTTCAACAGCCGATACGGCATCCATCGAACCCGCAAGCAAACAACCGCGTTTGTTTAAACGATTAAGCACGGGTTTAAGCAAAACGCGGCAGAATTTATTTGGCGGCATGTCCAACATTATATTGGGCGACAAAAAAATAGATGACGCCTTATTGGAGCAAATCGAAACACAGTTATTAATCGCTGATGTTGGCATCAATGCGACAGAAGAAATTATCGTTGATCTCACCAAACGCGTTTCAAGAAGATCGCTAACTGACAGCCACATGCTCCTCGCAGCGCTGAAAGAAAATATGACCGCTATGCTGGAAAAAGTAGAGCAACCCTTATTGATTCCCGATCAACATAAACCTTTTGTGATTTTTGTTGTTGGCGTCAATGGCGCCGGCAAAACAACCACGATAGGCAAACTGGCAAAGCGTTTGCAATTGGAAAACAAAAAAGTCATGCTCGCCGCTGGTGACACATTTCGTGCCGCCGCTATCGAACAGCTACAGGTATGGGGGCAACGCAATGATATTGCCGTTGTCGCCCAACAAAGTGGCGCCGACAGCGCGTCGGTAATTTATGACGCGCTTTCTTCAGCAACTGCTCAGGGTATTGATGTTCTGATTGCCGATACCGCCGGACGATTACACAGCCAGGAACATCTTATGGCGGAGTTGCAAAAAATTCAACGCGTGATGAAAAAACAGGGCACGGATTTACCTCATGAAACCTTATTAGTGATTGACTCGCGTAACGGTCAGAACGCGCTCGTACAAGCGGAAAAATTCCATGCCGCCATCGGTGTGACCGGACTCTGCTTGACCAAACTTGACGGCACGGCCAAAGGCGGTATTATTTTCGCGCTGGCAAAAAAATTGAATCTACCTGTCCGTTTCATTGGTATTGGTGAAAGCATTGATGATTTACGCGTATTTAATGCTGAAGAATTTATCAACGCGTTATTTGAACCTACAAACTAGCCTTCGACCCTTCGACCCTTTGACCCTTCGACCCTTCGACAGGCTCAGGGCAAGCAAGCTCAGGGTGGTTCCTGAGCTTGTCGAAGGGCAAGCAGGCTCAGGGAACACCGCGGGTTTGTGGATTCAGGCAGATTAGTCGGACAAGGCTTTATATTTTTCCCGCCACCAGGAAAGTGCCGCGGCAAGCTCAGGTTCGTTCTCTGATCGTAACGCGAATAAATTCAATGCCGCGGAAAATCGTTTACG
>JBCCYM010000037.1:0-18441 GCA_039190005.1 Pseudomonadota bacterium
GTGACTTTGCCAGTAAATGTGTCATCAGGAAAGGCTTCATTGTTAATATGAACGATCTGACCAATTTTTACACTGTTAAGGTATTTTGTCGGGACATTAAAATCAGCCCATAGCGGATCGAGACGGGTGATTGTGGTAATGGTATCACCGGTTGACAAATAATCACCAAGTTGCACATCGCGAATACCTATTTTACCGGCAAATGGCGCGGTAATGATCGCGTTTCGCAGTTGTGCTTGCACGGCGGCAACCGCGGCAACTGATTGTTTATAACTGGCTTCACTTTCGTCAAAAGCTTCTTCAGTAATCACTTGTCTGGCGACTAATTTTTTATTGCGGTCTAAGGTCAATTTATCTTTTTCAAGTTGCGCTTCATCGGAAGCTAATTGAGCTTGTAATTCAGCCGGATCAACCTCAAGTAATAATTGCCCTTTTTTTACCTCTTGGTTGGACTCAAAATCAAGCTTGGTAATCTGTCCGGCAATCGCTGTTTTTAAGGTAATGCCATTGACGGCAATCAGCGTGCCAACAATATGAATTTTTGTTTGATAAGTACGCGACGCGAGTGTGGTTACCGTAACTGTGGGGGGTGGTTGCGGCACATGTTTGCGCGATGTGAATTTGTGGTGAATAAATAAGCCGATCAACGCGACAATGATGACCGTGATGATAAATATTATAAAACTGGTAAATTTTTTCATGTGCGTAATTCTAAGATTATTTTGCCTTGTGTACTAGTAACTATTAGTAACATTTTGTGGCAGATAAATCAATTAAATTCATGTCCAGGACTATTAAAAATTCATTTTTGTAGTCAGCGCATCTTCGCCAAGCCAAAATTATCACGCTTGACCATGTTTTGATAGTAAGCTCTGAGTGCTTGATGTTTGGCTATAGCATTAGCCATATTGATTTTAGTGACCCGGAATAAGGTCGCGGTAGCGGCGGCGTCGGCCATGGTATACTGGTCGGAAAATAAAAATTCTGACGCACAATGTTGTAATAAGCGGTTCATATGGTTCAGCTCATCCACAATGGCTTTTTTTGCTTGTTCAATTTCTTCCTGGCGGATTTCATTTTTTACGACCCGTAATAAAAATTCACCGCGCTGTTTATTGGGGTGTCGCGGCGCCAATGTCATGATGCGTTGTTTATCTTCCGCGGTGATGGTGTCAGGATTCATGAATAAAATATGGTAACTGAGGGTGCGAAGATAGGGGTCGTGCAATTTTTCATGAGATCGGCAAAAATTTTCGACGTCATCCGCCCACTGAGGGCTTAGTTTTTTGTCAGCATCAACATAGTGTTGATCAAGGTACAACATGATATCGGTACTGTTACAAATGAGTTTATTCGCTTTGCTGTCGTAAAGCGCCGGAACAGTGCCGTTGGGGTTGATTGTTCTGTAGTCGCTGCTGATATGTGCTTGCTTGCGTAAATCAATATGTTTTCCCTGCCAAGAAATGCCCATTTCCGCGAGGTATAGACGAACTTTTTGTGAGGCATAGGATGTATTGCAGTGGTATAAAATGAAATGTGTCATGTTTGCCTGGGTATATATTGTCAATTAAATTTATAATGTAATCCCATCATAATGGCGGCCGGAACCAGTCTACCATCAAGTTGACCGGTTTGACGATACATTTTTATAATAAAATTTGAATTGACTTCACTGTCTAAATACAAGTGCTTATTTATGCGATATTGCCAGCCCAGCGCGAGATAAGGGAAGAATTTCTGCCGGTTTCTTATGTTGTCGATGGTATTAAAAGAAGGACCGATATTATCTTTTTCCGGTTGCGCGGTGACATAAGAATTAATTTTGGTAATTGAATAGGAGCCGCCAAGCCGCGCGTAGAGTTGTTGATGTTGACTGATAGCCTGTTTAAGTAGCGCCGCTAAATAATAAGCCTGGTTGAGTATTTCGTTATTGATATTAAGATTGGTGTTAAATACACCATTTCTGATGTCAACTTTCGTGTAATTGCAGTTGCCTTGTTCATCGCAGAAAGCGGTGCCGGTGCCAGCGTTTTCATAAAAACCATAGTTCATATAGCCCAGAGTCATGCCAATATGTTTGGTGAAATCCTTATCCAGATGCAATCCCCAGGCAAAAGACGCGTGCGAAGGATGGCGCATATTGATCGATGATTCAGCTGGGATATAGTAATTGATGCCGCCACCAATCTGGAAACCAACACTGTATCCGCTTGTTAGTATGTTAGCTAACAGGGCGTGAGGGATAATAATGCTTAGCAGAACTAATGTCAGTTTTTTCATTGTCGAGGCCGCGTTCCATTTAGGTGAATATTTGGTGGATAATGGATGGCGGAGAAGGTGGGATTCGAACCCACGTGGCGGCAAAAACCACCCATTCGATTTCGAGTCGACGCCGTTATGACCACTTAGGTACTTCTCCTTTCCTTAGCGTTAATTGTTACCAGTAATAGAACGAATGGAAAAAAGGATGTGGTACTTTACCAAGCAGTACACACATTAATATAATAACCGCTAACCATGATTGAAACTTATAAGGAATATTGAGTGGAAAAAGGGTGTTAAGCGCCCATATAATAATGAGTGGAATGGCAATCAGCCCAATAATGCCGATTAGGATGGAGAATACAATCACGGGTTAATTCCTCATATTTTTCAAAAAGATAGTGTTTCGTCGCTAATGTTGACGCCAAAGAGTATAGGTGATTTTGCTGTAAAATTAAATTGATAATCATGGTTTGTTGCCGATTATGATAAGTTTTTAGGCTAACATAGTTTAAAAGAGGGTCTTGTTGATGTAAAATACAAAATATGCTTTGCGTTTCTAGAGTAACTTGTCATTCCCGCGCAGGCGGGAATCCAGAGAAAAAAGATATGCCTGAGCATTTTTCTCCTAGATTCCCGCCTGCGCGGGAATGACGAGGAAAATGCAGGAATGACAGGGGATAGCAGCGTATTGAGTGTGTATGAGTCACTTTGGCAAAAATGCTGAATAAATTAGTTACTATAAATGTGGAGTATTAAATTACGTGTTACAGTCAATTCACGATAAGTCCAAATCTTGGATATCCATTGTTATTATTGTCATATTAATCCTGGCATTCGCGTTTTGGGGTGTTGAGCGCATTTTTGTCAGTGGCAGTCGAGAGAAAGTTGTGGCGAAGGTCAATGGCGTGGAAATTACGCAGTCGCAGTTTGCCAGTGCTTACGGTAATTTGAAAAGGCAATGGCAGCAGCAATTAGGCGCTAAATTTTTTGATAACCCCAAACTACCGGATCAATTAAAACAATCGGCAATGAAAACATTGGTGCGGCAAACGGTATTGCGGCATACGCTGAATAAACAAGGTTATAATGTGTCTCCCCAAGCGCTGGATCAAATGGTTTACAGTATGCCTTTTTTCCAGGTCAATGGTCAATTTTCATCGGCGCGTTTTCAGCAGGCTATCACCTCTATGGGCTATACGGAATCGCAATTTTTAGATATGCTCAAGTCAAATATGATTACCGATCAAGTGCGCTCGGCAATTGTGAATAGCACGTTTGTCTTGCCTAATGAGGTGGCTGAGCAAAAAGCGGCGACGCGACAACAACGGCAGTTCACTTATGCCACAGTTTCCAGCGCTGATTTTATCAAAAATATCAAGGTGTCATCAGCACAAATTGAACAATATTATCAACAACATCAGGCGCAGTTTAAATTGCCTGAAGAAATCAGTATTGACTATATCGAATTATCGCCGGCAAATGTTCGTCCATCCATTAAAGCACCGACTGCCGCTGAACTGCAGCAGTATTATCAACAAAATAGCGGACGTTATGATGGTAAAACCTATCAACAGGTGGCATCGCAGGTGCGCACAGCGTTTATGCAACAGGCGCTTAATAAGGCGATGAGTGAAAAGACAACCCAGCTTGGTAATTTAACCTTAGAACAACCGGGGTCATTACAACCAGCAGCGAAAGCATTAGGTTTGACAGTGCAAAGTACGGATCTATTTACCCGCGCAGGTGAGAAAACGGGTATATTAAAAAATGCTGCGGTTGTCTCCGCGGCGTTTGGTAATACCGTGCTGGAACAGGAAAGCAATAGTGATGTTATTGATTTGCCCAATGATCATTTTGTGGTGCTGCGGTTAAAACAACGAAAAGCCGCTTCGGTAAAACCTTTAGCCGATGTGCGTGCCACCATTGAAAAAACACTTACCCAGCAACAAGCTGATAAAGCCGCGCAGCAATTTGCTCAAGGGATCGTCAAAGATGTCGCTCAAGGTAAAACCGTCGATCAAAAACAACTTTCCTGGCAAGATAGTGGTTTTGTGACGCGCCAGGATACTAAGATAAATAATGCCATTGTCAATAAAGCGTTTTTGATGCCATTGCCCACTCAGCAACAGGCATCAGTTGCATCGCTATCCATGTCTGCTGATCAGTACGCGATTATTGATTTAAAAGCGGTTAAGGCGGCACCGCTGTCTTCGGATAAGCAGGCAACATCAGCCAATGATTTGACCGCGACAAACGCGCATGGTCAAATGGTGTATCAGATCTATCAGGATGGGTTGGTCAAACAGGCTAACGTTAAATACTATGAGGAAAATATAAAATCAGTGCAATAACTGGGAGGATAATACCATGCGTAATGCCTTATTAAATGAGCTGTTAGAAACCAAAGGACGTGATATCATTACCGTTTCAGGTGATGAAAGTGTTTTTAGCGCGGTTAAAAAAATGGTTGATGCCAAAGTTGGTTCCTTGCTGATTGTCGATGACCAACATCGATTGCTGGGCATCATCAGTGATCGTGATGTCATTAGTAAGCTTGTTTTGCTTGGACTCGATGTCAAGCAGGCCAAAGTGAGTGAGGTGATGACGCAAAACCCAATTACGGTCGCGCCGGATTGCACCGTAAACGAAGTGCGACAGATTATCACCAATAAGCGCGTGCGTCACTTGCCTGTTGTTGAGAATGATCGTGTTGTGGGCATGATTTCTATTGGTGATGTGACGAAATACACCATGGAACAGCAACAACAGCATATTGATGAGTTAACTGACTACATTAATAAATAATTATTTATTTATTCTGTATTTAGTATAACCATATCTTTCTTTTTATGTTGCGCCTGAGTGCCGATAATAATGGAGACAATAATAATCACCATGCCAGAGAATTGAAAGATATCGATATTTTCTTTTAAGAAGATAAAGCTCAATATAACCGTACTGATTGGCATGACGGTGGTGAATAATCCGGCAATATTGGCAGACACTTTCTTTATGCCTCGATACCATAAAATAAACATGATGCTGCTGGTAAAGGCGTAAATAACAAGTAATAAGCCATGAAAAAAGGTCAATGAGGAAAAATCGAATTTTAACCAATAAGGGATTGCCAGTGGCGTAAAGGCAATGGCATTGATGGCTGTCGCGTAAACCGTCATGGTTACCGGTCTAATCGTACAGTTATGCCATTTAGCGATGACGGTGAATAATGCTTCCGGAATCACTGAAGCGGTAAGAAATAATGTGCCCATGATACTATGATCCAGTGAAAAAGAAGATAGCTCACCGACATTAACAATAACCGCGCCAATAATTGCCAGCACAATTGCTATCATAATGGCTTTGTTCAAATGTTCTTTCAGAAAAATAAACGACAGTAAAGCGATGGCTGCGGGCAATATACTCAATATGACGCCCGCGTTAATGGCTTTACTGTGATTAAGACCATGAAGCATGAGTAAATTAAACAGAAAACCGGCACACAGTGCTTGTACACATATGATCGCGATATCTTTGTTTGTCGCTGATTTATGGGATGGGGTGCTTATTCTGATCGGAGATTTGGCAATAAAACAAAATGTGATGGCAATAATTGTGGCAATAATATAACGCAGATCAATCAACAGTAACAACGGTATCGAAGGGAGTAAAAATTTGGAAATAACAATATTCAAACTGACAGCTATTTGTGCCAGACTTAGTTCGGTCATGCCGACAGCTGAAATGTGGTGTGATTTACGCATGGAAAATTTTAATTATTTTTGCGTGTAGTTTACAGGCTATTTTTAGGGATGCAATGTTTATTTTACACTCGATAAACATGAATTCATTTGGTTTTTAATTTTACGTCATTGTAATTTTGATGTACAATCACATTTTTGGACATGCTTTAGAATGTTTATAATAGTTTTAAAGGTATGGAAATTTAAAATTAATGTGAGAAATGTTTAATGTTTAGAATATATGGTCAATCCATAATTTTTATTATGGCAATGCTGGCTTCTACTGTATTGCTTTCAGCTTGTAGTGGCCGGCGTCAGTTATTGATAATGTCAGTGCTAGAGTAATTAGTGCCGGTGAGACGAATACTGGTCCCGGTGCCGAAGAAATTATTTTGAACAGCAGCAGTGGTAATGCCGAAATTACATCCATTACCTTATCGTCATCTTCGAGTGCGTCATCTTCATCAAAACCAGGGCAATCACAAGTGACCACATCGGGCTTTACCGTATATAATGGTAGTAACGCGGTAGGGGATTGGTGTCAGGGTGATTCTTGTAGTGATTATTGTAAGCCAGGCAGTGTGATTAACAATACTACTTCTTGTAAGGTTTATATACGTGCCAATAAAACAGCAAATGCTTTTGGCAGTCCTTTGACAGCAACACTTACTGTGATAACACCGGGTTCTCAAACACAGTTTAAGCTGACAAACATGCCGGTACTTTATGCCGCCGGAAATTTCAAATTTGCTGCTGATGGTAGTACAGCGGATGGTATCGCGCAGTGGAAAGGTAGCACATGGACTCAATTGCGGGGTGGTGGTTTGATTCAAACCAATGATCTTTCTCAATTTTTCAATATTTACACTTTGGCAATAGACGAAAAAGGCATACTTTACGCGGGTGGTTTGTTTGATCAGACTGCTGCCGGTCTGCCGGTGAATCATGTTGCGCAATGGACTGGGAGTGAATGGTTGTCGGTAGGTTCTGGGTTTAATACAGAAGCACATCGGCTATTTTATTACGATGGCATATTGTATGCTGGTGGCCCTTTTACTGAAACAGGTGATAGTCGATCAGTACAAAGTGTAGCCTATTGGGATGGTACTCAGTGGCAACAGTTAGGCACAAATCCGCCCGCTAATGCTGCAAGTTCACATTTAATTTTTAATTTTAAAGTCAATGGCGACTATCTTTATACGGCGGGACAGTTTACGCAGTTGTTAGATGGCAGTACTGATGCCAATCGCATTGCCAGGTACAATTTTAATACTGGTGAGTGGTCAGCGTTACCTGATAATAATACAAATAATAGTGATGCGCCTCAAAATACGGTACAAGCTTTAGCGTTTAATCAAGCGGGTACAATGCTTTATGTTGGCGGTAATCCGAAATCACCGCCCGGATTAGATTCCTTTTTTACTTCATTTGATTTATCATCACAAGCGTGGAGTAGAATTCCGACTTTCCTCCAAGATCTTGAATTTTATAAGAATAAAGCAATTAAAAAGCTGGTAGTGCGTAATGACGGATTTGTTTATGCTTGTGGTGGATTTAGAGGATTAAATGATGCTAATAATCAACCTATTGCGCATACAGAAGGTATTGCTAGATACAATATTAGTACAGGACAATGGCAATCTGTGGGCGATGGCGCGGTTAATTTGGATCTTTTAACTTCTAATGATCTTGGTGATGATCTTTATTTGGATACTGACAATGCCTTATACTTTGCCGGTAGTTTTACTGAGGTTGAGAATACCGGAAGTAGTCCAATTACAGCGCGAGGTATTGCCAGATGGGATAACGGTGCTTGGACAAGTCTAGGTGGTGGCGTTTGGGCTGCGGATAGCGATATTTTTCCAGAAAGAAATATCAGACAGGTACTCAGAGGTCAACAGTTGACTGTAGCACAAATCGCGTCAACAACAGCATCATAATAAGTCTCTATTATAGCGTTGGCGCAAACCCGTTCCGCGCCAACACTATAATTTCACTTAGAACAACCTATCCAGCCATTTCACCAGCCATTTTGTTTTGTTGCTGAATAATGTCGATTGGTAATAACTGCCAGCAACACGTTTACTCAACTCACTCAAAGTGGGATAGGGCGCGATCAAATCAGCCATCTTGCGGATGGAAAGTTTATGTTGTACCGCCATGCACCAGGGCAATAATAATTCACCGGCATGATTGCCGACGATATCACAACCGAGTACTATACCTTTGCGATTGGTAATTACCTGTATTTTGCCAGCGGTCGCGCGTTCAGCCTGAGCGCGGTCATTGTCGGTAAAAGGTAGTTCAATCATTCGACATTGTTTGTCATAAGCCCGCGCTTCGGCTGGCTGCATCCCGACATGGGCGAGTTCAGGAGAGGTGTAAGTCACCCAGGCAACGGCGCGGTAATCGACTTTTGCCGGTAATTTAAACAGCATATTGCGAATGACGATACCGGCTTGATAACTTGCCATGTGGGTGAATTGATAAGGACCAGCGACATCACCAATGGCGTAAATATGTTTATTACTGCTGCGTAGACGTTTGTCAGTGATAATGCCACGTGGATTATAGTCCACTTCAGCAGCTTCAAGATTGAGACCATTCACATTGGCTGAGCGACCAGTCGCAACTAATAAATGACTGCCCGTTACGCTATGTGTTTGGTTTTTTAATTTATAATGTACAATAATATTATCGCCTGATGGTTCTACCTGGCTTATGTTGTCAATATCTTCAATGACATGCGTACCATTGGCAATGAGTTCATCACGAACAACTTGTACCAGATCCGCTTGATCTTTCGGCAGTAGTTTGCCGACTACCAGTTGCGTGACGGTTGTGCCAAGACGAGCATGCGCTTGCGCCAGTTCTGTACCGATCGGACCACCGCCAATGACAATCAAATGTTCTGGTTTTTTATCGAGATCAAAAATAGTTTCATTGGTGAGATAGGATACTTGATCGAGACCGGTTATAGGTGGTATGGCTGCCGATGAGCCAGTGGCAATGACAAAGTATTTTGCTTTGATTAGTTTGTCTCCAGCCTGTAGGCGGGTTTTATCCATAAATTTTGCCTCGGCTTGGATGACATTTACACCTAATTTGGTAAACCGTTCAACTGAATCGTTTGGCGCGATCTGATCTTGGACATGTCGTACATGCGCTTTTACTTGCGCGTAATCAACATGGGCTTCAACCTTGTCAATGCCAAAAGTAGTTGCCTGACGCATTGTCTCAGCAACATGTCCGGCAGCGATGAGCGCTTTTGAGGGCACACAACCATAATTCAAACAATCGCCACCCATTTTATGATTTTCGATCAGGACCACGGAGCGGTCTAATTGTGCCGCGACCGCGGCAACACTTAAACCAGCGGCGCCGGCACCAATAATACAAATATCCGTGTTTAATGGTTTAGTCATGTGAAGCAGTCCTCTTTTTCTGTCGTATTTTTTTATAAACAATCGGTAGTAGTGATAAAATCGCTAAACCAATGATGGGAATTAAAATATTGGCATGAAAGATGATACTCAGATCTGGTGTTTCATTGCGGGCAAAAACCGCGCTTAAACCATTGCCCACGGAAACATAGACAAAACTGCCGGGAATAATGCCTATAAATGTGGCAATCAAAAATGTTCTAAGAGGCACATTGAGTAAACCGGGAACAATGTTGATGAGCCAGAATGGAAATATTGGTACCAGCCTCAGGAATAACAAATAACTCAAGGCATTGTTTTGAAAACCTTGTTTTAATTTTTTAATGGTATTGCCAGCTTTGCGACTCAACATATCGGCAAAAGCGGTTTTGCTTGCCAGAAAAATAATGCTTGCGCCAATGGTCGCGCTGATCACAACATAACATGTACCTAACCATAGACCGAACAGAAATCCACCGCTTAAGGTCAGAATAATCGCGCCAGGAATAGAAATGGCGGTGGCGACAATATAGATTAGCATAAACACAATCACAGTTAGCGCGTAGTATTGATCACGCCAGTCATACAGTTGTTGCTGATAAAGGTTTAATTGTTGAAGGTTAATGTGGCGGTGTAACTCTAAAGCAAAAAACAAAACAAGCGCGATGATTAATATTGCGAGTGGTACTATTTTTTTAATTGCCATTATTATCCTTATCTAAGTCATTCCCGCGCCCCTTCGACAGGCTCAGGGAACAATCCAGGAGAAAAATGTTTAGGCATATAGTTTGTTCTCTGGATTGTTCCCTGAGCCTGTCGAAGGGGCGCGGGAATGACAGTGAGTTAAAATGTCAAATTCGTATTCATGCTAAATTATTGTAAATAGTTCTGCTGAGCTGTCAAGCTACAAATAGACATTTGCTTTTAGAAGAAGAACCGCAAGAAAATCGACGCGCAGCGCGCATGCTTTTTATCAAATTTTTCTAAAATAGGACGCGGTGCGTCTCAAATTGAATTGGACATCAATCACAATATTAAGTATTGTATTGGTAATGAATTAAAACTATCAAAGCTATGCTTGAAAAATTACATCATATTTTAATCAACTCACCACTGCTGGTTTTATTTATTACCATCGCCCTTGGTTATTTTGTCGGTAAATTTCGTATTAAAACCTTTGTGCTGGGTGGTATTGCTGGATCACTGATTGTCGGTGTGCTGATTGGACAGCTTGGTGTTAAAATACCGGCAGGTATTGGTAGTATTTTTTTCGCTTTATTTATTTACGCGGTGGGTTATCAGGGTGGGCCGGCATTTTTTCGGTCTTTGAATAGAGAGACTGGCATACAGTTAGTTTCAGCGACAATGACCTGTGTTTTAGGGTTGCTGTGTGTATTGATTGCTGCTTGGGTCTTTCATCTTGATCGTGGCACGGCCGCGGGCCTGGCTGCTGGTGGATTGACGCAATCGGCAATGATTGGTACAGCAGGTGATGCCATTGCCAGGTTGCATTTGCCAGCGCATGTCATACAAGCGATGCAAGCGAATGTGGCAGTCGGTTATGCGGTTTGTTATATTTTCGGTTCTTTTGGACCGATTATAATGTTAACCGCTATTTTTCCGGCAATGATGCGTTGGAATATCAGAGCGGAAGCTAAAAAACTGGCACAAAAAACATCAGGTCGGCAATCGGTGGCTTTAGAGCCCGGTCAATTTCAGGCGATTGCAGATTTAGATACCCGTGTTTATAAAATATTACCCAATTCTACTGTCATCAATCACAAAATTTCAGAGTTGTTCAATAAAAGAGATATTGCCATTGAAGGGTTGATGCGTGCTAATAAACTGGTCGAGATTGAAGCCGATACGGTATTACAGGCAGATGATATTGTCGCGATCACCACAACGGTTGAAAATTTTCTCAAAGGAAATGTATTGTTTGAACAAGAAGTCGCAAAACCAGCGTTGCTGAAAATCACCGAAGAAACTAGAGAAATTGTGCTTACCAACAGTGAGCTCAATGGTAAAACTGTTCAACAATTTCATCATCGGGTAGCAAAAAACTATTATAGTGTTTTCATCACCGCAATATCACGGCTGGGGGAAAAATTAAAAGCAAGCGATGATTTAGTCTTAAAACATGGTGATGATCTTACTTTGGTTGGTCGTGCCAGTGATCTTGATCACATTGCTTCCAGGATAGGTCATATTATTTCCCTGGCAAAAATAACCGATTTCATCAGTTTTGGTGTTGGCATGGCTTTAGGCATAGTGCTGGGGATGTTGACTGTTAATCTGTGGGGTGTGTCACTTAGCTTAGGTACCGGTGGTGGTTGCTTGATTGCCGGATTGCTGTTTGGTTTTTTGCGTTCACGCCGTCCTCGCTTTGGCGCTTTACCGAGTGGCGCGTCAAATTTTTTGCGTGATTTTGGTTTGGCGGTTTTTGTTGCCACAGTGGGTATTACGGCTGGTCCTGAGGCGACAATCGCGATCAAACAACATGGTTTGGAATTATTTTTACTGGGTATCGGGGTTACCATTATTCCACAGATTATTACGTTTTTTATTGCCTATTATCTTTTGAAAATTAAAAATCCGATTGAAATTTTAGCAACCATTGCCGGTGGTCGCAGCGCTAATCCTGGTTTTGCCGCGTTGTTGGAAAAAGCTGGTAATGCCACGCCGGTAGTCGCGTTTACGGCGACCTATACCATTGCTAATATTTGGCTCACGCTTTGGGGGCCGGTAATTGTTTCGTTGGTGACTAAAAATGTGCATTAATTTGAGGTATTATCATGTCGACTAAACACACAGAAAATCTTAGCCCGTTTGAACTTAAAGATGTCTTGATTAACATGGCAAGCTCACATCACGAACGTATGATGTTGAATGCCGGCCGTGGTAATCCTAATTTTCTGGCGACGCAACCGCGCCACGCCTTTCTGCGTATTGGTGATTTTGCCTTGCAAGAATCTGAACGGTCTTATAATTATCTCAGTGCCGGATTCGGTGGTTTGCCGGAGAAAAAAGGAATTGTTAACCGTTTTGATACGTACGCGCAAATCAACGCGTCTGCGCCTGGTATTTGTTTTTTACAATCGGTATTATCCTTTGCCGATGATCATCTCGGCATTAATAAAGCGGATTTATTACATGAAATGACCGAAGCATTTTTGGGCTGCAATTATCCAGTGCCGCCAAAAATGTTGTCTTTGTGTAAAGAAATTGTCAAAGTCTATTTAGGCTATCAACTGTGCGGGTCGCGAGAAAAATTAAGTGACTTTGATGTGTTCGCTACTGAAGGTGGCACTGCCGCGATGACGTATATTTTTGAATCACTGCAATGTAATCAGCTTTTGCGAAAGAAAGATAAGATTGCTTTAATTACACCGATATTTTCGCCTTATTTAGAAATTCCCCATTTACCAGCTTATGATTTAGAAGTGGTTTATATCAAAGCGGAAGAATCACAGCAATGGCAAGTGCCAAGTTCGGAATTGGAAAAACTGCTTGATCCGCAAATAAAAATGTTATTTATGGTTAACCCGACCAATCCGACATCGGTAAAAATGAGTGATGCATTTTTGAATAATTTATCTCAGCTTGTTGCCGAAAAAAGAAAAGACTTGATGATAGTCACCGATGATGTTTACGGTACTTTCGCGGATAATTTCCGTTCGGTATTTGCGGTTTGTCCTTATAACACCTTGTGTGTTTATTCGTTTTCCAAATATTTTGGTGCAACCGGTTGGCGATTAGGCGCAATTATGTTGCACAAAAATAATGTTTTTGATCAGTTAATCAAAGCATTGCCTGAGAGTAGCACTGAGATTTTAAACCAACGCTATGCATCTTTGACCAATGAACCACAACAGTTAGCATTTATTGATCGCATGGTAGCGGACAGTCGTTCAGTAGCATTAAATCATACCGCAGGCGTATCTTTGCCACAGCAATTGCAAATGACTTTATTCGCAGTTGGTGATATTTTAGATGAGAGTCAACAATACCAAGCCGAAGCAAAACGCTTAATTCGTCGACGTTACCATATTCTCTATGAAGCGATAGGTTATGTCGCCGAAAGTGATGCCAACGCGGTTGATTATTATACCATGATTGATCTTGAACAATTATGTTTAGCTGTGCATAACAAAGCATTCTCTGATTGGGTGATGCAAAATTATGGCGGCGCGAAATTTATTATGCGTTTGGCGGATGAAACAAGTGTGGTGTTATTACCAGGCAAAGGATTTGAAGTGGATCACCCGTCAGCACGGGTTTCACTGGCGAATCTAAAAGAATACGATTATCGTGCCATTGGTTTTGCCGTTAGAAAAATTATTGCTGAACTTAAAGAAGAATATTCGGCCGCTGCAAAATAGTTTTTGCAACAAAAGAAACATAAATAAAAAATCTGTACTATAATGGAGAAATAGATTTGTTTTACCGTTAGTATTTTATCTAAATAATTCTATAGGCATGTGGAATTTTTTATGTGATTTACTAAAAGGTGAAACAAGATGTACGCGGTAAATAAGAATAGTAATATAATAATAGCAACGCTTTTGGCTTGTTTGGCAGGCGCGCCTGCGTTTGCCGTTGAAAATAACGATGAGCGTGAGAGGTTTTACGGCAATGTTTCCATCAGTCGGGTGATACATCATTCAGATAACTATGATGTGTTTATTGCTGACCATAACGACCAACAGCGTAAAAGTATTGGTCAATTCCAGTCAGCTTCAGATAAAGCTTTCACGTTCTCTTCCCCGGTTGATGAATTACCTGATACATTTCATGTGAAATTGTGTCCGCAAGATGGGCAGCTCACTGATTGTATTTATTCGGACAGTATTCAAAACCCACAGAAAAATTTTTCAACAAGCGTTTTTGTAACGCTTCAATCTACCATTAACTATCATCGTAGTCAGAATCGACCAGAACAAGTGGTTTCATTTATCGATAGAGTGCGCCAGCAAGGGATTAAAACCAACATAAACACAAATCATGATGACATTGAAATGCAGGGTGTATCTGCTCAAGATGTTATGCTTATGAGTGATGATGTAAAAAATCCATTACTCGATCTTAGACAGGCTTTAATTGCAAGTTTATTAAACCGGGCAGTTGGTTCTATAATAAGCAGTACATGTGCAGGACTGCCAATTCCTGAGAAGGCATGCAATTTTTTAGGTGTAGGCGGTGGTAATAACGGTTTTAATTTTGCCGGTGAGATTCAAAATCGGCTTAATGAAATAAAAGATAAGCTAATTTTGATAGATCAAAAAAGTGACCATATCGCATTGTTATTACAGTCAATGTATGCCAGTGATATTATTAAAGAATTTAATGCTGCCGAAGCAATTATTAATAACAGCTATGCACAATATATGGGACAATTAAATCAAACCTTTGATGAACAGGGTTTAACTCACGAACAAGTTGATCAATATATGCCACAAGCACGAGAGTTGGAAGTTATTTATGAAGCATTGAACAACTTTCTTGTTTCAATGGCTAAATTATTTGATCATGAAGGACAAACAGCCAAACCATATATTCCTAATCCACTGAAAATTGGTGTTTATTATCAGGTTATTGCTGACCGTTATTATAGCGGTGATCCTGCTGTTGGTGGCAGCGGTTATGAGTTTTCATTTCGATGGACTGATCCTCATGGAAAAGAAGACTATTATATGGTTACACCGCATCTGGCAATGTTATTTCAGGATTATACCATACGCACTTTGGTTGCCTTAACTAAATGGTATACCATAATACAAAAAGCCTTGGCATCGCATAGCTATTATAGCGCAGATGAAACCGTTCCTGCCAATGATCCAGCGAAAGTGGCTGCAGCCGATGCAGCCTACTTTATCTTTGAATTGCTTAATATAGAACCATGTACAGATATGGAAGTTTGCACAGAAGCCGTCAATGAAATTTTTGATCACAAAGTAGAGGTGTTAAGAGAAGTATATGCACAATATGCTGGATGGATCAGTGCTTATACATTACGTGATGCCAATACCCATTCTATTTCAGCAATAGTATTAAAAGTGCCCAGTAAGCTGTTGTCGCGTGAGCAGATCAACAGTAATACCATTAATAACATAGATAACTCACTTGCGGATGTTTCAACCTTAAGAAATCATTTGCCTGAAAGCGATGATGAGTCATTGGAGATAACAAGAAATTTAGTGATGCTAGAGTATGATCGCATGATGCTTGCTGGCATTAAACCTAAACATATTGATAATAAACGGATAGAGCAGCTTTATAAAGTGTTTTCACCAACGTCTACAGAATTACAGGAAGTTCAGTTATCAAATGTGATGCAGCAAACCGGTGGGCTTATATTTTCAGGTGTTGCTGGTCCCAAACCACTTGCTGATGGCGTTGGACAGATTTACAGTAAAAATGGCTTCTGGCATAACAATCCTAATCAAGATCATGATGGCAATGCAACAGTTGATGATAGTGTGTTTTTTAATCAAGATAGCGACCAAATGTTATATGGTTTTTGGACATATACAAAGAATAATACTTCTTTTTATGACATTGAAGAAAATTTAAAACATGTTGTATGGAGTGGTGATGTCTTTACAACAGTGTCTTTTTATAATGGATTAACGGGAGGACATACATGGGATCGGTCAAGAGGAGTAATTTGTAACTCTACAGGTTGTCCTGCGACGATTACTCTAACAGCTAATAATATTAATCTTGAACAATTTCCAGTTGATTTACCTATATACGCCTTGGCTAGCAATGGCGGCTGCGTATTTGATTTTGGCTCTTATAACAATCAAAAGCGAGGGGCAACAAACTGTATGGCAGATGTGCGGATGCCGACACTTATCATGTATGACAATATTGATGATGAATTGTTTAAATCGATTTTATTTGATGAAATTGTTCAACCAATTACCATCACATTGGATGATTATGCCCCAGGTTTGTGGTTAATTGACGAAATGGCACCCGATCTTTACAAAGCCACAGTTCATCGTCCTGGTGGCATAAGTATCGATGATGTGCAGTTAACTGAAAGTAGTCATTATTATCGTGATATTGTTACGTTTGATAAAATACAACAAAACGAGACGACTGTTGTGATTAAACCAAGATTATTGGTGACTTATATACCCTATATCGAAAACGGACCGTTGGTTAGGTTAACAATTGCTGCATCGCATGAAGAGGATGGGGGAGCGCAGACTGAAACAGTGGATTATTTTGTGCCACCGGTGGGTGTGTGGTAGCATTGAATTAACTCGTTTTTTGCTCAGCTACCCAGGTATAAACACTATCCAAGGCTTTATCCAAGTGCTGTGGCTGATTGCCGCCAGCTTGCGCCATATCCGGGCGACCACCACCTTTGCCGCCGACTTGCGCGGCGACCATATTCACCAATTTGCCAGCATGAAATGGTGGTATTAAATCTTTGGAAACACCGGCAATCAGATTTATTTTTTCTCCATTCTCTGAAGCCAATACAATAATCGCACGACCGAGTTTGTTTTTAAGCTGATCAAGTGTCGCGCGCAAGACATCGGAAGAAGCCGTTTTAATGCGTACCGCGAGCACTTTAATGCCATCAATTTCTTTTGCCTGATCGGTTAAATTACTGCTTTGTTGTTGATGTAATTGCTGTTGCAATTGTTTTAATTCTTTATTTTGTTGCTTTGATTTTTCTTTCAATGTGGTGATTTCATTTAGAAAATCTTCTTTTTGTTTATCTAGCCAGTCCAGTGCTTTTTCCCCAGTCACGGCTTCAATACGGCGAATGCCGGAAGCAATACCAGTTTCATTGGTAATTTTTAATAGTCCGATATCACCAGTGTTTTTAACATGCGTGCCACCACAAAGCTCTTTGGAAAAATCGCCCATGCTTAATACCCGAACCTTGTCGCCATATTTCTCTCCAAACAATGCCATCGCGCCGGCTTGTTGTGCTTGTGCCGGCGACATTTCTTCTGTTATTGCCATATGATTAAGACGAATATTATCGTTAACTCGTTTTTCAATGTCAGTTAATTCTTTATCAGTCAATGGTTGTGGATGAGAGAAATCAAAACGCAAATAATCCGCCGCGACTAAAGAGCCTCTTTGTACCACATGTTTGCCCAGTTGTTGACGTAATGCGGCGTGTAAAAGATGGGTGGCACTGTGGTTAAGTACTATAGCTTGGCGATTAGCGTGATCAACTTGCGCGTTGACTTTATCATCAATAGCAAAATAACCGGAACGCACATGGCCGATATGTAAAATGGCGGCTCCTTGTTTTTGCGTGTCTTCGACGACAAATACGCCATGTTCACTTTCAATGTTACCACGATCACCAACCTGTCCACCGCTTTCAGCATAAAAAGGCGTTTGATCAAGGACAATAATGCCTTTATTGCCTGTTTCTAATTTTTTTACTGCTTGCTCGTTGATAAGTAAATCCGTAATCACGCCATCATGTTGTAAATACTGATAACCCAAAAACTGACTATTACCTTGTATTGCTAATGTATTGCCTGCTTGCGGTTTAAATTGACCCGCTTCGCGTGATTGCTGCCGTTGTTGTGTCATTTTTTGTTCTAAAGTATCATAATCAATGGTCAAGCCATGCTCGCGGGCAATATCGGCAGTGAGGTCAACTGGAAAACCATAGGTGTCATATAAAGTAAACGCTAATTCCCCGGGAATAATTTTATCGGATAATTTTGCTAAACCTTGTTCAAGTATCGCCATGCCCTGCGTTAAAGTGCGGGCAAATTGTTGTTCTTCCTGTTGAATGACTTGCTCAATCACATTTTTTTCTCGCGAAAGTAGCGGATAAGCTGCTGCCATGACATCGGCTAAGGGGTGTACCAAACGATAAAAGAAGGTATCGGTTAATCCGAGTTTATGACCATGGCGAATGGCACGGCGAATAATGCGGCGCAGAATATAACTGCGACCTTCATTAGAAGGGCGCACGCCGTCAACAATTAAAAAAGCCGTCGAGCGAATGTGATCAGCGATCA